>NZ_MBET01000050.1:0-61154 GCF_001954215.1 Mycobacterium sp. IS-2888
GTGTGCGGTTGGTCATTTTTGGGGTGTTTGTGGTTGTTGGGGGGGTGTCTCCGGTTCCGGTGGGGGGGTCGATGGTGTCGAGGATGAGTCGGGGTAGGTCGGTGTCGGGCAGTGTTTGGATGGTGGCGGTGTCGGTGATCAGTAGTTGGGGGGCGGCGTCGGTGAGCATGTATGTGGTGCGTTCGCTGGGGTAGTTCGGGTCGATAGGCAGGTAGGCCGCGCCGGTTTTGGAGATGGCCAGCAGCGCGGTGACCAATCGGGTGGAGCGGGGCAGTGCGACCGCGACGATGGTTTCGGGTCGGGCTCCATAGGTGGTCAGCTGGGCGGCGAGATGGTTTGCCCGAGCGTCGAGTTGGTGATAGGTCAGGGTCTCGTCGTCGTCTTCGACCGCGAGCGCCTGGGGTGTGCGGGCGGCTTGGGCGGCGAACAGTTCTGGCACGCTGCCGCGCGGTATTGGGGTGGCGGTGTCGTTCCACCGGTTCACGACCTGGTCGCGTTCGACCGCATCGATGATCTCGATCTGATCGATCCGCCGCTCCGGATCAACCGAGACCTCATGCAAAAAAGACGTCAGCTGAGCTGCCAAACGGAACAGATCGTGCTTCGCATAGAGCAGCCCGTTTGCATCAAGTTGGACATAAACATCACCGCCCTGGCTCTTGTCGCCTTGACCCGTGTCGTAATATGCCGAGATCAGGAGATCATCACAGGCTCCGAAAGAGGCGCCGCGAAAAACTGCACGGCTTTCGCCAAATTTGATGTTCCCGAAGAATGGCAGAACATTGATAACGGGTCCAAATCGGCTTTTTTGTCCGTTCAACAGGCGGGCATCGCGCTGAATAGCCGAGATCTGATATCGGGAATGGGCAACCAGTGTGCTGATCTCTCGGTCCAGTGATTTCGCAAAATCAATGAATCGGATTCCTGGCGCCATGTTGATGCGCACAGGAACGACATTGGAAAGCATGCAGGGCGTGCTCCACGCGGTGCCGAACCTGTTAGCGACCGCTAGTCGAATCGAAAACTCCGATGGCGAACACGCTCGACTAAAGAAACCGGCCAGACACCCGGTCAAAAAACGCGGCAGGGACTGGTCAGCGCGACCCGCAGCAGTTCTGAGGAGAGTTGCATCGTCTCCGGTGAGAGCCAAGCTCTGATGCAACGTCGGCGGTTGCGGGGAATTTGGACGTTCGGAGATCGCCAGCGGCTCCGGCCAAGCCGCCGTGTAATTGGCCCAGAATTCTTTGTCCGAAACAAAGCTCTCGGAGCATCTATATTCCAAATCGTCGCTGGCGATCACTTCGGGACTGCAAAACTTGGATCGGGAAGGGCTGACGCTCGACGTCGCGGCCGTGTACACCTCCGCTATGCGCCGGACAGCGACGAGCAGCCCAAATCCGTCACAGACGATGTGGTGGACTACCACGAATAACGTATGGCGCGCCTCATCTAGCTTGATCAGCCCCGCGCGGTACAAGATATCGTGACTTAGGTCGAACGCGCGATGAGTCATCGCCGATATGATGATGCGTCCAGCGGATTCCGGGTTATCCGTATGGCTGACATCGACGTAATCCGGTTCCCAGGCGTCCGGGTCGCCCTGCGTTTGCCACAGTCCGGCTTCGTCTTGAACAAAGGTGACACGCAAAGTCGTTGCTTCGCGACAGACGTCACGCAAAGCTTTCGCCATGACGCGGTGATCCAGTGGGCCCAAGATTTCAAGGTGGCAGGAGATGTTATTTGGCGGATCGGGAACTAATTTCTGGGCAAACCATAAAGCCTCTTGCGCAGATGATGCTGCGATGCGACGGTCCGACACGACTACCTCCCACAACGGACGCTGATGCCGTCAATCCGGCTATGAAGTTTTGGGGTTTACCCGGTAGAGGCGACTATCGCCGTTATCGTGGAGAGCACGCCCAGGATTAGGTAATCGGTCCGTGTCCTCGTCTTCGGCTTTGGGTACGATGAGATTGGCGAGCTCGCCGATCGTGAGCTCGACAAATACCACCACTTCTCCAATATTCAAGGGAACGTCGAGAGCGCGTTCGACTTCCAGCAGGAGCTCCACCCGGGACGCTGACTCGAGGCCCAAGTCCAGCGACAGGTTGGTCTGATGATTTAGTTCCCGCTCAGAAAAGGACGGGCGCATGGCGCGTACGGCGCGGATGATCTCAGCGATCACGCGATCGCGGGTTAGCGGCGTGCCGCTTACCGGCGCCGTCTTTTTCGGAGTGTGAATCTCGGGTTTGTCATTGTGCGACGCGTTGGCAGAGCCGGTCATTGCCCGCCTCCATGAGATCTGCGGCAATTCGGCGCCTGCGCAGCTTGCCGCTGGTTGTCCTGCTTAGCCAGTTCCGCGGTACGAATCTGACTCCTGTCAGCGGCAGACCGGCCGCTCTGGCGGCTCCCAGGAGCTCGCGACGGCGGGCCGTTGCCGCCTCATCGCTGATGTCGGATCCGCTTTCGATCACTGCAACCATTTGGGTCGCTGCGTCGTTGTCGACTCCGACTACGGCAACGCGCCCCGTTTTGCCGAAGCCCGTCCGGACCAGGAAGTCTTCCACCTCGGTGGGCAAAAAATCCTGCCCGGCGACCCGTACGACTTCGGCCGCCCTACCGGTAAAGACCAGCTCGCCGTCGGCAATGAACCCCAGGTCGCCGGTGTGCACCGGAACCGACGCGGGGACCACTTCGCCCCCGAAGGGGCCCGAGCAGCGGGAAGCCGACCGCACGACTACATCGCCGATGATGCGCTCGCCGACAGGATGACCCCCGACCTCGATCCATACCTCGGTGTTGGGCGCGGGTGGGCCAACAGATACCAGTCGGGTATATCGCTCGCTGCGATCGGGGGTTTCGGGCGCATCCACCGTCCGCCAGTGCCGATCCCCGGGAGCGCAGGTCACCATCAGCGTCGCATCGGCGAGGCCGTAGCAAGGGCGCACGACATTTTCGCCGCAGCCGGCCGTTGATTCGAACGCCGTTAAGACATTAGGGCGTATGACATCGGCGCCGACGAGCACAGCTCGCAGCGCACCGAGGCGGCGGCCGCGCGATGCCAATGCCTTGGTCGCGATATGCATCCCCGCGGGAATGACCGGCCAAAAGCCCACTCGGTGAGTCGCCATCTGCTCGATCCACTGGGCCGGCGCCGTCAGGAACTCTTCTGGGCTCCACAGCAACAAGGGGCACCCGAGCGACAAACCGAGCAAGGTGCTGACAAGTCCCATGTCATGCGACAGTGGCAACCACGAGCCCGCCACGGGGTCCGATCCGACCGCGGTGGCATCCGCCAATATCTCCAATTGAGCGCTGAGGGCGCGATGTGATATCCGCAGCGGCCGAGGGCTGCCGACACTCCCCGAGCTGAACTGTAAAAAGGCCGTTTCCTCGTGAGCGACGTCGGGTTGTGAATCCTTTGATACCTGTTGCCACGTTCCGTGTAGGTAGACGAATCGAGCATTGACCTTTTCGGCAACATCGTTAATGCGTCTTTGCACCGCCGTAGCCGACTCATACGTTCGTGAACCAGACAGCACAAGTGGCACGCCGCCGGCAAGCGCCACGGCGAAAAGCCCGGCCAAGGCGTCCTGTGGCTCCTGCACGACGATCGGTACGACAGTGCCCGCGAGATCTGGGGCCATCGCCGATTCGGCCCGACCTGCGGCGACGATCTCACGCGCATCGAGCGTGGAGCGAGCGCGGATGATCGGTATCGCTGTCGATCTGCCTTCGATCGACTCGCAGAGGTCAACAAGTACGGAACGTTGGGAAACGAAGGTGTCTGGCAATAGATTTGCACCCAGGGATTTCATCGTCGCACCTCTCATAACCGGGTCGGATTTTTAGGGGCGCTGTTATGCGGTTACGTACGTAATTCGCGATCGCAAAAGCTTTCCGAAAAATCGCACCCGGGAAGCTGTCTCGTAGAATGGGAAAATGGGGCCCGATGAGTTCAAATATTGTTTGCCGTGTAGCGGCATGTAGAGTGGTATTCTGACGGTTTTTCGCCGCCATAATGAGCTGCCTCGTGGGGCAGCGGCATAAGATTTCGGGCCACCCGCCGAAGGTTTGGTGGGGCCCGATGGGCCGAATGGTGCAAATCGGGAGATGTGATTATGGCCGCTGACCACTTGCACAAACGCTGGCCCGCTAGGCGGGCGGTCGGGATTGCGGTCGCCTTCGGCGGCGATGCGCTTGAGCAACACTGTCCCCGGGTGGACCGCAAACTCGACCATCGCATCCTCCAACCGGTGCAGCACCCGCGTTTCGTAGGAGGGGTGAGCGTGCTGACCGCCGACGAATCTTCTCTCTAACTTCCTCTCTCTCCCAGCTCATCATGGCTCACATCGCTCTCGCTGCACAAGGCCCAAATTGTGTCGGCCTTCGGCCGGCATGGAATTGGGCGCGTGACTGAGCGGCCTTCGTGGCAAGCGGGCGCAAGCGTTACGAGTCGCTCACAGCAACCTGAAAAGCGTCAGTCGCGACATAAGATCTGGCGTCGATTTCGACGCGCTGCTCGGGACCCGGTTGCCCGCTGAGGCGCGATGATCCGATAAACCTGTGCTGAGCGGCAACGCGGCCCCGCGTTCACGGTCGGTGACCGTTTAGCGCCTTCGTCGTGTCACATCTCGTCCAGTTATCACCAAAGTCGCCAGTCGACCTCTTCGATCCCGTAGCGTAGGCTGCAACGTGGTTATTTAGTTTGCTAGGCGGGGTCAATAGTTGCTCGTGCGTCTAATAGATCAAATTTGTCGTGTGCCTAATAAAAATGGCCAAATTGATCGCGCGCCTAATAACAGCCCCGAATTGTCGATGCCCATTAATTAACGCTCTCGAAGAAATTAATTAACACACTCGAAAGAAATCAATTAACGCATTCGAAGAAATGAGGTTACCTATTTGACCGCAGCGTTGCCCCCGGCGTTGCGTAGGGCGCTGGAACTGCTCGCCGATCCGCCCGCCGAGCCGGACGTCACAAGGGGCTACCTCGATCTGCTGGCCGCTGGATCGGTGGGAGAAGGCTCGGCATCGCCGAACAAAACCGGCGCGATCCAGGCGTTATGGGCCTCGCCGGCGGCGGCGATGGTCTACGACAATGCCCAAGCGGTGTTGCGCAAGCTGGTGAGCGCTTTTCAGCCCTCAGTCGACTGGCTCGACATCCCGCAGGGCGGCATCATCCTCGACGTCGGCTGCGGTCCCGCCAGCGTCACCGCGTCCATCGCCCGCGCGGGGGGGGCCGGACGCACTGGTGCTGGGCCTCGATCGCTCCGAGGCGATGTTGGCGCGCGCGGTTCGTGCGCAATCGGGGCCACAGCTCGGGTTCCTACGCGCGGACGCCCAGCGGCTCCCACTGCGCGGTGAGACGGTCGATGCGGTCGTCTCGATCGGCGTGCTGCAATTCATGCCGGACCCGGCTGCCGCGCTGGCCGAGATGATGCGGGTGCTGCGACCGGGCGGACAGTTGGCGGTGGTGGTCCCCGTTGCTCGACACGCCGTCCGATTCTGGCGCAGGCTACCGAGCCTCGATCCTTACGTGTTCACCCAAGACGAGGTCGGAGACATTCTGAAGGACCACGGCTTCGCCGGCGTGCAGACCAAGAATGTTGGGCCCGTTCAGTGGGTTCGCGGCCGACGTTCAGGAGATTCGGCCAAAAACCGTGGAGCACAAGGGCATACGGGCCGGTGGCCCTGACGGTGAGCTGAACCGCTACGTCGGCGCGTTGGCGGGCTGGAACATCCCGGAGCCGTCGGATTCCTCCTCGGCGCGGATCACGTGCACCACCGCGTTGATCAACGCCAGGTGGGTGAACGCCTGCGGGAAGTTGCCCAGGTGCCGGCCGGTACGCGGCTCGATCTCCTCGGCGTAGAGGTGCAACGGGCTCGCGTAGGACAACAACCGCTCGCAGAGTCGCTTGGCGCGGGCCACCTCGCCGATCTCGACCAACGCCGACACCAGCCAGAAGGAGCAAATCGTGAACGTACCCTCCTCGCCGGACAGCCCATCGTCGGTCTCCTCGACGCGGTAACGCAGCACCAGGCCTTCCTCGGTGAGCTCGTTGGCGATCGCGAGCACCGTGTTGCGCACCCGCGGATCGTCCGGCGGCAGGAATCGGGTCAGCACCACCAGCAGCAGCGAGGCGTCCAGCGCGTCGCTGCCGTAGCGCTGGGTGAACACGCCGCGGGAATCCACGCCGTGCTTCAGGATGTCCGCCTTGATCTCCTCGGCGATGTCCCGCCATTGCTGGGCATAGCTCTTCTCGCCCTGTCGCCTCGCCAGTTTGGACCCGCGGTCCAGGGCCACCCAACACATCACCTTCGACGACGTGAAGTGTTGCGGCTCTCCGCGCACCTCCCAGATTCCGCGGTCGGGCTCGCGCCAATGCGCGATCGCCTCCTCGACCTGTTTCTTCAACACCGGCCACAGGGTTTCAGGAACCTGCTCGCGTGACTTGGCGTGCAGATAGAACGAATCCAGGATCGAGCCCCAGATGTCGTGCTGGACCTGGTCGTAGGCGCCGTTGCCGATCCGCACCGGGCGGGCGTGGTCGTAGCCGGTCAGGTGGTGCAGCTCGTCTTCGACGAGGCTGCGCTCGCCGCCCACCCCGTACATCACCTGCAGTGGATGACGCTCGTTGCTGTTGGCGCCGGACACGTCGGCGATGAAGGCGAAGAAATCGTCGGCCTCGCGGTCCAGGCCCAGCGTGTAAAGCCCCCACAACGCGAACGTCGAGTCGCGAACCCAGGCGTAGCGGTAGTCCCAATTGCGTTGCCCCTGAGGCGTTTCCGGAAGCGACGTGGTACTGGCCGCCAGCAGGGCACCGGTGGGGGAATAGGTCAGACCCTTCAGCGTCAGCGCGCTGCGCTGCAAATACGCCCGCCACGGATGGTCGGGGAAGTTGCCGATGTTGATCCATTGCCGCCAGCATTCGGTGGTCTGCCACATCTTTTCCGCGGCCTCGGCGTAGGTCTGCGGCGCCGGGTGCTTCGTCCAGCTCAGCGCGACGAAGACGTCGTCGCCCTCGGTCATCCGGGTGCGTGCCCGGGCCTCCCGCCCCTCGATGCCGATGCGCAGGTTCGTGGTCAGCCGCAGCGTCGGGTGGCTGTCGGGTTGCCGGCCCGCCTGCGCGACGGCCTCGCCGTACGCGTTGGCCGAGTAGTCCCAGACCGCGGTGTCGCGGTGATAGTCGAATGCCGGCTCGCAGCTCATCATCAGTTCGACGGTGCCGCTGACGCAGCGCACCGTGCGAAGCAGGATGTGCTCGGCATCCCAGTCCATCGGGGTGCGACGGTGCGTGTGCGAGCGACGTTCGAGGTCGTGCCAGGGCCCCATCACCAGCGCGTCGCGCACGATCAGCCAGCCGGTGTGGGTCTGCCAGGTGGTCTCCATGATCAGGCTGCCGGGAAGGTAGCGGCGGGCCGACGGCACGGAGACGCCGTAGGGGCCCAGCCGGAAATGGCCGGCGCTGCGGTCCAGGATCGCGCCGAACACGCTCGGCGAGTCCGGCCTGGGCACGCACAGCCATTCCACCGAACCGGCCGGGGAGATCAGGCAGGTCGTCTCCCAGTCGGACAGAAACGCGTAATCGGCGATCGGCGGAAACGGGTTGCGCAGCGCTCCCGTGGACGCAAAGGGTGCGGGCGCGCTGAAATCGAGCGGCGACGCCAAGGCCGATTCGCGACTGCTCTGCGGCGCCGTTTCGAGGGCTTCCCCGGGGACGGCGTCGGCCGGTTGGTCGGCAGGTTGAGCGTGCAGCACCATTTCGACATCATCGACTGTCGACCTGCTCGCCGTCCATGATTTTGCTGATAAGCGTTGGCGGTGACCTTCCCGCCATAGTTGTGCGGCGCGTCATGCGAGTGGTGGCCCGCGCCACGAGGCTTTGCTGGACTGCCTCATCGGCACGGGCATCGCGTTGATGCGCCGCCGGCGGGGTGCGTGGCTCACCAGCGTGCCGGCGCACAATTGGCGATCGTCGCTTGGCTATTGATACACGCGTCAGACCGGCTGCGCCTCAACGATTCTCGTCGCATCGTTAGTGGCGATATCGTCGAGCCGGAGATTCGCACGTACGAGACCGCCAGTGGTGGCAAGACTTTGGCAGAGCCGAACTGCGGGATCAGCAACGAGGCGACGGTGCGCAGCTGGCCGTTTCTGCGTATTGCCTTCTGCGCCAGCATAATACGAGTCCGTAAGGCTCGAGCGTTGTACGCCAGTCCAATACGCACCGACGTTGCAAAGCTGTGCCGCCGCGCATAGCGTCATCACGGGGTGACCCTCCGCGGCGTCTAGTCGGGGAGGGCACCAGATGGGTGGAGAGTCTGCCCGGGGGGATCAAGCCGGATATCCCCATTCAGTAACGAATGGAGAATGCGATGGAAACACTTCACAACCTCCGCAGATGGATCCTTGCCGCGGCCATGGCGGGCGCACTCGGTGCTTTCGGATTGGGCGCGGGGATGGCCAGCGCTGACCCGGACAACGGCGGCAGCGTCAACGGTGGTGCAGGTGGCGGCGTCAACGTGGGTCCGGTGCAAGGCGGTGTCGGCGGCAACACGGGTGGCGGCGTCAACGCCGGTCCCGGCGGCGTCAGCGGTGGTGCCGGAACTGGCACCGGCGGCGACCTTAACTTGGGTCCGGTTCAGGGCGGCGTGGGCGGCAACACGGGCGGCGGTGTCAACGCCGGTCCCGGCGGCGTCAGCGGTGGTGCCGGCAGCGGCACCCGCGGCGGCGTTGACCTGGGTCCGGTTCAGGGCGGCGTGGGCGGCCACACGGGTGGCGGCATCAACGCCGGTCCCGGCGCCGGCAGGTAATCCCTGGACAGGGCGGTGCCGGTGCTGTCGCGAATGCGGCGGCGCCGGCACCGCGTGCTTTTCCATCACGGTGACTTTTACGCTGGCGCGGGCCAACAGCAGGCCAGCCATCCTGCCCACCGGTCTGCCGCCGGCGATCCGTCGTTGCCCCGGATTGGAGGATGCGGCAGGCGCCGGCCGTTCTCGGCACATTGGTTTCCGGTGCCGGGGCGAATAGTGTGAGCCCGGTGAACGCGTTCCTGAATTGGTGGGACGGCAACGAGCTGTGGCTTTCGGGTTTGGCCTTTGTGTTACAGGCCATGGTGGTGATGCCCGTCGTGCTGGTGGTGGCCTACATCACGGCGACTTTGCTGGACGGTCTTCTCGGCAGGGGCATCGGGCTTATGCGCCGCGCCCGCCACGCCGACGGGGCGGCCGGTTAGCCCGCATGCCCCGCTCGCACGTGACGTTGATTCTCGTCACGCTCGTGGTACTGGTGATCGTCGCGTGGCTGCTAACGCACTGAGGCCGGTGGCCGATGCGGCGTCCGGTGGCAGCCCCACGAATTCCTGTTAGGCTTCGCGCCATGCACGCAGCAACCGGTGTTTTGGACTGCTATGTATTCGTGCACTGTTGTCGCTGACTCCCAAACCCGTGCGCGGTCTGGTCTGAGTTCGTAGCTCCTACTGAAATTCTCGGCGCCTTTCCGCAGTTACGGATCGATATCAATAGTCCCGTACTGGAAGGCCACCAATGTTCGACGACATCGCAGGCGCGCTGCGCCGGCGGCGGGTTCGCTATGCCGGAGCGCTCGGGCTGGTTGCCGCTGTCGTCGCGGCGTGTCAGGGCGGCCCCAGCGACGTCGTCGGTGGTGGCGGCCCGGCGAACGCCCATACGAGCCTTACCCTGGTCGCCTACTCCGCCCCAGAACCCGGCTGGAGCAAGGTGATCCCCGCGTTCAACGCCTCCGAGGAGGGCAAGGGCGTGCAGGTGATCACCTCGTACGGCGCCTCCGGCGATCAGTCGCGCGGGGTCGTCGACGGTAAACCGGCCGACGTCGTGAACTTCTCGGTCGAACCGGACATCAGTCGTTTGGTCAAGGCCGGCAAGGTTTCCAAGGACTGGAATACCGACGCGACCAAGGGCATCCCGTTCGGCTCGGTGGTGACTCTCGTGGTGCGCGCGGGCAATCCCAAGAACATCAAGGATTGGGATGACCTGCTGCGCCCCGGTGTCGAGGTCATCACGCCGAGTCCGCTCAGTTCGGGTTCGGCCAAATGGAATCTGCTCGCCCCGTACGCCGTGAAGAGCAGCGGCGGCCAAAACGCCGATGCCGGCGTCGATTTCGTGCGGCAGTTGGTGAGCGGGCACGTCAAACTGCGCCCCGGATCGGGACGGGAAGCCACGGACGTCTTTGTCCAGGGCAGCGGTGACGTGTTGATCAGTTACGAGAATGAGGCCATCGCCACTGAGCGACAAGGCAAGCCGGTCCAGCATGTCACCCCGCCGCAGACGTTCAAGATCGAGAATCCGGTGGCGGTGGTGAGCACCAGCCCGCACCTGGATGCGGCGCGGGCCTTCAAGAACTTTCAGTACACCGCGGCGGCGCAGAAGTTGTGGGCGCAGGCGGGGTTCCGGCCGGTCGACCCGGCGATCGCTGCCGATTTCCGCGACCAGTACCCGGCGCCGGCGAAGCTGTGGACGATCGCCGAACTCGGCGGCTGGGGCACGGCGGATCCGCAGCTGTTCGACAAGAACACCGGCAGGATCACCAAGATCTACATGCAGGCCACCGGATGACGGCCGCGATTACACCGGACCCCCCGGCGATCCGGCCGGAACTCGACGGCGCCGCCGGTCGATGGGCTCCACGCGGGTGGCCCTCGCGCGGGTCGGGCACCACGTCCTTCCGAGTGGGTGTGGCGCTGGTGTGGCTTTCGGTGATCGTGCTGTTGCCGCTGGCCGCCATCGCGTGGCAGGCCGCGGGCGGCGGTTGGCGCGCGTTCTGGCTGGCTGTGACGTCGAACGCCGCGGTGGAGTCGTTCCGGGTAACGCTCACGATTTCCGCCGGAGTCACCGTCGTCAACCTGGTCTTCGGTCTGTTGATCGCCTGGGTGCTGGTGCGCGACGACTTCGTCGGGAAGAGGCTCGTCGACGCGATCATCGATCTGCCGTTCGCGTTGCCGACCATCGTCGCCAGCCTGGTGATGCTCGCCCTGTACGGGAACAACAGCCCGGTGGGGCTTCATCTGCAGCACACCGCGTGGGGTGTGGCGGTGGCGCTGGCCTTCGTCACCCTGCCCTTCGTGGTGCGTGCGGTTCAGCCGGTGCTGCTGGAAATCGATCGCGAGACCGAGGAGGCGGCGGCATCGCTGGGCGCCTCGGGGCCGAAGGTCTTCACCTCGGTGGTGCTGCCGTCGCTGACCCCCGCGTTGTTATCCGGTGCGGGGCTGGCGTTCTCGCGTGCGATCGGCGAATTCGGTTCGGTCGTGCTGATCGGTGGTGCGGTCCCGGGGAAAACCGAAGTGTCGTCGCAGTGGATCCGCACCCTGATCGAGAACGACGATCGCACCGGCGCGGCGGCGATATCGATTGTGCTGCTGTCGCTCTCGTTTGTGGTGCTGCTCCTGCTGCGTGTCGTTGGCGCGCGCGCGGCCAAACGCCAGGAGTTGTCCGCATGAGATCTTCGTCGGGGGTTCGCTACGCCATCCGGTACGTCGCGCTGGCATACGTCTTCGTGCTGCTCATCGTTCCGGTAGCGGTGATCCTGTGGCGCACCTTTCAGCCCGGGTTCGGCCGGTTCGTCGAGTGGATCAGTACCCCGGCGGCCATATCGGCGCTGAACCTGTCGCTGCTGGTGGTGGCCATCGTGGTGCCGCTGAACGTGGTCTTCGGTATTCCGACGGCATTGGTGCTCGCGCGCAACCGGTTTCGCGGCAAGGGCGTGGTGCAGGCGATCATCGATCTGCCGTTCGCGGTGTCGCCCGTCGTCGTGGGCGTGGCGTTGATCCTGTTGTGGGGTTCGGCCGGTGCGCTGGGCTTCGTCGAACGCGATCTCGGGTTCAAGATCATCTTCGGCCTGCCCGGCATCGTGCTCGCGAGCGTCTTCGTCACCCTGCCTTTCGTCGTGCGCGAGGTCGAGCCGGTGTTGCACGAGTTGGGAACCGACCAGGAGGAGGCCGCCGCAACGCTGGGTTCCACGTGGTGGCAAACGTTTTGGCGGATCACCCTGCCGTCCATCCGGTGGGGCCTGACCTACGGCATCGTGCTGACCGTCGCCCGTACGCTCGGGGAATACGGCGCGGTCATCATCGTGTCGTCCAACCTGCCGGGGAAGTCGCAGACGCTGACGTTGCTGGTCTCGGACCGCTACAACCGTGGGGCCGAGTATGGCGCCTACGCGCTGTCGACGCTGCTGATGACCGTTTCCGTGGTGGTGCTGATCTTCCAGGTGGTTGTCGACGCCCGCCGGGCCCGAGCAACCAGAGAGGTGTGAACGAGGGGACTCTATGACAGCCGCCCAGACCGACCAGAGCGAAAATGCCATCGTCGTGCGCGAGGCCAACAAGCGCTATGGCGATTTCGTCGCGCTTGACGACGTGGATTTCGTCGTACCCGCCGGCTCGCTGACGGCGTTGCTGGGCCCCAGCGGGTCAGGAAAATCGACCCTGCTGCGCACCATCGCCGGCCTCGATCACCCCGACACCGGAACCGTCACGATCAACGGTCGTGACGTGACGCGGGTGCCGCCACAGCGCCGCGGCATCGGATTCGTGTTCCAGCACTATGCGGCGTTCAAGCACATGACCGTTCGCGACAATGTGGCGTACGGGCTCAGGATTCGCAAGCGGCCGAAGGCCGAGGTCAAGGAGAAGGTCGACAATCTCCTGGAAGTGGTGGGGCTGAGCGGATTCCAGACCCGCTACCCCAACCAGCTGTCCGGTGGCCAACGACAGCGCATGGCGTTGGCCCGGGCGCTGGCGGTTGATCCGGAAGTGCTGTTGCTCGATGAGCCGTTCGGTGCCCTGGACGCCAAGGTCCGCGAGGACCTACGGGCCTGGTTGCGGCGCCTGCATGACGAAGTCCACGTCACCACGGTGCTGGTCACCCACGACCAGCACGAGGCGCTGGACGTCGCCGATCGAATCGCTGTGCTCAACCAGGGCCGAATCGAGCAAGTCGGTTCTCCCACTGAGGTTTACGACTCCCCGGCGAACGCGTTCGTGATGTCGTTCCTGGGTGCGGTCTCCGCATTGAACGGCGCGTTGGTCCGACCACACGACATTCGGGTGGGGCGCAAACCGGACATGGCGATCGCCGGCGGCGACGGCACCGCCGAGTCCATCGGCGTCGTGCGCGCCGTCGTCGACCGGGTAGTGGCGCTGGGTTTCGAGGTGCGCGTGGAGTTGACCAGCGCGGCCACCGGCGGGGCGTTCACCGCCCAGATCACCCGGGGTGACGCCGAGGCGCTGGCCTTGCGGGAAGGCGACACCGTTTACGTGCGCGCGACCCGGGTGCCGCCGATCGTCGGCAGCGACACCGGCAGTCTCGGCGACGCCGACGAAGACCAGACGACGCTGACGACGGCGTAGCGGGCGGCGGCGGCCGTTATGCGTTGTCTCCCATGACCAAACCGTCGCGGCGCGGGTCGGCGCCGCCGGTCCACTTCGACGAGCTGCGGGTGATCGCCGAGAGCCCGCTGGACTGATCAGCCAAGTTGACCTGATGTCCCAGCGCGCGGAGGCCTTGCACCAGCGGGTCGTGGTCGCCGTTATCCGAGGCGTTGATTTCGGGGTCCTCGCCGCCGACGTTGGTAAGCGGTGAGTTCTCGGCGCCGAAATCGACCAGGGAGACGGCCTGCTGCGGGTTGAGTCCCCAATCCAGCATCGCCACAAGTGTTTTCACGACGTACTGAATGATCGTGGAACCGCCGGGCGAGCCGGTCACCGCGTACAGCGGGCCCCGGCCGCCCGGCGAAGGGTCGAACACCAGCGTCGGCGCCATCGAGCTTCGTGGCCGTTTCCCCGGCTGGACGCGGTTGGCCACCAGTGCGCCGTCGGACGTGCGGGGCTCGGCGGCGAAATCGGTGAGCTGATTGTTGAGGACGAATCCGTCGACCATGTGGAAGGACCCGAACGACGCCTCGATGGTCGTGGTGAACGCGGCCGCGTTGCCGTAGGAATCGATGATGCTGACATGGCTGGTGCCGTGCTCCGGGGCCGGTGGTGCGACACCGGCGGGCATCCCGAAGTCGCCCGGCTTGGCGATCCCCATGGAGTGCTGCGGGGAGATCAGCGCGGCGCGACCGGCCAGATAGCCGGGGTCGATCAGCGCGTTGAGCGAGCCCCCGGGCGGCCCGACGAAATCGGCATCCGCGACGTATTTGTCGCGGTCGGCGTAGGCCAGCCGCTCGGCTTCGGAAACCAGATGCACCCCCATCACGCTCGGGCGGCCCCCGTTGAGATCGACACGGCTGGGCGGGTAGTCAGCCATCGGAAGATGCTCGAGGACTCCGAGCGTGGCCGCCACCGCGACGCCGCCCGACGACGGCGCGGGCATGCCGCAGACTTGCCGGCTGCGATACGTCGTGCACAGCGGTTCGCGTTTCTTGGCGACATAGCCTGCCAAATCCCCGCCCGTCATCTCACTTGGCGTGCGGCCCTCCGAGGTGTCGGCGGCCGCCGCGACGATGTCGCGGGCGATGGCGCCGGTGTAGAAGGCGCCGACGCCTCCGGAGGCTATGGCGAACAACGTTTTTGAGTACGCGGGGTTCGTCAGCCGCGTCCCCGCGGCTCTGGGTCCGCCGTCGGGATTGAGGAAATACCCGCGCGCCTGCGCGTCGCCACGCAGCTGAGCCGCCGAGTCGGAGATGGCGGCGGCCAACCGGGGGCTGATGTCGAAACCGCCGTCGGCCAACGCCATTGCGGAGTTGAAGAGGTCGCGCCACGGCGTGTGCCCGTGGTCGTTGTGCACGAGCTCGAGCATCCGCAGGATCCCCGGGACTCCGATCGAGCGCCCCGAGGCGCGCGCGTTGGGCCTGGGTGCGGCCCGATCGCTGTCGCTGATCCAGCGCAGGTAGTTCTCACCCGCCGCCGCGGGGGCGACTTCGCGGCCGTCGTAGGCCTGCACCGCGCCGCTACGGGCGTCGTAGTACAGCACGAACCCGCCGCCGCCGAGGCCCGAGGACTGCGGTTCGACCAGCCCCAACACCGCCTGAGCAACCACCAACGCGTCGGCGGCCGTCGCTCCGTCCCGCAACACCCGGCAGGCCGCCTGGGTCGCCAATGGGTTGGCCGTGGCCACCGCGTAGTGAGCGGTCTGCACGACGGTCATGTCGCTGCGGTAGCCGCTCGCGATCTCGGGATTCTGCGCGGTGTTCCGCGACGACGGCGGCGAAACCGCGGGCGTCGACGGAGTCTTGGGCACCGGTGACCCATTCGCCACGATCTCGCACGGGCCCGCCGCGTTGGGCGCGGCCGGATGGTTTCCGCCGCTACATCCGGCCAGGGACAGCACCAGCGCAGCCAGCGCGGCTCCGATTGGCAAGGGCGTGTTCAAGCAACGAAGTGTACTGAACGGGGATCAGGCCGCGATGCCCTGGAGTCCAGATTTGCGGGCCTCATCAAAGCGATTCAGCACGGTTTCGGCCACCAACCGGTGCGCGCCCAACGGTTTCGCCAGTTCCATGCCGGCGTTGTCGGCGAAACTTCGCACGCGATCCGGCAGGCGCCCTGGCGCCAGGAACCACGGCGCGACGATGATCCGTCGGGCGCCCTGCCGCCGCAACCGGCCCGCCGCCTCGGCCAGCGACGGTTCGGGACGGGTCACGAACGCCGTCGTCGCGCCCGCCCAGCTCGTGCCCGCCAGCAGGTAGGTTGCCACCCGCCGAGTCCGCGCGTTGGCCATGGCGTCGGACGACCCGATCGCCGCCACCAGCACGCCAACCCCGTCGTCGTGCCTTGAGACACCCAGGTCGGTAACCCGCTGCCGCAGCACCGAGATCAGCCGTGGATCTTCGCCCAGCACATCGGCTTGGGCAACATCGACACCCGATTGGGCGATCTGGCCCGGGATGTCGACGCGGGCGTGGTAGGCGTTCGCCAACAGCAGCGGGGTGACGACGGCGTCGCGACAGTCGCTCAGTACGTCGGGCAGGCTGGGGGAGTTCAGCTCGCAGAACGCAAGGCGCACGTCGAGGCCCGGCCGCAGGCGCGCCACACGGTCCGCGACGGCGCGCGCACTGGCCGCCGATCGTGGATCCCTACTTCCGTGTGCCGTGAGCACCAGGGTGGTCACGAGGCGTGCAACCCACATTCGGTCTTCGACAGCCCCTGCCAGCGGCCGCTGCGCGGGTCGGCGCCCTCGGCGGGTTTCGCGGTGCAGGGAGCGCAGCCGATCGACGGATAGCCCTCGTAGACAAGGGGATTGACCAACACATCGTGCTCGTCGATGTAGTTCTGCATGTCCTGATCGCTCCACGCCGCCAGCGGGTTGATCTTCACCAGCTTGAACGCCTCGTCGAAGCTGATCAGCGGAGCGTTGGCGCGCGTCGGCGCCTCGACGCGACGAAGTCCGGTCACCCAGGCGGAATAACCGCGCAGCGCTTTGCCCAGCGGGGCGACCTTGCGCAGCCGGCAGCACTCACCGGGATCGCGGGCGAACAGGTCTTTGCCCAGCAGTTGATCCTGTTCGGCGACACTGTGCTCCGGCGTGACGTTGAGAACCCTTACGTCGTATACGGATTCGATCGCGTCGCGGGTGCCTATGGTTTCGACGAAGTGATAGCCGGTGTCCAGGAAGAGCACCGGCACACCCGGCCGCACCTTGGCCGCCATATCGACCAGCACGGCGTCCTGCATGTTGGAGGCCACCACGTAGTTGCACGTGGCCCAGCCGCGGGGTCCGTTGATGCCGCCGAAGTTCTCGTCGGTCCAGCGCAGGAGGTCGGCCGCGCTAGCGCCTTCGAGATCCGCGGCGCCCCGCTCCGCCAGCTCACGCAGTGCGGCCTCGCTCGGCATCGTTGCTTGATCGCTCATCGCAGGTCGGCCTCCTCCGCGCGAATCGCCCACTGCGCGAACCGTTCTCCTTCGTTGCGGTGTTTGATGAAGTTTCGCACCACGCGGTCGATGTAGTCGCTCACCTCGTCGCTGGTGACCTTGTGCTGACGCAGCTTTCGGCCGAACCCGCTGTCCAGGCCGAGGCTGCCGCCTAGGTGAACCTGGAAGCCCTCGACCGAGCCGCCATGGCCGTCGTCGACCATCTGACCCTTGAGCCCGATGTCGGCGACTTGGATTCGCGCGCACGAGTTCGGGCAGCCGTTGATATTGACCGTGATCGGCACGTCCAGCTGGGAGTTGATGTCCTCGAGACGACGCTCCAGCTCGGGCACCAGACCCTGTGCCTTGCCGCGGGTTTCGGCGAACGACAACTTGCAGAATTCGATCCCGGTGCACGCCATCAGGTTTCGGCGCCAATGCGAGGGCTTGGACCGCAGCCCGAGCGCCTCGACGCCGGCGATCAGATCGTCGAGCTTGTCATCGGGTACGTCGAGCACCACCAGCTTTTGGTAGGGAGTGAAGCGAATCCGGTCGGAACCGGCCCGCTCGGCCAGCTCGGCCACGGTCGACAGGATAGTGCCGGATACCCGGCCGGCGATCGGTGCGAACCCGACGGCGTTGAGCCCGTTCTTGAGCCGCTGCACCCCGACGTGATCGATCGGATGCTTGACCGGCTCGGGCGCCGGGCCGTCGATCAGGCGGCGCTTGAGGTATTCGGTTTCGAGAACTTCGCGGAACTTTTCGATGCCCCAGTCCTTGATCAAGAACTTCAGGCGTGCCTTCGACCGCAGCCGCCGGTAGCCGTAGTCGCGGAATATCGACGTCACCGCCGCCCACACCTCGGGCACCTCGTCCAGCGGGACCCAGGCCCCGACCCGCTGGGCCAGCATCGGGTTGGTGGACAGGCCGCCGCCGACCCACAGGTCCAGCCCCGGACCGTGCTCGGGATGGTTGACGCCGATGAACGCGATGTCGTTGATTTCGTGCGCGACATCCTGCAGACCCGAGATGGCGGTCTTGTACTTGCGCGGCAGGTCGGCGAAGTCGGGCTGGCCGATGTAGCGGCGCACGATCTCCTCGATCGCCCAGGTGGGATCGAGGACCTCGTCGAGTGACTCGCCGGCCAGCGGCGAGCCCAGAATCACGCGCGGGCAGTCACCACACGCCTCGGCCGTCTGCAAACCGACATCGGCGAGCCGGCGCCAGATTTCCGGGACGTTCTCCACCTCGACCCAGTGGATCTGCAGGTTCTGGCGGTCGGAGATGTCGGCGGTGTCCCTGCCGAACTCGGTCGAGATCTGTCCCACCGTGCGCAGCGCGGCGCTCGACAGCGCGCCGCCGTCGCAGCGCACCCGCATCATGAAGTACTGGGCTTCGAGCAACTCGGCGTTGTCGTCGCCGGTGAACGTCCCGTCGTAACCCTGTTCGCGCTGTGTGTACAGGCCCCACCAGCGGAAACGACCACGCAGGTCGCTTTTGTCGATGCTCTCGAATCCGCCCTTGGCATAGATGTTCTCGATGCGCTCGCGGACCTCGAGGGGGGCGCCGGCCTGTTTCATTTCTTCGTTGGGGTTCAGCGGCTCGCGATCACCCAGCGCCCACTGGCCCTCATTCCGGGGCTTTGCGGGACGTGCCGTGGTCATTCGGGGGTTCTCCTTCGCGAACGTTGTCAGCCATCAGCGCGCAGGAAACCGGTATCTCCGGGCTGCGCAGATCCGGGGGCCAGCTGGAGGTACAGGTGGGCTGGGTCTACGACGTCAAGGCAGACAGCAACAGCTACAGACGCGCTTGAGGTCGATATGCCGCCGCGCCACTAGGGCGATACGCAGGCTGCGGTTGGCGACGGTCACGCGCCCATTCTGCCATGAATATCGACGAGCTTCGCAACCAGGTGAAATTTCTCCTCACGGTGATTAAAACTAGTGATCCATCCTGGGCGAACGGGCTGCGAAAGCCGAGTATTCCCTGGGAGGAATCGGGCACCCGGCCCATCCCGCCCGCCGTGGGATCATTTGGCATGGCCCTTCCCGACGTACCGCCCGACCTGCCCGACATGCAGGCGACGCGTGGGCGGCCGTTCGGGCTGTATGTCCATGTCCCGTTCTGCATCACTCGCTGCGGTTACTGCGACTTCAACACCTACACGCCAGCGGAGTTGGGTGGCGTCAACCCCGACGCCTGGCTGCAGGCGCTGCGTACGGAGCTCGAACTCGCGGCGGCACGGCTGGACGCACCGACGGTAAACACGGTGTTCGTCGGGGGCGGGACGCCGTCACTGCTGGGCGGCGAACGCCTGGCCGCGCTGCTGCGCATGGTGCGCGACCAGTTCGTACTGGCCCCGGATGCCGAGGTGACCACCGAGGCCAACCCCGAATCGACGTGGCCGGAATTCTTCGATGCCATCCGGGCGGCCGGATACACGCGGGTCTCGCTGGGCATGCAGTCGGTGGCCCCACGGGTGTTGGCGACCCTCGATCGTGTGCACTCACCCGGGCGCGCGGCGTCCGCGGCCGGCGAGGCGATGGCCGCGGGCTTCGACCACGTCAACCTCGACCTGATCTATGGAACCCCCGGGGAAACCGACGACGACCTGACGCGTTCCGTCGACGCGGCCCTCGAGGCGGGCGTCGATCACGTCTCGGCGTATGCCCTGCTTGTCGAGGAGGGCACCGCGCTTGCCCGGCGGGTCCGGCGCGGCGAGCTCGACGCCCCCGACGACGATGTGCTGGCGCATCGCTACGAGCTGGTCGACGCCAAGCTGTCGGCGGCCGGGATGGCCTGGTATGAGGTGTCCAACTGGTCCCGGCCCGGCGGCGAGTGCCGGCATAACCTCGGCTACTGGGACGGCGGCCAATGGTGGGGGGCGGGCCCTGGCGCGCACGGATTCGTCGGCGCGACTCGATGGTGGAATGTCAAGCACCCCAACACTTATGCGGAGATGCTGGCGCGTGCCGCGGTGCCGGTCGCGGGCTTCGAGCAGCTCGGGCCCGACGCCTTGCACACCGAAGACGTGTTGCTGAAAACCCGTCTGCGCCAAGGGCTTCCGCTGGACCGGCTGGATGGCGCCGAACGCGAACGTGCGCAAGCCGTCGTCGCCGACGGGTTGTTGGAGCCCGAGGGCGAGCGCCTGGTCCTCACGCCGCGCGGGCGGCTGCTTGCCGACGCGGTCGTGCGAACGCTGCTGGGGTAGTTCTCAGGTGGCCGGCCGTCAATCGGTCGGTTGAGGGACCGCCAACTTCTCGACGCTGCCCAGGGCGATCCGCGTGCTGGTCTCATGCTTGGACAGGGGCCGCATGTGATCCCATCCCTCGATGACCAGCCTTGGACTTTGGTCTTGGCCGCTGAACTCGTCCAGGTAGTAGCGGAGGGACTCACCTGTCGTGTGGTCGACGAGGGGCACACGCGAGCTCAAGTGGAGATGGACCGTCCGGGTATCCGATGGAAGCTGCCGCAGCTCCCGAATCACGTGGAACAGGTTGAAACACACCAGGGGACCATCCAGGTATAGGTGGTAGTCGCCGTCGTCGAATTCCCTGTCCGACACCGGATTCCGGAACAGACTGAGGAACCGGACGCCGAAATTCGGTTTGGCGGATTCCGAGCCGTTGCGCAGGGTGTGCCAGAGGCCCACGAACCATAGGTTCACCACCAGCTCCAGGGCGATGCCGGTGATGATGCCGATGAGCAGGTCGGTCGTGACGGTCACGAGCAGGGTGGTGGCGAAGACCACGAACTGCTCCGTGCCGATTCGTGCGACCTTGAGCCAGACCGCGGGCTTACACAGCTTGTAGCCGATGAAGACCAGGATGGCGCCGAGGACCGCCATCGGCACCATGTCGATCACATAGCGGCCGAATAGCACGAACAGCAGCAGGAAGCAGGCGTTGTAGAAGTTGGCCCACTGGGTCCGGCCGCCGGCCAGGACATTCGCGGTGCTCTTGACCATGCCGGGGATGATGGTCAAGCCGCCGAGCATGCTCGAGGCGCCGTTCGAAACACCCATGGCCAGCAGCGTCCGGTCCGGGTCGGACCGGCGGCGATACGGGTCAATGTTGTCCACGGCCGCGATCGTCGCCAGGGACTCGGTCGCGTCGATCAACAGGAGGGTGACAACGAGGTAGGCGAGGGGCAGCAACAGTGCGGTATCGGTGAATGCCTCCCCGAACTGGGGGAAGACGATCCCGTGCTCAAGCGAATCGGGCACGTTGATCAGGTAGTGCTTGTCCAATTTCAGGATGAATGTGCTGACCACCGTGCCGGCGAGGAACACCCAGACCGGAGGCGGCATGACCTTCAGCAGCCGCCCGGGGAGGGCCGACAGCACGAAAAGCGCTGCCAGGCAACCGATCCCGAGGGCGCAGACCTGCGGGTGTATCGACGGGACGTGGCTGGGCACTTCGCCCAGGACCGCCCAGAACTCGTGGGCGTCGAACTTCACTCCCATGAAGAGCGGAATCTGCTTGACGATGATCATCAGGCCGATCGCCGCCAGCATGCCCTGGATGGCCGCGGCCGGGAAGATGGCACTCAGGCGCGCCACCTTCAACTTGGCAAGGATCACCTGCAACACGCCCGCGATCGCAATGGCGACAAGGACTAGGGGGTAGCCCACTGCGAGCACCTCGGACGTGGGGGCGCCCCGGCCCAGGCGGGCGTGTCCCAATGCGATCATGCCGGCGAACAGCGCCGGCGCCAGCCCCGCGGCCGGGCCGCTGATGGTCACATACGAGCCGCCCAAGAACGGCAGGATGAAACCGGCGATGATCGCCGACATGATCCCGCAGATCGGCGGCGCACCCGAGGTCATCGCGATGCCCATCGAGAACGGAAGCGAGATCATCGCCACCGTGAAACCCGAGCGAAGGTCATAACGCCAATGTTTGAGGCCGGCCAGGCCATTGCGAGGCTTTTCGCTGTTGCGAAGCTTTTCGCCATTGCGAGGCTCTTCGGTCGGAGCGGTCCGGGCCTGCCGCACGCGTACGCGTACGCGTGGGCCCCGCTCGACGGCGGCTTCATGAAGCACTGGCGCCTCCCGATGACCTAGTCCGGCGACGCGGAAAGCAGCGAGCGGCACGGGGCGTCCACGAACACGAATCAACCTTGAGGACTCACCAGGCCTCGGTCAACGTAGTGAACGCCTCTTTACGAACAATTAACAACGAGTTGACATGCGCTCGAATAACCCGTCCGGCGCACCGATGCTTGGTGCGCTCAGGCCGCGGCGCGTACGGCCGTCAGTCGAGACGGCGCGGCACGATCGGCATGGCTTGTGCCGCATGGCTTATCGAGACGCCATCGATCAATCGCCCGGCGACCCATGATGTTTCGTCGATCATTGAGCGATCTTCCAGCCGTTTGACCTCAGGTTCCCGGGAACCAGTGTCCGACCAGACGGACGATCTCGATGTACAGGGGGATTCCGATGGTGACGTTATAGGAGAACGTCAGACCCAGTGACGCGGCGAGCGGCAGCGTCGGGCTGGCTTCGGGGATTGCCAGGCGCTGGACCGCCGGCACGGCGATGTAGGACGCCGCACCGCACAGCACCGCGAACAGCACGTAGGTCCCGGTCTTGAAGTCGGTGTGGGTCAGGTAGGCGTAGCTGTAGGCGACGAAAATCCCCAGCGTTGCAAAGAGATTCGGGGCCAGCAGGCCGTAGAAGATGAAACCGAGGCCGGCCGACCGCAGGTCCCTCAATTTGCGCGACGCCGTCATGCCCATTTCCAGCAGGAACAGGCAGAGCACGCCCTGGAATGCCATGACGAAGAACTTGTCGTCGTCCGCAACGACCTTCTGTCCCTGCAGCCCGCTGATGAGGCCGATGACGATCCCGCCGAACAGGAGGACCAGCCCGGGGTTGAGGAAGACTTCCTGGAAGAGCTCGCGGGAGAACAGGGGGGCCTTGACCTTCGCCGGGCGTGGGTCGGCCTCCCAGTCGGGATGTTCCATCTTTTCCAGCGAGAGCTCCAGCTCCTGCTCGAGGGCGCGTTCCTCCTCGGACTCGAGGCTCGCGCCGTGCGGCGGCCGCGCCGCGGTTCCGGGACCGACTCCGACCTTGACGGGCGGGGTGTAGCCGGCTTCGTTGGGCATGTATCCCGCCGTGTCCAACCCCCGGTGCCGCAGGCGCGCCACCAGGTACAGCGCCACCAGGCAGCCGGGCACCTCCATGACGGCCAACATGACGGGCATGTAGGCGTTGAACGCGATGCCGACGGCGGTCAGGACCGCCACGCAGGTGGCAAAAGTTCCCGCGGAGTCCGAGCCGTAGTAGCCGGCCACAGTGGCGCGGTCGACGCTTCTTAGCCGCGTCAGCAAATTCAGCAGCAAGTAGGCGATGCCGCCGATCGCGAAGTTCAGTACGAAGCCCACCGCCATGAATCCCACGATGACCCCGACGCTGGAGGCATTGATCTTGGCGAGTTCTTCGCCGCCATGCCAGCCAATGGCCAGCAGCAGGTACATCGTCAGGCCCTGATAGATCACGTACGGGAATTCGAAGCGCACCTTGAGGATCGGAATGAGGAACCCAAAGTAGAAGAAGAGCAGGAGCGGCTTGAACAGGTTGTGGGTGAAGTTCTGCCAGAACTCTTGCAGCATTGGTGCCTCTCTTGTTGATCCGGCGATCAGGGGAAGCACCGTTCGCAACTACGACCATCCCGAGACCGTGCAAAAATTTAACCCCGCCGGTAGGCGTCCGCCAGTCGAAGACAGCGCGAAAAGGCCGTGTTTAACACAGGCGTATTCAAACGGTCGATTTCGCCAAAGTTGGTGGTCACAGCGCCGCTGGTCGACCGGTATAAGCGGCCCTAGACGTGAATCCACTGTGACTTTTCTGGGGATTCGCTGTGTAGCATTGGTGTCGCCCGGACACGCCGTGGCAGGCCGACGCCGCCCGCGCGCGGCTAGGGGTTGCGCACGCTTAGATAGGTTAGGCTACATTTACTAACCGTGACCGACGTCAGCGTTTCGCCGAGTTCCGCCGGCACCACGTCATCGCCCATTCCGCTCCCCACCCACATCGAGCCCGCCGACCTGGCGGCCGAGCTGGCTGCGGTGCTGCCCGAGCGGTTGGGCGAGGAGTACCTGCTCTACGAGCACGGCGGTCAATGGGTGCTGGCCAGCGGTGTGCAGGCCATGGTCGAACTGGACAGCGACGAACTGCGCGTCATCCGCGACGGCGTGATTCAGCGGCAACAATGGTCCGGTCGGCCGGGCCCGGTCCTGGGTGAGACCGTCGATCGGTTGTTGCTGGAAACCGATCACGTGTTCGGCTGGATCGCGTTCGAATTCGGCGTCTACCGCTTCGGGCTGCAGCAGCGGCTGTCACCGCGAACCCCGCTGGCCCGATTGTTTTGGCCACGCACCCGCATCGTGGTGACCTCCGAGACGGTTCAGCTTTTCAACGCCGCCGCTTCTCACCGCGAGGCGGTGGTCGGCCTACTCGAAGGCGGTGTTCCGCGCGTGGGCGGCGCCCGCGACGTCGGAGTGACCGCCGACCCGTCGGGCTACCGCGATCGCGTGGCGACGGCCGTGGGCGAGATCGGCGCGGGCAACTACCACAAGGTGATCCTGTCTCGTTGCGTCGAAGTGCCTTTCGCGGTGGACTTCCCGGCAACGTATCGGCTGGGTCGTCGGCACAACACCCCCGTGCGGTCGTTTTTGTTGCGCCTGGGCGGAATTCGCGCCGTCGGCTACAGCCCCGAACTTGTTGCCGCCGTCCACGACGGCGAGGTGGTGACCGAACCCCTGGCCGGAACCCGCGCGCTCGGTCGCGGTCCCGCGCGCGACCGTGAGGCTCGTGACGATCTTGAATCGAATTCGAAAGAGATTGTCGAGCACGCGATTTCGGTGCGCAGCTCGCTGCACGAGATCACCGAGGTCGCCGTGCCGGGTACGCCGGTGGTGACCGATTTCATGACCGTGCGGGAGCGGGGGAGCGTGCAACACCTCGGCTCGACCATCAGCGCGCGGCTGGACCCCTCGCGCGACAGGATGGACGCCCTGGAAGCGCTCTTTCCGGCGGTCACCGCGTCGGGCATCCCGAAGGCGGCGGGTGTCGAGGCCATCCTGCGCCTCGACGATCACCCGCGTGGCCTGTATTCCGGTGCGGTGGTGATGATTTCAGCGGACGGCGGGCTGGATGCCGCGCTGACGCTGCGGGCAGCTTATGAGCGCGACGGTGCGACGTGGCTGAGGGCCGGCGCCGGCATCATCGCGGCGTCGGACCCCGAGCGCGAATTCGAGGAGACCTGCGAGAAGCTCTCAACCCTGGCGCCATATTTGGTTCCGCTTCGCTAGCAGTCCAGTCGGGTAACGGTTGGGGCACGTTTGTGTCACCCCGCGTCAAGTCGCGCGGCACCGCGGTTTGCGTCGTCGAGAATGCGGAACATGACGCAATCGCGGGAGCCCGACGATGGCGCGTGAAATCTCGCGGCAGGCGTTCCTGCGGGGCGCCGCCGGGGCGTTGGCCGCCGGCGCGGTGCTCGGATCGGGCCGCGTCGGCTGGGTGCGGGCCACCGCCGCGCCGAGCGCCACCGGCTGGGACGGTCTGTCGAATGCCCTCGGCGGGGAGGTATTGCTACCGAACAGTCCCCAATTCGGTTCGGCCAAGCAGGTTTTCAACACCAACTACAACGGCTATACCCCGGCGGCGATCGTCACGCCCAAATCGGCGGCGGATGTGCAAAAGGCGATGGCATTCGCCGCCGCCAACAACCTCAAGGTCGCTCCGCGCAGCGGTGGGCACTCCTATATCGGGGCGTCCACAGCGAATGGCGCCATGGTGCTCGACCTGCGACAGCTGCCCGGGGACGCCAACTACGACGCCTCTACCGGGCAGGTCACGGTGACGCCGGCGACCAGTCTGTACACGATGCACCGGACCCTGGCCGCGGCCGGCCGCGGCGTCCCGACGGGTACCTGTCCCTCGGTCGGGGCCGCGGGGCACGCCCTGGGTGGCGGAATGGGCGCCCAGTCCCGGCACGCGGGCCTGCTGTGCGACCAGATGACGTCGGCGTCGGTGGTGCTGCCCAGCGGCCAGGCGGTCACCGCGTCCGCCGGCAGCAACCCCGACCTGTTCTGGGCGTTGCGCGGTGGCGGCGGCGGCAACTTCGGCGTGACGACTGCGCTGACCTTCGCGACATTCCCCACCAAGGACGTCGACGTCGTCAACCTCAACTTCCCGCCACAGTCGTTCGCCCAGGTGCTCGTCGGTTGGCAGAATTGGCTGCGCACCGCCGATCGGAACAGCTGGGCACTGGCCGACGCCACGGTCGACCCAATGGGCACGCATTGCCGGATTCTGGCCACCTGCCCGGCCGGATCGGGTAACGGCACGGCGGCCGCCATCACCCGAGCGGTGGGAATGCAACCGTCCGGCACCGAGAATCACACGTTCAACTACATGGACTTGGTGAACTATCTGGCCGTCGGGAACCTCAACCCGTCGCCGCTGGGATACGTCGGCGGATCCGATGTCTTTCCGACCGTCAACGCCGCGGCCGCCCAGGGGATCGCCTCGGCCGTCAACGCCTTTCCGCGCGGCGCGGGCCGCATGTTGGCCATCATGCACGCGCTCGACGGTGCGCTCGCGAGCGTGGCACCGGGCGCCACGGCGTATCCGTGGCGCCAGCAGTCCGCCCTGGTGCAATGGTATGTCGAAACCGGTGACCCGGCGGCCGCGACCAGCTGGCTCAACACGGCACACCAAGCGGTGCAACAGTATTCGGTGGGCGGCTACGTGAACTACATCGAGGCCAACCAGCCGCCGTCGCGGTACTTCGGCCCGAACCTGGCCCGGCTGACCGCCGTACGGCAGAAGTACGACCCCAGCCGGATCATGTTCTCCGGGCTGAACTTCTAGCCAGCTCGCTGCGGTAACGGACGGGAACGCACCAGGGTTGGCCACCAGAACCATGGCCCGAGGATTCGCAGGATGCACGGCACGACGAACGAACGCACGATCAGCGTGTCGAGCAGCAGGCCAATGCACACGGTCGAACCCACCTGACCGACGGTGCGCAGATCGCTGGTGAGCATTGCCAGCATGGTGAACGCGAACACCAAACCGGCGGAAGTCACCACGCCGCCGGTGCTTCCGAGCGCGCGGATCAGGCCGGTGTGGATTCCGGCGTGCAGCTCCTCTTTGACGCGAAGGATCAACAGCAGGTTGTAGTCCGAACCCACCGCCACCAGGATGATGAACGTCAGCGGCAATACCAACCAGTGCAGCGGCAGGCCGATGAGGTGCTGCCAGACGAGGATGGAGAGCCCGAACGCCCCGGCGTAGGAGAAGGCCACCGTGCCGGGGATGACAATGGCTGCCATCAGACTTCTGGTGAGGAACAACATGATCAAGAAGATCAGCACGAAGGCGGCGATCGCCACGATGAGCAGATCGGATGCCGCGTATTGCTTGATGTCCTTGTTGGTTGATCCCGAGCCGCCGATATAAACCTTCGAGCCGGCCAGCGAGGTCTCTTTGAGCGCCACGGTTATCGCGGTGGGGAACTGTTCTACATGCTGCACACCTTCGGGGCCGTTGGCATCGCCCTCATGGGTGATGATCAGCCGGGCCGCCTTGCCGTCGGGCGACATCAGCAGCTGCATACCGGTTTTGACGTCGTCGTTGTCGAAAGCCTCGTGCGGGATGTAAAAGAAGTCATCGCTGCGGGACTGGTCGAAGTCGAGCCCCACATTGATCTGGTCGTCGAATGTCTGGTCGGTCTGGGTGGACTGCAGAGAAGACTGGCCGTAGGTGCTGACCAATAGAGAGGCTAACGCCTCCGAGTCGTCGGCCGTGAGTTTCAGCTGCGTGATGATTTGCGGCAAGGTCTTGTCGATGACCTCGAGAGAGTTTACGGCGTCCTTGATGTCGTCGGCCATCTTGTCGAGGCCGTCGACCGACTCGAACAGCGACCTGAATGCGTAGCAGATGGGAATGTCGAAACAGTGCTTCTCCCAATAGAAATAGCTGCGCATCGGCCGGAAGAAGTCCTCGAGGTTGGCAAGGTTCGACCTCAACTCGTCGGTGACCTGTTGCATGTCCTCCATGGTGATAACCGTCTTGTGCATCTCATCCGACATCGTTTGGAAGAAGCCGATCTCTTTGCGCAAGACCGCGACCGTGTGCTCCGTAATCTGTGCCTGCTCGTTGGTATTGGCGTTTTGCTGCTTGGTGAACGGGAGCTGTTGACCGCTCCCGCTGCCTTGTGTGGTGAACAAGTAGGGAATGGTGGCATGTTCCAAAGCTCGGCCCATGGGCCTGGTGATGCTTTGCACCATCGCGACGCCGGGAAGGCGTTCGAGGGCCTTGGCCGCGCGGTCTAGTGAGATGAAATCACCCGAGTTTCGCATGTCGTGATCTGACTCGATCATCAGCATCTCGGAGAACAGCTTGCTCTTCGGGAAGTGCCGGTCGGCAGCCTGGAAACCGAGGTTGGCCGGGGAGTTGTGCGGCTGGTACTGGCGGTCGTCGTAGTTCTGCCGGTACGTCGGCACGAAGATGGCCCCGAGCAGAACGGCAGCGGCGCTGGCGAAGAGGATCGGCACCGGCCACCGGACCACGCTCGCCCCGATCCGCCGATACAGATGCGCCTTGGCCTTGCTCCTTGGGTCGAAGAGCCCGAAAAGACTGCCCACCGTCAAGAAGGCCGGGCCCAGCGTCAGCGCCGCCGCGATGGTGAACAACATGCTGATCGCGACGGCCGGCCCCATGGTGTGGAAATAGTTGAGTCGCGCGAAGGTCAGGCAGTAACACGCCCCCGCGATCGTCAGCCCCGAGCCGAGGATGACGGGTGCGACGCTTTTGTACGCGGTGTAAAACGCCTCCTCCCTGCTTTCGCCGTCGTGTCGGGCCTCGTGATAGCGGCCCATCAAGAAGATGCCGTAGTCCGTCCCCGCTCCCAGCGTCAGCGCGACGACGATGTTCACTGCGAATGACGAGAGCTCGATGTACCCGAGATGCCCAAGGGTCGCGATAACCCCCTTCGCGACCAGCATCTCGAACAGAACTCCGGCCAACGGCACAAACAGGTTGACGATGGAGCGGTACACCAGCAGCAACATCGCGATGATGAGGAAGATCGTCACAATCGTGATGTTGTTCAGGCTCGAATTCGCAATAGCCACAGTGTCTTTGGCAAGCGGGGCCGCGCCGCTGACATAGACCATGAGCCCGGGCGGCGGCGCGTCCTTGGCGACGATATCCCGAACGGCGGCAACGGACTCATTCGCTTGCATCTGGCCGATATCGCCCGCGAGACGCAACAGCACGTATGCGCACTTGCCGTCGAGGCTCTGCGCCCCTGCCGCCGTGATCGGCTTTCCCCACAGATCCATGGCGTACTGCACATGCTTGGGGTCTTGCTTGAACCGGCGCATCAGATCGTCGTAGTACCGGTGATCCGCGTCGCCTAGCGGCCGGTTGGCTTCGAGCACGATCATGGCCAGGCTGGTCGAATTCGACTCGTGGAACTTCGCCCCGATGCTCAGCAGCGCGCGCTGCGACGGCGCGTAGTGCGGGACCAGTGGGCCCGCGAGCTCCTCGGCGACCCTTTCGACCTGCGGCATGAAGGTGTTCGTCGACACGGCGAGCAGGCCCCAGAAGGCGATGATCGGGATCGCGAAGACGCGGACCATTCTGGGGACCAAGGGGCGCTTCGCCCGAGGCTGCGCCTGGTGTTCGCTCATGCGGATTTCACCAGACAAAAGACGTGTGCGTCCTGATGGGCATCGGATTGTTCAGCGCGGACAACGCCATTCACCCGCAACCGGCAGCCGACTTGACCGCCATGAACCTGCGCCGAGATGCTGCCGGACACGACAGTGAGGGTGGTCGCCTCCGTATGCGACCACGGCAAGGTCGTCAGATCGACCTGGTGTGGATGCCCGTTGATGTCCACCCAGACGAGCATCCCGCCATCGCCGACGGAGCCGAACAACTCGTACGTGAGCCGTTTGATACTGAACTCGGGAGGCGCTGCCGGCTCATTGACGGTGATGACGGGCGGGGGATTAGAGAACTGGTGCACCTTCACCATGGCCACCGCGCCCACGCCGATAGCAATGACCGCGACCAATGGCATCCAGACGCGCGCCAAGACGGTCCTGCCGACCGAACGAGGGCTCATTCGATCACCTCTGTAGAACTCGGTCCCGGATCTCGTCTGCGCATCCCGCCCCCGCCCTCGTGCCCATGCAGATAGTAGACGGTCATGTGCCTAACGGGAAATGGGGCCAGGCGCAGACGATCGGCACCGCACCGGAACGCCTCAGTACGTCTTGCGCAGGCGCCTCTTCAGCCTTGCGCTTCTGAGAACCTGCACCGTGAGGTTCGTACCGGCCAACATGGGGAAAACGCCGAGAAATGTCCGCTCGGAGGGCGTCGCCCCATGCAGGTGGTAAAGGCTGCCGAACACATAAAAGCAGCCCACCATGAATAGGGCGCCGGGTATGCACAACGCCATCAACGAGCTGCGGGCGGCGATGATTTGCTGCGCGTAGTCCAACTCATCGGGTGACAGCGGTTCGCGTTTGCGCACTTTTTGCGTGACCGCCCTGGCGCTGCCTATTTCTTCGCCTATCGCGGTGGGCGTTCGGTCGCGCAATTGCATTGTGAAGACGAAAGCGACCGCCGCGAACACCAGCGCCAGCACGAGGGCGAGTACCGTCAGAAAACCCCACAAAGCTTCACCCATTGTTCGGCTCCTTCGCGCCTGCCGTCGAACTTAGCATCGCGCACGCGGCCGGCGCACGGCGTCAATCCACGCCGCCGACCTGGCGGGCGATCGCCTTTTTGTCGACCTTGCCGACGGGTGTGGTGGGCAGCGAGGGCATCGCGACCAACACGTCGGGCCGGGCATGCACGGCCACACCGCGCCGGTCGAGGTAGGCGTTCAGTTGCGCAAGGCTGATCGCTTCGCCGGTGAAAACGGCGGCGACGCAAATCTTTTCGCCCAGATAGGGGTCGGGCAGCGCAACGGCCGCGGCCGCGTAGATCGCGGGGTGGCGCAGCAGCTGCTCTTCGAGGTCCGCGGCCGCAATCGTCTCACCGCCGCGACAGATCACGTCTTTCACCCGCCCGGTGACCACCAGGTAGCCGTCTTCCCTGCGGCGGACCAAATCGCCGCTGCGGAAGAACCCGTCGGGATCGAAGCAGCGCTCGTTGTCCCGCTCGGCACGGAAGTAACCGTTGAACGTATACGGGCCGCGTACCAGCAGCTCGCCCTCTTCGCCGGGTGACACCGGCTCGCCCACGCCGTCGACGACGCGCAGTTCGTCATCCGCGCACAAGGGCCGGCCCTGGGTGCCGTCCAGCAATTCCGGCGGATCGCCGGGACGGGTGAAATTGAGCAACCCCTCCGCCATGCCGAACACCTGCTGCAGGCCCGGGGTCAGCGTCGCGCGCACCCGTCGGGCGTCCTCGGGCTCGAGTTTGGCACCGCCAACCTGCAAGAGCCGCAACGACTTCGGTGTCACCGGTTCCCAGTCGCAGGCCTGTGCCCACAGTTTGGCCAGCGCCGGCACCAGGGCGGTGACGGTGACGCCGTGGCGGTCGATGGCGGCGAAGGCCGCCTCCGGGCTGGGGTCGGTGCCGAACACGGTGGTGGCGCCCACCGTCATCGCACCGAGTAGCCCCGGACAAGCCAGGGGGAAGTTGTGGCCCGCGGACAGCGCCACCAGATAGACGTCCTGTGCGGTGAGCCCGCAGACGGCGGCGCTCGCGGTCGCGTTGAACACGTAGTCGTTGTGCGTGCGGGGGATGAGCTTGGGTAGGCCGGTGGTGCCGCCGGAAACCAGTAGCAAGGCAGGCGATTCCGGATCCACCGGCGATTCGGTGTTCGGAACCGCCACCGACTCGCACAGCCGCCGCCATGAGACGAACGGACCGGGGTCGCCGTCGACGATGACGTGCTGGAGCGTGGGGTGCTCCTCGGCGAGCTGGCGTGCCATCGCCCGATAGTCGAAACCGTTTGCGGCATCAGCGATTAACAGCACGCTGGCTTGACCGACGGCGGCAAAGTGTCCCAACTCGGCGGCCCGATGACCGGGCAGGCACATCACCGGGATCGCCCGCGCGCGCAACAGCCCGAACAACGCAACCGCGAATTGGCAGCCGTTCGGCAGCTGCAGCAACACCCGGTCGCCCGGTCCGATGCCCAGGCCGCGCAGACCGGCCGCCGCACGGTCGGCCCGCTCGTCGAGTTCGGCGTAGCTGAGTCGCTCACCCGGGAGTGCGTCGAGCACGGCGATCCGGTGGGGCCAGCGTCGCGCAGCGTCGGCGAGGATCGCGTCCACGGCCCGACCAGTCCAATACCCGGCCGCCCGGTACGCGGCGGCCCTATCGGCCGGGAACGGTACGAATCCCTCCATGCCTTCGGCCGCCGGCTGCGCGGTGTCTGCGGGCATCGGACTCCTCAGTGGGGGGCTAGTGGCGGCGACCCGGTGATCGAGGATAGGGTACCCAAAGAAATTAGGGCAGCCTTTGCTAATTCCGAGGAGGGTTCGTGGTACGTGCCCCGGCGTGCTCGGAGGATATCCGCGCGGAGGTGGCCGAGCTGCTCGGCGTCCCGGCCGACACCGTTCACCCGGGTAGCAACCTTATCGGCCAGGGCCTCGACTCGATCCGGATGATGACGCTGGCCGGTCGCTGGCGCCGCCACGGCATCGGGATCGATTTCGCCACTCTGGCCGCGACACCGACCATCGAGGCGTGGTCGGAGTTGGTGACGGCGGGTGCGCCGGCGACCACCGACGAAGCGCCAGCCGACCAGCCCGCTGGGGACGACCGCGCTTCCGACGATTTTCCGCTCGCCCCGATGCAGCACGCGATGTGGGTCGGCCGCCAGGACAACCAGCAGTTCGGTGGGGTGGCCGGGCACCTCTACGTCGAGTTCGACGGCGGCGCCACCGACCCGGACCGGCTCCGTGCGGCGGCCACCCGGCTGGCGCGGCGTCACCCGATGCTGCGCGTGCGGTTCGGATCCGACGGCACCCAGCGCATCGCCCCGATCTCGGAACGCCCCGACTTCCCCGTCACCGTCGAGGACCTGCGCCACCTCGCCGGTGACCTCGTCGAGCGGCGCCTGGCCGAGATCCGCGACGCCAAATCGCACCAGCAGCTCGACGGCGCGGTGTTCGAACTGGCGTTGACGCTGCTGCCCGGCGAGCGTTCGCGCCTGCACGTCGACCTGGACATGCAGGCCGCCGACGCGATGAGCTATCGCACCCTGATGTCGGACCTGGCCGCCCTCTATGTCGGCCGCGAGCTGCCCGCATTGGGTTACAGCTACCGGGAATACCGCCAGGCCGTCGCGCGGGAGGAGACGCGGCCGCAACCCGCCCGCGACGCCGACCGCGAGTGGTGGGCGCAACGCATCCCGCAGCTGCCCGACCCGCCGGCGCTGCCATCGAGCGGGGGCCGCGAGTCGCGCCGAAGCACCCGACGTTGGCACTGGCTGGACCCGGCGACCCGCGACGCGCTGTTCGCCCGCGCCCGGGCACGCGGCGTCACCCCGGCGATGGCGCTGGCCGCGGCGTTCGCCAATGCGCTGGCGCGCTGGTCGGGGGCGCCACGGTTCCTGCTGAACGTGCCCTTGTTCGCCCGCCAGGCCCTGCACTCCGACGTCGACCTGCTGGTCGGGGACTTCACCTCGTCCCTGCTGCTGGACATCGACCTGACCGGCGCGGGCACCCCCGCTGCGCGGGCACGCGTGGTACAGGACGCCATGCGGATGGCCGCCGCCCATTCCGAGTACCCGGGGCTGTCGGTGTTGCGCGACCTGAGCCGCCACCGCGGTACGCAGGTGTTGGCGCCCGTGGTGTTCACCAGCGCGCTCGGGCTCGGCGAATTGTTCAGTGCCGATGTCACAGGGCAATTCGGCCGCCCGGGATGGATCATCTCGCAGGGCCCGCAGGTGCTGCTGGACGCGCAGGTCACCGAGTTCGACGGCGGGGTGCTGGTGAACTGGGACGTGCGCGACGGCGTCTTCGCACCCGGCGTCATCGACGCCATGTTCGCCCATCACGTCGACGAACTGCTCCGGCTGGCCGCGGCCGACGAACCGTGGGATGCGCCGGACCCGTCGGCGCTGCCGGCCGCGCAGCGCGCAGTGCGTGACGCGGTGAACGGCCGCACCGCCGCGCCCAGCGGTGAGGCGTTGCACCACGGGTTTTTTCGGCAGGCCGGGCTGCGGCCGGACGCGCCCGCGGTGTTCGCCAGCTCCGGCGACCTCAGCTACGCGCGGTTGCGCGATCAGGCGCTGGCGGTGGCGGCGGCGTTGCGCGCGAGCGGGATCGGCGCCGGCGACACGGTCGCGGTCATGGGCCCCAAGACCGCCGAACAGGTGCCGGCACTGCTGGGAATCCTTGCCGCCGGAGGCGTGTATCTGCCGATCGGGGTCGACCAACCCCGCGACCGCGCGCAGCGCATCCTGGAAACCGGTGGAGTGAGGCTGGCCCTGGTGTGCGGCGGGAAGACGCTGTCGTTACCGGTGCGGGAGCTGACGATCGCCGACGTGGTTCGCGACGCACCCGCCGCGCCGGCGGGCGTCGTGCCCGCGGGCGGCGATCCGGCCGACCTCGCCTACGTGCTGTTCACCTCGGGTTCGACCGGGCAGCCCAAGGGCGTCGAGATGACGCACGACGGCGCGATGAACACCATCGAATGTCTCACCCGCCACTTCGATATCGGCCCCGCCGATCGGTGCCTGGCCCTGTCGACGCTGGAATGCGACATGTCGGTGCTGGACGTCTTCGCGACCTTGCGCGCGGGCGGAGCGATCGTGGTGGTCGATGAGGCGCAGCGGCGCGACCCCGACGCGTGGGCCCGGCTCATCGACGATCACCACGTCACGGTGCTGAACTTCCTGCCGGGCTGGCTGGAGATGCTCGTCGAGGTCGGCCAGGACCGGCTGTCGTCGCTGCGGGTGGTGCCTACCGGCGGCGACTGGGTACGTCCCGGCCTGGCCCGCCGGTTGCGGTCCCTGGCGCCGAACGTGCGGTTCGCCGGGCTGGGTGGCGCGACCGAAACCGCCGTCCACGCAACCATTTTCGAGGTCGGCGACGACCTGCCGACCGACTGGACCGCCGTGCCGTACGGCGTCCCGTTCCCGAATATCGCGTGCCGCGTCGTCAACGAGGCCGGTGCCGACTGCCCCGACTGGGTCGCCGGGGAGCTGTGGATATCCGGACGCGGCATCGCCCGGGGTTACCGTGGCCGCAGCGAACTCACCGCGGAACGTTTCGTGCTCCGCGACGGCCGGATCTGGTACCGCACCGGTGATTTGGCCCGCTATTGGCCGGACGGCACCCTCGAGTTCGTCGGCCGCGCCGATTACCGCATCAAGATAAGCGGCTACCGCGTGGAGCTCGGCGAGATCGAGGCGTCGCTGCGCCGAGTGCCCGGGGTGCGGGCGGCCGTGGCCGCCCTGGTTCCCGCGCCCGGCGGCGCCGAGGTGTTGGCGGCCCAGGTCTGCCTCGAAGACGCCGCGCTGGACGCCCGGCGGATTCGCGAGGTCCTCGTCGATCTCGTTCCCGCACACATGATTCCGGCACATATTTCGGTGGTCGAGCGCATCCCCTTCACCGACGGCGGCAAGATCGACCGGCGCGCCGTCGGCGGCGAGCTGGCCGCGGCGGTGGCCGAGCAGTCCCGCGACACGTCAGCGCGCTACGGGGCGCCCCGAACGCAGCTGGAACGGGCGCTGTGCCACATCGTCGCGGGGCTGCTGAACCGCGACGCCGTGGGCGTGCACGACGACTTCTTCTCCCTCGGGGGCGATTCCGTGCTTGCGACACAGGCCGTCGCGGCCATCCGCCAGTGGCTCGATTCGCCGAGCCTGATGGTCGCCGACGTCTTCGCCACGAGGACCGCCGCCACGCTGGCGCAACTGCTCATCGCCCGGGACTCCGACGCCGGACGACTCGAGCTGGTGGCCGAGGTGTACCTGGAGATCGCGGACATGTCGCGCGTCGACGTGTTGTCCGCGCTCGATGCGCCGACCGACCAACCCGTCCGACGGGAATTCCAGCCCTGGGTGAAGCGGTTTACCGGTGCCACGGCGAACGGCTCGGTGGTCGTGTTCCCGCACGCCGGCGGTGCCGCGGCGGCGTACCGGTCACTGGCTAAAGCGCTGTCGGCCAATGACGTCGACGCCTACGTGGTGCAGTACCCGCAGCGCGCGGATCGCCGGCATCATCGCGCCGCGCAGAGCATCGGCGCGCTGGCAATCGAGTTGTTCGAGGCGGGCGACTGGGCCGCGGCGGCTCCGCTGAGCCTGTTCGGCCATTGCATGGGCGCGGTGGTGGCCTTCGAGTTCGCCCGCGTGGCCGAACGCAACGGGGTGCCGGTGCGCGTGCTGTGGGCCTCGGCCGGGCAGGCCCCGTCGACGGTCACCGCGTATGGACCGCTGCCGACCACCGCCAGCGGCGTGCTGGCGGACATGGTGGATCTCGGTGGCACCGATCCGGCGCTGTTGGAGGACGAGGAATTCGTCGAACTGTTGGTGCGGGCGGTGCAGGCCGACTACACCGCCCTGAACGCCTATTCGTGCCCGCCGGACGTACGCATCCGCGCCGACATCCATGCGGTCGGCGGCAGCCGCGACCACCGGATCAGCCGGGAAACGTTGGCCACGTGGCAAACTCACACCTCCGGCCGGTTCACGCTGACCGATTTCGAGGGCGGCCACTTCTACCTCAACGACCATCTCGACGCGGTGGCCCGGATGGTGAGCGCCGATGTCCGATAACGACCCGGTCGTGATCGTCGGGCTGGCGCTCGAAGCGCCCGGCGGGATCGAAACCGCCGACGATTTCTGGGCGATGCTCTCCGAGCAGCGGGAAGGACTCGGCCCGTTCCCCACCGATCGGGGCTGGGCCCTTCGCGAGCTGTTCGACTCATCGCGGCGAGACGGCTTCAAGCCCATCCGCAACCTTGGTGGATTCCTGTCCAGCGCATCGGCATTCGATCCCGAGTTCTTCGGCATCTCCCCGCGGGAAGCGACGGCGATGGACCCCCAGCAGCGGGTCGCGCTGCGGGTCGCGTGGCGCAGCCTGGAGAACGGCGGGATCAATCCCGACGACCTGGCCGGTCACGATGTGGGCTGCTATGTCGGCGCCTCGGCGCTCGAATACGGCCCCGGTCTTTCCGAGTTCTCGCATCACACAGGGCACCTGATGACCGGGACGTCGCTGGGCGTCATCTCGGGGCGCATCGCCTACACGCTGGACCTGGCCGGGCCCGCGCTGACGGTCGACACCGCGTGCTCGTCCGCGCTGGCGGCATTTCACACTGCCGTGCAAGCGATCCGGGCCGGCGACTGCGACCTCGCACTCGCCGGCGCCGTGTGCGTGATGGGCACCCCGGGCTATTTCGTCGAGTTCTCCAAGAAGCACGCGCTGTCCGATGACGGCCATTGCCGGCCCTACAGTGCGCACGCCAGCGGAACCGTCTGGGCGGAAGGCGCGGGCATGTTCGTCCTGCAGCGCCGGTCCAGGGCGGTGGCCGACGGGCGCAGCATCCTCGCCGAGGTCCGCGCCAGTTGCGTGAACTCCGATGGGCGCAGCAACGGACTGATGGCGCCGAGCGGCGACGCGCAGCTGCGACTGTTTCGGCGCGCCATCGCCCAGGCCGGGGTCGAGCCCGTCGAGGTCGGGATGATCGAGGGGCACGCCACCGGAACCCGGGTCGGCGACCGGACCGAACTGTTGTCCATGGCGGCCAGTTACGGCACCGCACCGCCGGGCCGCGGGCCGCTGCTGGGATCGGTCAAGTCGAACATCGGGCACGCGCAGGCCGCGGCGGGCGCGTTGGGTCTCGCCAAGGTCATCCTGTCCGCCGAACACGCCGCGGTGCCTCCGACGCTGCACGTCGACGAACCCAGCCGCGAAATAGATTGGGACGACCAAGGTTTGCGGTTGGCGGACAAGCTGACGCCGTGGCGGGCGGTCGACGGATGGCGCACCGCGGCGGTGTCCGCGTTCGGGATGAGCGGCACCAATACCCACCTGATCGTCTCGATGCCCGACACCAGCAACGCGCGCAGGGTCGCCTGATGGCCCGGTTGCCCGATGGGCGCATCCCGGTACTGCTCAGCGCGCACGCCGGCGAACTCGTCGCCGCGGACGCCCGGGCGATCGCCGACTATCTCGACCGCTTTCCGGAAGCGACTGTGCCGCAGGTTGCCCGGCAACTGCACACGACCCGGCGGGTGCGCCGGCACCGTGCGGTGCTCCGCGCCGCCGACCGCCTCGAGCTCGTCGACGGGTTGCGTGCGCTGGCCGCGGGGCGCGAGCATCCGCTGGTCGCCAGTTCGGCGCTGGGGTCGGCTCCCCGGCAGGCGTTCGTGTTTCCCGGTCAGGGCGGACACTGGCCGGGCATGGGCGCCGTCGCCTACCGGGCGCTCCCGCGCTATCGGGCGGCCACCGATGGGTGCGTCGCCGCATTCGACGCCGCCGGCATCGCGTCGCCGCTGCGCTACCTCACGGCTACCGACGCGGCGGAGACGTTCTCCGAAACCGAGGTCCAGGGCGCCCAATTCGTCAACGCCGTCGCCCTGGCGGAGGTGTGGCGCTCGTGCGGCGTGGTCCCCGACCTCACCATCGGCCAGAGTCTCGGTGAGGTCGCCGCCGCCGTCGTCGCCGGCAGCATCACGATGCCCGACGCCGTCGCCGTGGTGGCCGCCCGCGCCGCCGTCGTCGACCGGCTTCCGGGCCGCTACGCGATGGCCACGCTGGGCATCGGCGCCCCGGCGGCCGAGGCGCTGATCGCGGCCACCGACGGCTGGGCGGAGGTGTCGGTGGTCTACTCCGCCTCCACCGTCGCGGTGTCGGGCGACCGCGACGCGGTGCTCGCAATGGCCGACGCGGTTCGCGCCGATGGCCAGTTCGCCCGCGAGATCAGCGCCGGCTTCCCAGGGCACACCAGCCTGCTCGAGTCGCTCCGCGACGAACTGCAAACGCGACTGCCCTCCTCGGAATTCGCAGAATCCCCAGTGCAATTCATCGGCGGCACCACCGGCGACGTCGTGGCGCCGAACACACCCTTTGGCGACTACTGGTATGCGAACCTGCGCAACACCGTGCGGTTGGACCGCGCGTTCGAGTCGGCAATCCGTTGTGGTGCTGGGTCGTTCATCGAGCTGTCGGCACATCCCGCGCTGCTGTTCTCGATCGGCCAGATCTTCGAGGCGGACCGACCCGAAGACCCGGCGGTGCTGGTCGGCTCGGGTCGCCGGGATGAGCCCTTGGTCGACACACTGTCGGCCAACATCGTCACCGCGGCGGTCGCGGATCCCGGGTACGCCTGGGGAGACCAACTGAATGCCGATGCCGGCGCCGGCTTGCGGGGATTCCCGAACGCGCCGATGCGCGCAATTTCGATGTGGGCGCAGCCGGAGCCGTTGTCCGCCGTTCCCGCGACAGCGGACGGGCTCAACATCTCCGTCGAGCACTGGGAGCGCACATCGCCGCCGACAACGGGGGCGCCCGCGCGGATCGCGGTGATCGACCTGGGTGCCCACGGGGCGCTGGCGAGCGCGCTCCGTGCGGCGGTCGACTCCCACCCGGTAGCGCAGCTCAGTCAACCGCCGGATGCGGAGATCGTCGTGGCGATCGCGCCCACCCTCGAATGCGCCGGGGCGTACCAGGCCGCCGAGGTGCTGCCCGGGGTGATCGGCGCCGGTTTGTTCGACTATGCGAACTCGCCGGGGCCCCGATGCCACACCGTCTGCCTGATCACCGTGGCGGCCGAACGGGTGGGCCAGCTCGACGCGTCGCAGTCGGCCACCCATGCGGCGCTGGCCGCGACACACCGCAGCATCGGATTCGATTACCCCGAACGGGCTTTCACCCACCTCGACCTGCCTTCGTGGGAACTGGGGCCAGCCGCCTGCCTCGCCGCGGTGGACGCACTGATCGCCGGTGTCGGTGAGGCCGCGCTGCGCGGCGTCGCCGACGGGTACGCAATGTTCGAGCGCACGTTCCGCGATGCGCCGACCGCCCCGCAATTGCCATTGGACTCTCGCGTGCTCGACGACGTCGTGATCACCGGGGGCGCCGGCGCCATCGGCCTGCACTACGCCCGCTACCTCGCCGAGCGCGGCGCGCGGCGCATCGTGCTGCTGAGCCGCCGCTCCGCGGATCTTGCAGTGCTGAAGACCTTGGCCGCCGAATACGGAACCGAGCTGCTGTCACCGCCGTGCGACATTACCGATCCGGCCCAATTATCGCTTGTCGCAGCCCAATACGGCGGATCGGCCGCTTCGCTGATCGTGCACGCGGCGGGCACCGCCACGTTCGGTACCGCGCCGGCGCTCACGCCGGGCGCCGTCGCCGCCACGTTCGCCGCCAAGGTCGGCGGCCTCGCCCATCTGACCGAGTTGTGGCCCACCGGGCCGGACGCACGAATGCTGTTGTGTTCGTCCGTATCCGGAATGTGGGGCGGACGTGGGCACGCGGCGTACTCGGCGGCCAACCGCCTCCTGGACGTCATGGCCGCCGAGCTGCGCGCCTCCGGCAGGCACTGCGTCGCGGTGAGATGGGGGCTGTGGCAGGGCTCGGGCATCCTGGATTCGACCGAGCGCGCAGACATCGTGCGGTCCGGTCTGCGCCCGATGGCACCCCGGGCAGCGATCGAGGCGAGCCTATGCGCGTGGCACCACGACCCGCTGGTGTTCTCCGCCGACGCTGCTCGGTTGCGAATCTTCCTGGACGCCACGCGATCCGAGGTGCCCGACCAGCCTTCCGAGCTGGGCTCGGCCGACGCCGCGGTGCCGATCGTCGACGCGGTCCGCGGCCAATTGGCGGCGGTGCTCGGCATCACGCCGGCCGGCGAATTGAGCCTCACCGAATCGCTCTTCGATCTGGGCATCGACTCGATGCTGGCGGTCGAACTGCGCAAACGCCTTAAAAGGACGACCGGCCGGACGGTGTCGCTGGCCACGCTGATGGGTGAGATCACCGGCGACGAACTTGTCGAACAACTCGAGCGTGCGGACGAGCGCTCCGAAGCGGCACAGAAAGTGGACCTCAAAGATGGACAAAGCGCGTGACTGACATCGCCGACACCGCCCGGCTCGACGCGGCCCGACTGGAGCTGCTTCGTCGCAGGCTTGCCGAACGCGGTCTCGTGTCCGACACCGAAGACACCGGCAGCAGTACCGACGACCAACTCTCCGACGGCCAGGCCCGGATGTGGTTCGTGCAGATGGCCGACCCCAGCGGCGCGCTGCTCAATGTCTGCGTCTCGTATCGGATCACCGGCGATATCGATCTCGCCCGGCTGCACGACGCCGTGGATGCGGTGTCGCGCCGCCACCGGATCCTGCGCACCACCTACACGCTCAGCGATGAGGGCGAGCCCCGGCCGACGGTGCACGACGATCTCCGACCGGCGTGGGCGCAACACGACTTGACCGACCTGTCGGAGCAGGCACGCCGGCTTCGCCTCGAAGTGCTGGCTCAACGCGAATTCGCCGCGCCCTTTGATCTTTCCGCCGACGCACCGTTGCGGATCACCGTCGTGCGCACCGCCGCCGACGAACATGTCCTGCTGTTCGTGGCCCATCACATCGCCTGGGACGACGGCTCGTGGCGCGTCTTCTTCGCCGACCTCACCAAGGCCTACGGCGGCGCCGACCTCGGACCGGAACGTTCCCTGCCGGCCCCATCCGGACCGGACACCACCGAGGCCGATCTCGACTACTGGCGCGCCATCATGGCCGATCCGCCGGAGCCACTGGAACTCCCGGGGCCGGCCGGCACGACCATGGCGACCGACTGGCGCGCCGCCCGTTGCACGATGCGGCTGTCAAGCGACACCGCCCAGCGAGTGACGGCGTTGGCCCGCGACACCGGCTGCACCCCGTACATGGTCCTGCTGGCCGCGTTCGGCGCGCTGGTGCACCGCTACACCCACAGCGACGACTTTCTCGTGGCCGCCCCGGTACTCAACCGCGGCGCCGGAACCGACGACGCCATCGGCTATTTCGGCAACACGGTGGCGATGCGGTTGCGGCCGCGGCCGGCGATGAGCTTCCGCGAGTTGCTCAAATCGACGCGCGATATCGCCACCGGCGCGTTCGCACACCAACGGGTCGGCCTGGAGCGCGCGGTGCGCGAACTGAACCCCGATCGCCGGCACGGCGCGGAACGGATGACTCGGATCAGCTTCGGATTTCGCGAGCCCGACGGGGGCGGATTCCGCCCGCCGGGCATCGACTGCGTGCGTTACGACCTGCGCGGCAACCTCACCCAGCTGCCGCTGGGTTTCATGGTCGAATTCGACGGCAGTGGTGCGCTGGTCGAGGCCGAACACCAACTGGACATTGTTGAACCCGCCCTGGCGCGTCAGCTGTTGGAACACTTCGCCGTGCTGCTCGACGACGCCCTCGCCCGGCCGGAGCAGCGGCTGGCCGCGCTGGCGCTGATGGGCGAGGCCGACGCCGGGTGGCTGCACGACGTGTCGCGCGGCGAGGCGTTCGACACCGCACCCAGAACGCTCGCCGACCTGGTGTCCGAACAGGCCGCGCGCACTCCAGAGGCAATCGCCGTCAGCTACGAGGGTCGCCGGCTCACCTATCGCGACATCAACGAGCAAGCAAACCGGTTGGCGCACTGGCTGATCGGGCGGGGGATAGGCAGCGAGGACCGCGTCGCCGTCCTGCTCGACAAGTCGCCGGATCTGGTCGTCACCGCGCTGGGGATCGCCAAGTCCGGCGCGGTATATGTGCCCGTCGACCCCACCTATCCGCGGGAGCGGCTGGACTTCATCCTCGGGGACTGCGACGCGAAGCTGATATTGCGCGAGCCGGTGACCGACCTGGCGGCCTACCCCGCCCACGACCCGACGGAAGACCGGCTGCGGCCGCTGCGCCCGGACAACACCGCGTATCTGATCTACACCTCGGGGACCACCGGAGTGCCCAAGGGCGTCGCGGTGCCGCACCGCCCCGTCGCGGAATACTTCGTCTGGTTCAAGGGCGACTACGGGGTCGACCACACCGACCGGCTGCTGCAGGTCGCCTCGCCCAGCTTCGACGTGTCGATAGCCGAGATCTTCGGCACGCTGGCCTGCGGCGCGCGAATGGTGATCCCGCGCCCCGGCGGACTGAACGACATCGGTTATCTCACCGCCCTACTGCGCGACGAGGGAATCACGGCGATGCATTTCGTGCCGTCCCTACTCGGGCTGTTCCTGTCGCTGCCGGGCGTCAACCAATGGCGAACGCTGCAGCGGGTGCCCATCGGCGGCGAGCCGCTGCCCGGGGAGGTGGCCGACAAGTTCCACGCCACATTCGACGCGCTGCTACACAACTTCTACGGCCCGACCGAAACCGTGATCAACGCCAGCCGCTTCAAGGTGGAAGGCCCGCAAGGCACTCGCATCGTGCCCATCGGCCGGCCCAAAATCAACACCACGATGCACCTGCTCGACGACTCGCTGCGGCCCGTGCCCGTCGGCGTGATCGGCGAGATCTACCTCGGCGGAACGCATCTGGCCCACGGATACCATCGCCGGGCCCGGCTGACCGCCGAACGATTCGTCGCCGACCCGTTCAATCCCGGCGCCCGGATGTATCGGTCCGGGGACCTCGCACGCCGCAACGCCGACGGCGACGTCGAGTATGTGGGTCGCGCCGACGAACAGGTAAAGATCCGCGGTTTCCGGATCGAACTGGGTGACGTCGCCGCCGCCATCTCGGTCGACCCCACGGTCGGACAGGCCGTCGTGGTCGTCAGCGACCTGCCACGGCTGGGCAAGAGCCTGGTCGGCTACGTGACACCCGCGGCGGGAACCCCTGAGGTCGATCTCGACCGCATCCGGGCTCGGGTGGCGGCCGCCCTGCCCGAATACATGGTGCCGGCGGCATACGTTGTGCTCGACGAGATTCCGATCACCGCGCACGGCAAGATCGACCGCACGGCGCTGCCCGATCCCGAGGTCGGCTCCGGCGTCGAGTTCCGCGAACCGGAAACCGCCACCGAGCGGCGCGTCGCCGAACTGTTCGCCCAGCTGCTCGGCCGCGACCGGGTCGGCGCCGACGACTCGTTCTTCGACCTCGGCGGCCACTCGTTGCTCGCGACGAAATTCGTTGCGGCGGTGCGTAATACGCTCGGCGTCGAGATCGGTGTGCGGGAAGTCTTCGAACTCGCGACGGTAGCGCGCATCGCCGCACACCTCGACGCAACAGAGACGCCCGGTTCGGCGCGGCCGCGATTGACGGCAGCAGTGCATGACGGGCCGGTGCGGTTGTCGTCGTCGCAGCTGCGAAGCTGGTTCACCTATCGCTTCGACGGACCCAACGCCGTCAACAACATCCCGTTCGCCGCGGCGCTTCGTGGTCCCTGCGACACCGAGGCCCTGGCGGCGGCCATCACCGACGTGGTGGCGCGCCATGAGATCTTGCGTACCACCTACCGCGAAATCGACGGCGTGCCACACCAGATCGTCCACCCACCCGCCGAGGTGCCGGTCCGGCGCGCCACCGGCCCCGACCAGGACTGGCTGCAGGCCGAACTGGACGACGAGCGGCGCCACGTCTTCGATCTCGAGAACGAATTGCCCATTCGGGCGGCGTTGCTGAGCCTGCCGGACCGCAACGTCGTGTCCTTGGTGGCGCACCATATCGCCGGCGATCACTGGTCCGCCGGTGTGCTGTTCACCGATCTGCTGACCGCCTACCGGGCCCGCAGCGGCGGGCAGCCGCCGTCCTGGGAACCGCTGCCGGTGCAGTACGCGGACTTCGGCGTGTGGCAGGCGGCGCTGTTGGACGACGGTGCGGGCATCGCGGGCCCGCAACGCGATTACTGGATCCGCCAACTCGAGGGCTTGGCAGGCGAAAGCGGTCTGCGCCCGGACTTTCCGCGCCCCGCCCTGCTCAGCGGCGCCGGGGACGCCATCGAGTTCAGTCTCGCGTCGGCGACCCGCGCGAAGGTCAAGGACCTGACGCGCGAACTCGGCATCACCGAGTTCATGCTCCTGCAAGCCGCCGTAGCGGTGGTCCTGCACAAGGCCGGCGGCGGCCCCGACATCCCGATCGGCACCCCGGTCGCCGGTCGCAACGAACCCGAACTCGACCGGCTGATCGGGTTCTTCATCAACATCCTGGTGTTGCGCAACGACCTGAGCGGAAACCCGACGCTGCGCGAGCTGCTGCGGCGGACCAGGGACATGGCGTTGGCGGCCTACGCGCACCAGGACCTGCCGTTCGACCAGGTGGTGGACGCCGTCAGCCCGGCGCGGTCACTGTCGCGCAATCCGCTGTTCGACGTCGTGGTGCACGTGCGGGACCAGTTGCCACAAGACACCGTCATCGACAGCGGCCCGGGCGGCGACACCACTTTCAGCGCTTTGGAACCGACGTTCGACGTCGCGCACGCCGACATGTCTGTCAACTTCTTCGCATCCGACGACGGCTACCGCGGCCACGTCATCTACCGCCCCGAACTGTACAAGCGCGACACCGCACAACGGTTTGCCGACTGGCTGGTCCGCGTCGTCGAGGCGTTCGCGCACCGGCCCGACCAACCGCTGCGCGACGTGCAGATCGCCAGTGCGCAAGAGCGGCAGCGCATTCTGCGCCGGTCCAACGCGGACGACGTATACCTGCTGGACGCCGCGCTGAATCCCGTCCCGACCGGCGTGGTGGGCGACGTCTACTACGGTGGCGGCCCGGCGGTCCGCGCGCGGCTGGCGGGACCCTCGCCGACCGCCGCCCGTTTCGTCGCCGATCCCTTTGCCGCGCAACCCGGTTCGCGGCTCTACCGCACCGGCCAGCGCGGCGTGTGGGACGACGACGGACAACTGGAACTGTTGGGCGACTCCGAAACGCCGCCTCGGCCCGCGCAGGCGGCGGACACGCAGCCCGCCGAACCGCCCACCACCGCCACCGAGCGCGCGCTGGCGGCCATCCTCACCGACGTTCTCGATGCCGGACCGGTCGGGCGGCACGACGAGTTTTTCAACCTCGGCGGGGACAGCATTTCCGCGGTGCGGGTGGCCGCACGGGCGCGGGATGCAGGGCTCCCGCTCACCCCGCGGATGGTCTTCGAACATCCCGTGCTGCGTGAGCTCGCCGCCGCCCTCGACGCCAAGTCCGAAACCGAGCCCGACGACCGGCATTACGCGCCGATGAGCGCGTCGGGACTTTCCCCCGACGAGTTGGCGGCCCTGACGTCGTCATGGGGCCAGCAGCCGTGACGCGAGCCGACGAGCGACCGGCCATCGAAGACGTGATGGCGCTCAGCCCCCTGCAGCAGGGGCTGTTCTCGATGGCGGCGCTGACGGACGATTCCGGTGATGCCGACCCGTACGTGATCGCGATGGCCGCCGACATCATGGGCCCGCTCGACGTTCCCTTGCTGCGCGAGTGCGCCGCGGCGATGCTGGCCAGACATCCCAATCTGCGCGCAAGCTTTGTCCACGGTGATCTGAGCCGGCCCGTGCAGGTGATTCCGAGCATCGTCGAACTGCCGTGGCGGTGTGTGCGCGCCGATCCCGCGGAGGTGGCGGCGCTGGAAGCCGAGGAGCGCCGGCGCCGTTTCGACCTGGGCCGCGGCCCGCTGATCCGCTTTCTGCTCATCGAATTGCCGGACCAGCATTGGCATCTGGCCGTCGTCGCGCACCACATCGTCATCGACGGGTGGTCGTTGCCGCTCTTCGTTTCCGAGCTGCTCGCGCTGTATCGGGCCTTCGGCGACACCGCCGCGCTGCCGCCGCCACCGCGCCCGTACCGCGACTACATCGGCTGGCTGGCAGCCCGTGATCAGACCTACAGCCGCGCGGTGTGGGCCGGGCACCTCAAGGGCGTGGACGGCCCGACCCTGCTGTCGCCGGCGCTGACCGACACCCCGGCGCGGGCCGGCATCCCGAGTCGAACCACGCTGCGGCTGGACCGCGATGCCACGACCGCTCTCGCCGAGGCCGCCCGCGCCCGCGGCGTCACGCTGAACACCCTCGTTCAAATGGCCTGGGCGATAATGCTTTCTGCGGTGACCGGCCGCAGCGACGTGGCGTTCGGGGTGACCGTGTCCGGCCGGCCCGGCGAACTGCCCGGCGTCGAGACGATGGTCGGGCTGTTCATCAACAGCGTTCCGCTGCGGGTACGACTGGATCCCCGCGAGACGGTCGGGACGCAATGCGTTGCCCTGCAACGTGAATCCGCCGCGCTGCGGGACCACGGCTACCTGGGGCACGCGGAGTTGCGTTCGATCGCCGGTGTCGGGGAGATGTTCGACACGCTGCTGGTATACGAGAACTTCCCTCCCGGCGAAGTCGTGGGGGCCAGCGAGTTCGTCGCGAACGGCGTGACCTTCCGCCCGGTGGCGCTGGAGAGCGTCTCGCATTTCCCGGTGACCATCGCCGCACACCTGAGCGCCGGCCAATTCACCGTATTGGTCGAGGTGCTCGACGGCGCGCTGGGCGCGTTGACCCCCACGGACCTCGGCGGGCGGCTGCTGGCCGTGCTGCGGCGCTTGGTGGACAAGTGGGACCGGCCACTGCGTGAGATCGACATCCTGCATGACGGCGAGCGCGACTCGACGGGCTCGCCGGCCGCGGGCACGACCGGCGTCGCGGTGCACACCCGATTCGGCGAAATCGCTGCGGCCCAGCCCGATTCGATCGCGGTCAGCTGGGCCGACGGCCGGCTGACCTACCGCGAGCTCGACGCGCTCGCCGACCGGCTCGCCGCGGCCCTGATCAGGGCCGGCGTGGAAGGCGAGACTCCCGTGGCCGTCATGCTGCCGCGGGGCCCGAACTACGTGGCCGCGATGCTGGGAATCCTCAAAGCCGGCGGCATGCTGGTGCCGCTGGACCCGGCCATGCCCGACGAGCGGGTGGCCGAGATCCTGCGGCAGACGTGCGCCGCGATCGTCGTCGACGACGAATTGTTCGCCGCTTTTCTCGCCGGGCCCGCCGACTACCGGGCCGCCGCGGCGGCACCCGACCATGCGGCCTATGCCGTCTTCACCTCGGGCACGACGGGCACGCCGAAGGGCGTCGTCGGCACCCACCGGGCGCTTTCGGCGTACGCTGACGACCACATCGAGCGCGTTCTTCGGCCGGCGGCCAGGCGAATCGGGCGACCGCTGCGCATCGCGCATGCCTGGTCCTTCACCTTCGACGCGGCATGGCAGCCGCTGGCGGCGTTGCTCGACGGCCACTCGGTGCACGTTGTCGAAGACGACGTGCAACGCGACGCCGAGGCGCTGGTCGAAGCCATCGCCCGGTTCGGGCTGGACATGATCGACACCACGCCGTCGATGTTCGCCCAGCTGTACAGCGCGGGGCTGCTGCGGCGGGTGCCGCTTCCGGTCCTGGCACTCGGTGGCGAAGCCCTGGGCATCACCGAATGGCAAGCGATCCAAGCGGAATGCGCGCGCACGGCAATGAGCGCGTTCAACTGTTACGGGCCCACCGAAACCACGGTCGAGGCGGTGGTCGCCGCAATCGACGAACACGCGCGGCCGGCCATCGGGCGCCCGACCCGGACCACCCGCGCCCACGTCATGGACCCCTGGCTGCGCCCGGTGCCCGACGGCGTCGCGGGTGAGCTGTACCTGGCGGGCGATCAGCTGGCCCGCGGCTACCTCGGACGCGCGGGCGAGACCGCCGCGCGGTTCGTCGCCGACCCCGACGGCCGCGGCGGGCGGATGTATCGCACCGGAGATGTGGTGCGCCGCATGCCCGACGGCGGTCTCGAATTCCTCGGGCGCGCCGACGACCAACTCAAGATTCGCGGTTTCCGCGTCGAGCCGGGCGAGATCGCCGCGGTGCTCAACGACCACGACGGGGTGCGCGGCGCGCACGTGACGGCCCGCAACCACACACACGGGCCGCGGCTCACGGCGTATGTCGCGGGCGGGCCCAACCCGCCGACGGCGGCCGAACTGCGCTCAATGCTGCTCGAGCGGCTGCCGCGCTACCTGATCCCGCACCACATCGTCGTCCTCGACGAACTGCCGCTGACTGCGCACGGCAAAATCGACGAAAACGCCCTGGCTGCAAACGATTCCGTCGAGGGACCGATCGTCCCGCCGGAGACGCCGACCGAGAAAGCGCTCGCCGACGCGTTCACCGACGTGCTGGGGACCGCCGAGGTCGACGTCACGGCCGGCTTTCTGCAACTGGGCCTCGACAGCATCGTGGCCCTGTCGGTCGTCCAGGCCGCACGCCGCCGCGGCATCGCGCTGCGCGCCAGGCTGACGATGGAATGCGAGACCCTCCGCGAACTCGCCGCGGCCATCGACTCCGACACCGCACGGCACACAGCCGTCGAAGCGACCGGCGAACCCATCCCGGTGTTGGCCGGCGTTCATTGGCTCTACGAATACGGCGAACCGCGCCGGCTCGCGCAGACCGAAGTCATCCGGCTACCCGACACGATCACCCGCGAACGCCTGGATTCGCTGCTGTCCGCCGTCATCGACGGGCACGAAGCGTTGCGATGCCGGCTCGACCGCGACGCGATGACGCTTGTCGCACAACCGAAAACGGGCATCCTCAGCGAAGCGCGGGTCACCGGTGATCCCGCCGGCGAGGTCGCCAGCCAGACCCTCGACGCCTTGGAGCGGCTCGACCCGCAGGCCGGTCGGCTCTTGTCCGCCGTATGGCTGCGCGGGCCCGACGGCCCGGGGGTCCTCGTGTTGACCGCCCACGTGCTGGCGATGGACCCGGCCTCGTGGCGCATCGTGCTCGCCGAACTCGACGCCGGCCTGCACGCCCTGGCCGCGGGACGCCAACCCGCGCCGGCGCGTGAGCACACCAGCTACCGGCAATGGTCACGGCTGCTGCACGAGCGGGCCGCGGCGCTGGACACCGCAGGCTTCTGGGCCGCCGAACTCCAGGGCGCCGACCCGCCCCTGGGCGCCCGCAGGCTGCGGCCACAGACCGACCGGGCCGGTGACGTCGCGATCAGCATCTCGACCTGCGAGGCCGACCTCACCGCCCGGCTGCTCGCCAAAGCCGCAGCGGGACAGGCGATGGGCGAACTGCTCGTCACCGCGACCGCACGCACGGTGACCGCGTGGCGGCGCCGACGCGGACAGGACACACCGGCACCGCTGCTGGCGCTCGAGACGCACGGGCGCGCCGACGTCGACGTCGACGAGACGGCCGACACCAGCGACACGGTCGGACTGCTCAGCGCGATCTACCCGCTGCGCATCCACACCGACGGCCCCACCGACCTGGCCCGAATCCCCGGCAGCGGCATCGATTACGGCCTGCTGCGGTATTTGCGGCCCGACACTCGCCTGCGCGAACTCCCCGAACCCCAGCTACTGCTGAACTACCTCGGCAGCGTCCACGTCGGCGTCGGCGACCTGGACCTTGCCCGCGAACTGATGTCCGGCCTTGGGCACGTCCCGGAACCGCAACAGGCGGTGCGCCACGAGCTGACCGTGGCGGCAGGAATCGTCGGCACCGGCGATGCCCGCGTCCTCGTCGCACAGTGGCGAGCGCTGCCAGACATCCTCGATGACTCGGATATCGCTGTACTGCAACAACTTTGGGTCGAAGCACTGCAGGAGTTGACGACATGAGCACGCTTGCGGTCCTGGGCGCCGGGGCAAAGGCGGTGGCCGTCGCCGCCAAGGCGTACGTATTGCGCGAAATGGGCGTCGACGTTCCCGACGTGATCGCAGTCGAACGCACCGGGGTCGGGGCCAACTGGCAGGCCAGCGGCGGCTGGACCGACGGGGCGCATCGGCTGGGCACCAGCCCGGAAAAGGACGTCGGGTTCCCCTACCGATCGGCACTGGCACCGCGCCGCAACGCCGAACTCGACGAGCGGATGACGCGCTACAGCTGGCAGTCCTATCTGATCGCCACCGCGTCGTTCGCCGAATGGATCGATCGCGGCCGGCCGGCACCCACCCATCGCCGGTGGAGCCAGTACCTGGGATGGGTCGCCCAGCACGTGGGCCTGGACGTCGTGCACGGCGAGGTCGACGGGCTGGCCGTCAGCGGTGACCGCTGGGCGCTGCATACCCGCGAGACCACCGTGCACGCCGATGCCTTGATGATCACCGGACCCGGCCAGGCCGAGAAGTCGCTGTTGCCCGGCAATCCGCGGATGCTCTCGATCGCCCAGTTCTGGGACCGCGCCGCCGGCCATGACCGGATCAACGCCGAACGGGTGGCGGTGATCGGGGGCGGTGAAACGGCCGCGTCGATGCTCAATGAGCTGTTCCGGCACCGGGTTTCGACCATCACCGTCATCTCGCCACAGGTCACGCTGTTCACCCGCGGCGAGGGATACTTCGAGAACTCGCTGTTCTCCGATCCCACCGACTGGACCGCGCTGACGCTGGACGAACGCCGCGACGCGCTGGCGCGCACCGACCGCGGAGTGTTCTCGGCCAACGTTCAGGAAGCGCTGTTGGCGGACGACCGCATCCACCACCTGCGCGGCCGGGTCGCCCACGCGGTGGGGTGGGACGGCCAGATCCGGCTCACGCTGTCCACCAACCGGGGCAGCGAAAACCTCGAGACCGTCCACGGTTTCGATCTGGTCATCGACGGATCCGGCGCCGACCCGCTGTGGTTCAGCTCGCTGTTCAGCCAGGACGCCCTCGACCTGCTCGAGCTGGGCCTGGGTGGCCCCCTGACCGCTGACCGCCTGCAGGAGGCCATCGGCTATGACCTGGCCGTCACCGACGTCGTCCCGAAGCTGTTCCTGCCGAACCTCGCCGGACTCACCCAGGGGCCCGGATTCCCCAACCTGAGCTGCCTGGGACTGCTGTCGGACCGGGTGCTGGGATCCACGACGAACCCGTCCACATCCGCCCCGGTGAGACGCGAGCTTGGTCGTAACGTGACCGAGTCGAGACACAAATAGCGGTCGCAGGGGGCACAATTACACCACCTAACACAAGACGAACGGTATGAGGCCGTCCGCCGCATTCCAGGTGCAACTCAGGGGGAGGACCTGACCATGACAACGAGTTTGACAATGACCTTGAAGACCTTGAAATCCGCCGCGACTGGCGTTGCGGCCGTGGCCGCCATCGGCGCCGCCGGCATCGGCGTGACGTCGGCCGCATTCGCCCCGGCTAGCGCCGATCAGGTGCAGCTGGCCGCGGTCGGCGCGCCGCTGCCGCAAGACCCGCCGCCCCCGCCGCCCTTGCCGGGCCAACTGCCGACCCCAGAGCAGTTGTCCACACTGTGCACCCAAGTGACCGACCCCGGCGTTAACTACAGGGACAAGGTCAATTTCGTCGAAAACGGCATCCCTCAAAACGAGGGTATGGTCGCCGACCACGATCTGAGGAAGGCCTACCGGAACGGGAACTTTCCGGAGACGTTCGCCGTGACCAACATTGCGCCGGCCGGCCCGAACATGGCCCAGGCCGACGTGGCCATCTCGGGTCCGAAGTTCGCCGGGCCGGTCACCAAGCACCTCGTGTTCATCAATCAGGGGGGCAACTGGGTCCTGCAGCACGACGCGGCGCTCGCTCTGATTCAGGCATCGACCGCTACGGGCTAAACCGCACCCAGATTCTGGGCGCCTACACAGCAAGCGCATAGATTGGACACACGTGCGCGGGCCTAAAGTAACCGTGCCCATGAAAGGGGGACGATGAAAACCGTCAAGTTTTTTGCCACCGGCGCGGCTACCGTGGCCGCCATCGGGGGAGCGGCGACCGCGATCGCTTTCGCCGCGGCGTCATGCGATCTGGCCTCGGTGCAATTGGCCGCAGTCGGTGCGCCGCTGCCGCAGGATCCGGTGCCGCCCGCGCCACCGGTTCCGGGTGCGAATGTCCCGACCGCGGACCAGTTGAGCAGCGTGCTGACCAGCCTGGCCGATCCCAACGTTCCGTTCTCCAGCAAGAGCAATCTGGTTGAGGGCGGCATCAGCGGGATCGAAGCGCACGTCGCGGACAAGAAGCTGCAGAAGGCGGCGAAGAACGGCGACCTGCCGCTGTCGTTCGACGTGTCGAACATCCAGCCGACGGCGTCCGGTTCGTCCGCGGACGTCGCGGTCTCCGGACCCAAGCTGACGTCGCCGGTCACGCAGAACCTCTCGTTCGTCAGTCAGGGCGGCGGCTGGGTGCTGTCGCGCGCGTCGGCGATGCAGTTGCTGCAGGCCGTTCAGTGATCGCCGCGCAGCGCGCGTAGGTCGAGCTTGGCGAGGCGTGCCGGGTCGGCCAGCACGTCGATGGCCGCGATGCGTCCGTCGCGCACCACGAATCCCATGATGGCCGTGGCGCGCCCGCCGACGAAGATCACCGCGCCCGCGGCGCCGTTGACGGTCGCGGCCCGCGCCTCGCGCTCGGGGCCCGCGTAACTGCGGGCCAGCCTGGCCACCGAGGCCGCGCCGTCGGCCCGGAAGCCGCGCGTCCCGGCGCCGAAGTCGCCGCGCAGCACCACGTCGGGATGCAGCACCGACACCAACCGGTCGAAGTTGCCGCTACGTCCCGCCGCGAAGAAGGCGTCGACGGCTTCGCGTTGCGCGGTGAGGTCGCCGTCGGGCACGGGGTCCGCCTGCTCGATGCGCCGGCGTGCCCGGCTGGCCAGCTTGCGGGTCGCCTCCGGCGTCCGGTCGACGATGGGTGCGATCTGGTCGAACGGGACGGTGAAGACGTCGTGCAGCACGAACGCCAGCCGCTCCGCCGGCGGCAGCGTATCCAGCACCACGAACAGCGCCAGGCCCACCGCGTCGGCCAGCATCGCGCGGTGTTCGGGATCGGACTCGCCGACCGGATCGACGATCGGGTCCGGTAGATGGGCGACCAATTCCTCCTGTCCGTGGGAGTGGCGGTCGCGCAACATGTTCAGGCAGATGCGGGCCACCACGGTGGTCAGCCAGGCGTCGAGGTTGGCGATGCCGTCCGCGCCGCTGCGACGCAGCCGCAGCCATGCCTCCTGCACCGCGTCCTGGGCGTCGTCGATCGAGCCCAGCATGCGATATGCGATGGCGCCCAGCTGTGGTCGGGCCGCCTCGAAACGTTCCGTGAGCGACGCGGTCACGTGCGACCGGTGTCCCGCTGTGTGTCGGGCAGGGCGCACACCCGGTTGCCGGAAAAGCCGGACGACCCGATGCCGAGCGCGATGTTGAACCGGGCGCGAAAGTTGCCCAGGTTGATCACGTGGGTGAGCGCGACGAGTTGGGGCGTGTCGAAGTGGGCGCGCAGCGCATCGAAAAGCTCGTCGCTCACCTCGACCGGGGTGCGGCTGATCGCGGTCGCATACTCCAGGATCAGCTTGTCGACGTCGGAGAAGCACGGGGCGTTCTGGTAATCGGCCATCGCGAGCAGCTCCTCGTCGGTGATTCCCCACTGGCGTGCGATCTGCGAACCGAGGTCGATGCAGTACTCGCAGCGGACAGTCGTCGCCGCCTTCAGCTCGGCCAGCGCGCGCTCGCGCGGGCTGAGGATATCCAGCTTGGACTCGGCCATCTCGAGCTTGCCGATGGCGGTGAGCAACCGGGGGATGTGTGCATACATCCGCAGCGGTTCCAGCATCCCGGCCGTTTCCAGGCCGGTCATCTGCGCCAGCTTGCGTCTGGTGAAGAAGAAGGCGATCTTGGCGCCCAGGCCGGCGTCGCGGTCGGACACTCCGTTGAGACGGGGCATGGCGGTCCTCCTTGAATGTCGTCCTTACTAGGTCGACACCTGGCGGCGCTCAAACGTGACCGGGCCCCTCAACGGCTAGGTCTGCTGGCTCAGCGGCAAATCCATGTCGAACACCCGGGCATGCAGCACGGTGCGATTCCGCAGGGCGGCACGCACCGCGCGATGCAGGCCGTCCTCGAGATAGGTAATGCCTTTCCACCGCACCGCGTGGGGGAAAAGGTCGCCATAAAAGGTGGAGTCCTCCGACAGCAGGCGGTCCAGTGCGAGCACCGTGGTCGTGGTGACCAATTCGTCGAGCCTGATTTGCTGCGGGGGAATCTGGGACCACTCTCGGTACGAAAGCCCGTGCTCGGGATAGGGCTTACCATCGCGCACGCCCTTGAAAATCATTGGGGGATCTCCCGCGAGGCGTCACCCGGGCCCGACGACTGCATGTTGGACAGGCTAGCCGGAAAATCGTCCGCCGCGGCTGCCGACGCCCGCTCATGGCAGGTCACACCTCGTGAGACCGTAAAATGGACGCGATCAAGGAGGTGGGCGTCGATGGGAAGCGCGGACGAGCGTCGCTTCGAGGTGTTGCGTGCGATCGTCGCCGACTTCGTCGCCACCAAGGAACCGATCGGCTCCAAATCATTGGTGGAACGCCATAACTTGGGCGTGTCCAGCGCCACGGTCCGCAACGACATGGCGGTGCTGGAGGCCGAGGGCTACATCGCCCAGCCCCACACCAGCTCCGGTCGGGTGCCCACCGAGAAGGGATACCGCGAGTTCGTCGATCGGCTCGATGACGTCAAGCCGCTGTCGTCGGCCGAGCGGCGCGCGATCCAAAGCTTCCTCGAGTCCGGCGTCGACCTCGATGACGTGCTGCGCCGGGCTGTGCGCCTGCTGGCACAGCTGACCCGCCAGGTGGCCGTGGTCCAGTACCCGACACTGTCGACCTCGACCGTTCGCCACCTGGAGGTGATCGCCCTGACGCCCGCGCGGCTGTTGATGGTGGTCATCACCGACACCGGCCGGGTCGATCAGCGCATCGTCGAACTCGGCGATGTGATCGACGATCATCAGCTTTCACAACTGCGTGAGATGCTCGGTCAGGCGTTGGAGGGCAAACGGCTGGCGGCGGCCTCGACGGCGGTGGCCGATCTCGCCAGCCATCTCGAGGGTTCCGGAGGCTTGGGTGACGCGGTTGGCCGTTCGGCGACGGTATTGCTGGAGTCCCTGGTGGAACACACCGAGGAGCGCCTGGTGATGGGCGGCACCGCCAACCTGACCCGCAATGCCGCGGACTTCGGCGGTTCGCTGCGGTCGATCCTGGAGGCCCTCGAGGAGCAGGTGGTGGTGCTGCGGCTGCTGGCGGCACAGCAAGAAGCCGGCAAGGTGACGGTGCGCATCGGTCACGAGACCGCGGTCGAGCAGATGGCGGGCACCTCGATGGTGTCCACCGCCTACGGCACCACCGACACGGTGTACGGCGGCATGGGTGTGCTGGGGCCCACCAGGATGGACTATCCGGGAACTATCGCCAGCGTGGCCGCGGTTGCTCTCTATATCGGTGAGGTCCTGGGTGCTCGATGACTGCGCACCCCGACAATGGATAGCCGCGTAGGCGCGGCGTAAGAAAGGTCAGGCGTGGCACGCGACTACTACGGGCTGCTCGGCGTGAGCAGAAACGCCAGCGATGCGGACATTAAGCGCGCGTATCGCAAGCTGGCGCGCGAACTGCATCCCGACGTCAACCCCGATGAGGCCGCGCAGGCGAAATTCAAGGAGATCAGCGTCGCCTACGAAGTGCTCAGCGACCCGGAGAAACGCCGGATCGTCGACCTGGGTGGCGACCCGCTGGAAAACGCCGCCGCCTCGGCCGGCGGGTTCGGCGGGTTCGGCGGTTTGGGCGATGTCTTCGAGGCCTTCTTCGGTGGCGGCTTCAGTGGCGGGGCCACGTCACGCGGTCCCATCGGCCGGGTGCGGCCCGGCTCCGACTCGCTGCTGCGGATGCGCCTGGACCTGGAGGAGTGCGCGACCGGCGTGACCAAGCAGGTGACCGTCGACACCGCGGTGTTGTGCGACCGCTGCCAGGGCAAGGGCACCAACGGCGATTCCGCGCCGATTCCCTGCGACACCTGCGGTGGCCGCGGCGAGGTGCAGACGGTGCAGCGTTCGCTACTGGGCCAGATGGTGACGTCGCGGCCGTGTCCGACCTGCCGCGGTGTCGGGGTGGTCATCCCCGACCCGTGCCACCAGTGCATGGGCGACGGCCGGGTGCGGGCCCGACGGGAAATCAGTGTGAAGATCCCCGCCGGCGTCGGCGACGGCATGCGCGTCCGGCTCGCCTCCCAAGGGGAGGTCGGGCCCGGGGGAGGACCGGCCGGCGACCTGTATGTCGAGGTGCACGAGCAGGCCCATGACATTTTCGTTCGCGACGGCGACGACCTGCACTGCACGATCTCGGTGCCGATGGTCGACGCGGCGCTGGGCACCACGGTCACCGTTGACGCCATCCTCGACGGCATGAGCGAGATCACCATTCCGCCTGGGACGCAACCGGGTTCGGTCATCACGCTGCGCGGCCACGGGATGCCGCACCTGCGCTCCAGCGCGCGGGGCAATCTGCACGTTCACATCGAGGTCGTGGTTCCCACACGGCTCGACCATCAGGACAGCGAACTGCTGCGCGAGCTGAAGAACCGCCGCAGCCGCGACGTGGCCGAGGTCCGCTCGACGCACAGCGGCGGCGGGCTGTTCAGCCGGCTGCGCGAGACCTTCACCGGGCGCTAGCCACAGTCACACGGATCGCGCACATGGTGGCGACGCTGTTCTACATCGACGCACTGCCCGACGCCGGGGCGCTGGCCGTCGTCGACGGCGACGAAGGATTTCACGCCGCCACCGTGCGCCGGATCCGTCCCGGCGAGCAGCTGGTGCTCGGCGACGGAGCCGGCGGCCTGGCGCGCTGCGTGGTCGAGCACGCCGGGCGCGACGGGCTGCGTGCCCGGGTGCAGGAGCGCTGGCGCGTCGCGCCCGCGCGGCCCTCCGTGACGGTGGCGCAGGCGCTGCCCAAGTCCGAGCGCTCGGAGTTGGCGATCGAATTGGCCACCGAGGCCGGCGCCGACGCGTTCCTGGCCTGGCAGGCGGCTCGGTGTGTGGCCAACTGGCAAGGCGCGAAGGTCGACAAGGGTCTGCGCCGCTGGCGCGCCGTCGCCCGATCGGCGGCCCGCCAATCCCGTCGGCCGCGCATCCCGGCGGTCGACGGCGTGCTGTCCACGGCCGCGTTGACCCAACGGATCCGCGACGAGGTGGCGGCCGGTGCGAAGGCGTTGGTGTTGCATGAGTCGGCGACCGACGGGCTCGCGGATGTCGCTGTGGGACAGGCGGATTCGGTGTTGCTCGTGGTCGGCCCGGAGGGCGGTATCGCGCCCGACGAGTTGGCGGCGCTGACGGACGCGGGCGCGCTAGCGGTCCGGCTCGGCCCGCAGGTGCTGCGGACGTCGAGCGCGGCCGCGGTGGCGCTGGGCGCGCTGGGCGTGCTGACCGACCGATGGGACGATCCGTCGAGCCTGTAATTTCGCAGGCCCTTACTCGCACTTTCCCTGGGAAATTACAGCCTCGCGGTGACGGCTTGCCGGCCATTGGGTCAGCAGCCACCCGGCGGTAAGATGGGAAATCTAGAAACTGCGCCCACCACGGGCGGGAACCGCAGAAGGCAGGCATCGGAAACCACGTGACGCCACGCGAGACCAGCGCCGCTGACGCATCGGCCTCTGCTCAGGTTCGCAGCAGCATCGATGTTCCGCCCGATCTCGTCGTGGGCCTGTTGGGTTCGGCCGACGAGAACCTGCGGGCATTGGAACGGATGCTCAACGCCGACCTGCACGTGCGCGGGAACGCCATCACGCTGTCGGGTGAGCCGGCCGACGTCGCGCTGGCCGAGCGGGTGATCTCCGAGCTCGTCGCCATCGTCGGAAGCGGTCAGTCGATGACGCCGGAGGTGGTGCGCCACAGCGTCGCCATGCTCGTCGGCACCGGCAACGAGTCACCGGCGGAAGTGCTCACGCTGGACATCCTGTCGCGCCGCGGTAAAACGATCCGGCCCAAGACGCTGAACCAAAAGCGTTACGTCGACGCCATTGACGCCAACACCATCGTGTTCGGCGTCGGCCCGGCGGGCACCGGGAAGACGTACCTGGCCATGGCCAAGGCCGTCCACGCGCTGCAGACCAAACAGGTGACGCGCATCATCCTGACCCGGCCGGCCGTGGAAGCCGGTGAGCGCCTTGGCTTTTTGCCCGGCACGCTGAGCGAGAAGATCGATCCGTATCTGCGGCCGCTCTATGACGCGCTGTACGACATGATGGATCCCGAGCTGATCCCAAAGCTGATGTCCGCCGGGGTGATTGAAGTGGCGCCGCTCGGGTACATGCGCGGTAGAACGCTTAATGATGCGTTCATCGTTCTCGACGAGGCGCAGAACACCACGGCCGAACAGATGAAGATGTTCCTCACCCGGCTGGGCTTCGGGTCTAAGGTCGTCGTCACCGGGGACATGACACAAATCGACCTGCCCGGGGGCGCCAGGTCGGGCCTGCGATCGGCGGTCGACATCCTCGAAAGCGTCGACGACATCCACATCGCCGAGTTGACCAGCGCGGACGTGGTGCGTCACCGGCTGGTCTCCGAAATCGTCGACGCCTACGCCAGATACGAGGAGCCCGGCTCGGGGCTGAACCGGGCGGCTCGGCGGGCCTCCGGCGTCCGCAGTCGTCGATGATGGTGCCATGAGCATCGAGGTATCCAACGAGTCGGGCATCGACGTCTCCGAAGCGGAATTGGTCAGCGTCGCACGATTCGTCATCGCCAAGATGGACGTCAATCCGAGCGCCGAGCTGTCGATGGTGCTGTTGGACACCGCGGCGATGGCCGACCTGCACATGCGCTGGATGGACCTGCCCGGCCCGACCGACGTGATGAGCTTCCCGATGGACGAGCTCGAACCCGGCGGCCGCCCCGACGCGCCCGAGCCGGGGCCGTCGATGCTGGGCGACATCGTGCTGTGCCCGGAGTTCGCCGCCGAGCAGGCGGCCGCGGCGGGACACAGCCTCGGACATGAGCTGGCGCTGCTGACCATCCATGGTGTGCTGCACCTGCTCGGCTACGACCACGCCGAACACGACGAAGAAAAAGAGATGTTCGCCTTGCAGGAGCGGCTGCTCGAGGAGTGGGTCGCCGAACAGGTCGAGGCCTACCAGCAGGACCGCCAGGAGGAACGGGACCGCCGGTTGCTGGACAAGTCAAGGTATTTCGACAATTGACCGGTTTGTCTCAGCTGTTCGGCGCGATCGCGCTGATCGCGCTGGGAGGCCTTTTCGCCGCGATCGACGCCGCGATCAGCACTGTGTCGCTGGCCCGGGTGCAGGAGCTGGTGCGCGACGAGCGGCCCGGCGCGGTCGCGCTTTTCCGGGTGATGTCCGAGCGGCCCCGCTACATCAATCTGGTGGTGCTGCTGCGGATCATCTGTGAGATCACGGCGACGGTACTGCTGGTGGTGTTCCTCTACGACAACTACGGCATCAAGTGGGCGCTTTTCGGCGCGGCGACCACCATGGTGGTAACCAGCTTCGTCGTCATCGGGGTGGGCCCGCGCACCCTGGGCCGCCAGAACGCGTATTCCATTTCGTTGGCGACGGCCCTTCCGCTGCAAGCACTCTCGTGGCTGCTGATGCCGCTCAGCCGACTGCTGGTGGTCTTGGGTAACGCGCTGACCCCGGGCCGCGGGCTGCGCAACGGGCCGTTCGCGTCCGAGATCGAACTGCGCGAGGTCGTCGACCTCGCCCAGCAGCGCGGTGTGGTGGCCGCCGACGAACGCCGGATGATCCAGTCGGTCTTCGAACTCGGTGACACCCCGGCGCGGGAGGTGATGGTGCCGCGCACCGAGATGATCTGGATCGAAAGCGACAAATTCGCCAGCCAAGCCACCAACCTGGCGGTCCGTAGCGGGCATTCCCGCATACCGGTGATCGGTGAGAACGTCGACGACATCGTCGGCGTCGTCTACCTGAAAGACCTTGTCCAACAGACGTTTTTGTCGGCCGACGGGGGACGGGACACCAAAGTCTCGCAGGTGATGCGCCCCGCGGTGTTCGTGCCGGACTCCAAGCCGCTGGATGCGCTGCTGCGGGAAATGCAGCGCGACCGCAACCACATGGCGCTGCTCGTCGACGAGTACGGCGCTATCGCCGGCTTGGTCAGCATCGAAGACGTGCTGGAAGAAATCGTCGGGGAGATCGCCGACGAGTACGACCAGGAAGAGACCGCACCGATAGAAGACCTGGGGGACAAGCGGTTTCGGGTCTCCGCGCGGCTGCCGATCGAAGACGTCGGCGAACTCTACAATCTGGAATTCGACGACGACCTCGACGTCGATACCGTGGGCGGCCTGTTGGCGCTGGAATTGGGCCGGGTTCCGCTGCCGGGTGCCGAGGTCGTCACACATGGCCTGCGGCTGCGCGCCGAGGGCGGACCCGATCATCGAGGACGGGTCCGGATCGGCACCGTTCTGCTGAGCCCGGCCGAACCCGTGGAGCAGGAAGGCGAACAGGATGGCTGAACGGCTCGACGACGAGGACGCGAAGCTGGTGGTGTTGGCGCGGGCCGCCAATGCCCCCGCCCCGGGGGGCCCCCCCCCCCCCCGGGGCGCCCGCGATGGGCGCCCCAAGCCCCCCCCCC
>NZ_MBET01000051.1:0-89874 GCF_001954215.1 Mycobacterium sp. IS-2888
CTCGGGGGCGCCCTTGAGCATCAGGAGCGGCGCCGACCCGTTGGTGCTCAGCGTGCCTATCGCGGCGGCGAAACCGCGGCTGGACTCGAACGGCACCTCGGCAAGCATCGCCCACTCCGAATCACCTTGACCGGCAAGTGAATCCGCCGCGGTGATGATCGCTTCGTCGGTGGCGTGCGCATGTCCTTGTCCCTCTTGCGGTTTCGTCGACGCCCACGCCGCGGCCCGCAGCACGGCCGCGGACCGCGGATCGTCCGCGTCCGGAAACGGGTCCCGCGCGTCGGCCGCCGCCGGTACCGCGCACACGACGCGCAACCGGTTTTCGGTGAGAGTGCCGGTCTTGTCGAAACAGATGGTGTCGACCCGGCCCAGCGCCTCGATGGTGCGGGGCGCTCGAACCAGCGCCCCGCGCGCGGTCAGCCGCTGGGCGGCGGCGAGTTGGGACAGGGTGGCCACCAACGGCAGACCCTCGGGGACCGCGGCCACCGCGATGGCGACGCCGTCGGCGACGGCCTGGCGCAGTGACGCGCGCCGTAGCAATGCCAAAGCGCTGACCGCGGCGCCGCCGGTGAGCGTCAGCGGAAGGACCTTGCTGGTGAGCTCCCGCAGCCGGGCCTGCACACCGGCCGACGTTTCGACGTCGGCGACCGCCGAGATCGCGCGGTGCGCGGCGGTGCCGACCCCGGTGGCCACGACGATCGCCCTAGCGTGCCCGGCCACGATCGTGCTGCCCTCGAACAGCATGCTGGCCCGGTCCGGGTCGTTGACGGCAACGGGATCCACCTGCTTGTCCACCGGCAGCGACTCGCCGGTGAGTAGCGACTCGTCGACCTCCAGGTCCTCGGCCACCAACAGTCGCGCGTCCGCCGGCACCACTTCCGGTGCGGCCAGGTCGATCACGTCGCCGGGTCGCAGCGAATTGGCGGACACCGTGGCCGTGCGCGTGGCGCGCCGGGCCGCCTCCAGCCGGCGTCGCGTGGTCGCGACGGCCGGGACGACCACCCGGCGCACCAGCTGGTCCTGCTCGGCGAACAGTTCGGCGGCGGCCGCCTCGGCCCGTAACCGTTGTACCCCACCGGTTATCGCGTTGACGGTCATCACGCCGGCGACCAGAAGCGCGTCGATATTGCTGCCGACTATCGCGGATGCGGCCGCCCCGACGGCCAGGATCGGGGTCAGCGGATCGGCGAGCTCGGCGCGGGTCGTCGATGCCAGCCGCGCCAGGCTGGTCACCGGTCCGCGCAGCGGTGCCAGCGCGGGGGTGTAGGACAGGTCGTCGAGACGGCGTCGCCACGACGGCGTGCCGGGCTCGACGGCCAAGGGCCGCGCGCCGCCGGCCAGCCGCGAATACACGATCTCCGGGTCCAGCGCGTGCCAGGCGGTCAGCGGCTGCGGGGTGGGATCGGGCAGCCTGAGCACCCTGGTGGCCGAGAAGGTTCCCGCCACCAACGCGGTGGCCGCGGCCGCATTCACCGGATTGAGCCAGCGCCGGAAGCTGACGGGGTTGGCGGTTCGGTCCTGCTCGCCGGTGACCAGCAGCAGCCCGGCCAGCGTGGTGCCGCCCTGGGCGAGGTGCACGGCCGATTCGCTGGCCGACCGGGCCACCGGGATCGCCGAGAGGATCCGCACCGCGTCGGCCAGGTCGGTGCCCGTGATGATGTCCGCGGTCCACGCCGTCGCCGCGCGGGGATCATCAAGGGCCACACCGACATCGGCGATCGCCAGGGCCGCCAGCGTGTCGGTGGACGCGAAATCGCGGTGCAGCGCGGTGATCAGCAATACGGGTCCGCGATCCACGCGCAGCTCCCGCACCAGGTTCAGCAGCGGCGTGCCCGGCGGATGCGTCGCCCCGACGCTGGCGGTCAGCTCCTCGGTGCCGGCGACGTGGCGCAAGACCACCCGGGCTCCGGTGCGGTGCGCGGTCTGAAACAACGGAATCGCGTAGGGGTCGACCTCCCAGCCAACATCGACGCTGCCCACACATTCGCCGTCGACCACGAGGTCGGCGCTTTCGCGGCCCTGGGCCGGCGTGTCCGACGGGCCTTGCACCGGAACCCATCTCAGCCGCGCGCCGGTGGCGGGCAACTCGTCGGGATCGGGCTCGGGCGCCTCCTCGCCGTGCAGCAGGGCGTCGGCGACCTCATATACCCGGTCGTCGTCCCAGCCGGGCGCATCGCCGCGCGAATGCAGCACGGCGCGGTGATCGCCGCGCAGCGCGGCGCCGTCGATTACGACGACCTTGACCCGATCCAGGCGCCGCAGCGCACCGGGATCGAGGACCAACTGTCCGGCATTGGCCAGGCCGCGACCCAGCACCGCCGCGAACGCCTGCCGGCCCATGTGTGCCGCTCTCGGCACCCCGGCCTCGATCGCACCGGCCGCGTCCTCGGTACCACCACCGGCGACCAACGCGCTCGCCGCCGCGATCAGCGAGCCGTTCGCAGCCGAGTCGACATAGCTCTCCACCGGACCCGCCATCGATCCCTTCGCGGTGTCGATCGCCGCGTCGATGGATCCGCCGACCACGACGTGCGACGCCTCACCCGCCGCCGCGGCCGGCCAGCTGTGCCGTGGCGCGTGCGATCTGGCCCCGGCGGATGAGATGACCGGCACCACCGGCGCTTGCGGCCGTTCGGGCGAGGCCAGCTGAGGCTCCCGGTCTCGCCACACGCGGCGGTGAGCCGTCGCCTCGGAGATTTGCAGGGTGCGTTGCGTCAAATCGAGCAGCGGTGTGCCGACCGCCTGGGTCAGCCCATGAGCCGCGGCCGTCGTCGCGGCGAGCGCGATATCGGTGCCGACTCGCCCCAGTCGCGACTCCAGCAGTGACACCATGCGCGGCTGATGATTGATCAGGGCGGCCGCGGCCCGGGTCGTCTTCGGTGCGGCGGGCAGGCGGGTGACCCAGCCGGTGACGGCGGCACTCACCGCGATGAGATCCATCGCGGCCGCGGTCAACGGCACCAGAACCGCCAACGGGTTTCCCGGGTCGGCGAACGGCGCGGAGACGGGCCCTGATCCCGGCCCTGCCGACGCGAGGTCGTCGGCTATCGAAGCCACCGTTTCCCGCACCTCGTCCAGGACGACGTCGTTGTCGGCGTCCTCGGCGAGTTCGATCACCAAACGGCCTAGGGAGCCCTCGACATGGGCCTTGGCCACGCCCGCAATCCGGCGAACCGGTTCCTCGACCACTGCCGCGTACTCGTGCCAGCGCGGGAACGGCAGCAGCGGATCGAGGTCCAGGTGCACCCGGTGCCCGCTCTGCCAGCGCACCGGCGCCGCGACGCCGTTACGGGAACCGTTGGGGGAGCCGTTCATCCCGAATGCCCGGCCGGTCGAATCGGCCACCGAATGCGCCACCGGGCCGGCGAGCTCCACCACCGGGCTGACCAACATCTGCACTGTGCCCGCGGCGCCGGCCGCGGTGGACACGCCGGCTCGCACTACTTGGGCCGCTCCGCCGGTGACGCCAGCGACGACGCTGGCAACACCCGGAATCTTCATGTGGTCACCCTTCGATTGCCTCTACCGTGCCTATCCTCCTGGCGTCGCTAGGACCTGTCCACATAGGGCCTGGACGGTAGGGCCTCGTGATGAAGGGGGCTACCTACTTTGCGGTAATCCAAACGCGCCGAACAAAGCCGGGTCGAGGAAAACGGTGATCGCGCCGATCCCGGCGTTCCCGGCTTCGTGGCCCGCGGTCAGGACATGGATGGAATGGGCGCGCAGGACGCCGTCGGCACCGCGGCGGTACTCGGCCACGGCGGGTTGTGCGTTCGCGGCCGTCCGGACCATGACGATGTCGCCGGCCTTGGTGAAGGCACGGACGGCGAGGAACCGCATCACCGTGTCGCGGCCCGTGAACCACATAGGCAGAGGCGGCATTTCGAGTTTGACGTCGGCTTGCAGCAACTCGGTGAGCGCGGCCATGTCCGCGTTTTCGAATGCGGCGCAATAGCGGTCGAGCAATTCACGCAGTTGCGCGTCGTCGGGCTCGGCGGCGTCGTCTTCGGTGGGCGAGATCTCCGCGAGGCGGGCCCGCGCCCGCTGCAGGGAGCTGTTGACCGCGGCCGGTGTGGTTTCCAGTAGTTCGGCGACCTCAGCGGCGCTGAACTGCACGACATCGCGCAAGATCAGGACGGCTCGCTGCCTCGCGGGAAGCTCCTGCAGCGCCGTCATCACGGCCAGGCGCACACTTTGCCGTGCCGTGACGGATCCTTCCGGAGTCTCGGACATCAGGGCGTCGGGAATCGGCTCCAGCCACTGATGGGCACCGGTGTAGCCGTCCAGGCTCACGTCGGGGTCGATCGAACTGTCGCCCAGCCCGGCCGGCAGCACCCGCCGGGCGCGGTTCTCAAGCGCACGCAGGCACGCGGTCGTCGCGATCCGGTACAGCCAGGTCCGCAACGCCGCCCGTTCCTCGAAGGCCTGATAACCCCGCCAGCCCCGCAGATAGGTTTCCTGGACCAGATCTTCGGCGTCGTGCACCGAACCGAGCATGCGGTAACAGTGCGCGATCAACTCGGCGCGAAACGGCGCCGCGCGCTCGATGAACTCCTCCTGAGCCGGCACGCGCATCTCCTATCTAGGCCTCCGGTCCGGAATGGGCCGAAACGCTACTCCAGTACAGAGACACCCGGGCACCGGAATTCATCGTGCGGCGATGAATCAGTGCGCCGCGCCGTATCGGAATTAGTGCGGCCGTCGCGCCGTCCGGCGATGCGCCCGCACCGTCGGGCAGATCAACGAGGAGATCGTCATCATGGTGAGAATCGCCGACACCACAGTTCTGGTTACCGGGGGCAATCGCGGCATCGGGCGCGCCTTGGTCGAAGAAGCGTTGAGCAGAGGCGCCAAGCGCGTATACGTCGGTACCCGAGCGCAATTGACCCACCGGGATCATCGCGTCACGCCCCTGACCCTGGACGTCACCAACGCGGCGCATATCCAGGACGCGGTCGACGAAGTCGAATCGCTCGACATCCTCGTGAACAATGCCGGCCTGGCGCTCTACGACGACTTGAGCGAGCGTGTCGCGCTCGAACGCCATCTCGCCGTCAACCTCTTTGGCACCTACGCGATGATCCAGGCCTTCCTGCCGTTGCTGACTCGTTCCGGCGGAGCCATCGTCAACAATCTGTCGGTGAACGCCATCGCCCCCTTGCCGCTCATTCCCGCGTACTCGATCTCGAAGGCGGCCGCGTTCAACCTCACGCAATCGCTGCGTGCCCTGTTGGCCGAACGGGGCGTCAGCGTTCACGCCGTCCTCACCGGGCCCGTCGACACCGAAATGACGCAGGGCCTCGAGATACCGAAAAGCTCCCCAGAATCGGTCGCGCGGGCCATCTTCGACGGAGTCGCGAACGGCGAAGAGGACATCTTCCCCGACGCCATGTCGAAGTCCGTGGCCGAGAGCTGGAATACCGGCGCCGCGAAGGCGCTCGAACGCCAGTACGCGGCGCTGCTCGCGGACGGCACCGATTAATCCCGGTGACAGAACGTATCTGAATTACTGAGCACCCAAAACACCGGAAGCGAGCACGATCATGACCAACACAATCACCAACCTCGCCGGCACGACGGCGATCGTGACGGGGGCCAGCCGCGGATTCGGCCGCGCCATCGCCACCGCCTTGTCGGCCGCCGGCGCCGATGTCGTCGGCGTCGCGCGCAACCGCGCGCTGCTGGACGAGGTCCGCGGCCAGCTGGGCGACACGTTCATCCCCGTTGCCGCCGACGCCGCCGATCCGGCCACGGCCGTCCGTCTCATCGACGAATACGGGCCGAGCACACTGGTGCTGTGTGCCGGGGCGGCTCCGCGGATGGGCCCGTTGCAGGATCAGACCTGGGAGACCTTCAGCGAAAACTGGAACGTGGACGTGGCACAGGCATTTCATTGGACCCGGCATGCGCTGCGGCGCCCCCTGCCTCCGGGCAGTTCGGTGATCGTGATGTCCAGCGGCGCCGCGCTCAACGGGTCACCGCTGTCCGGTGGCTACGCGGGCGCGAAGTCGACCGTCCGGTTCATCACCAGCTACGCCGCCGCCGAATCGCAACGGGCCGGGCTGGGGATCAGCTTCGTGTCCGTGCTGCCGCGCTTGACGCCGGCCACCGATCTCGGTGCCAAGGCCGTCGCCGCCTACGCCGAGCGTGAAGGCGTCGACGTCGAGACGTTCGTGCAGGCCGCCGGCCCCGCGCTCACCGCGGACCAAGCCGGCCGGTCGGTTCTGGAGATCGCCGTCGGCGCCATCCGGAACGGCGACGCCTACCTACTCACCTCCGCTGGCCTGTCATCGCTGGCGTGAGCCACTCAACCGAAAGGCGGACAACCTCATGACGATGAACACACCCCCGATCGTGTCGGCCGAGGAGTGGGCGGCGGCCCATCAGCGACTGCTGGTCAAAGAGAAGGAGGTGACCCGGGCCCGGGACGCGCTCGCGGCGATGCGCCGGCGGATGCCGTGGACTCCCGTCGACAAGCCGTACGAGTTCGAGGGGCCCGGGGGCACGGTCGACCTGCTCGGCCTGTTCGAGGGCCGGCGCCAGCTGATCGTCTATCGCGCGTTCTACGGGCCCGACATCGAGGGCTGGCCCGACCACGGCTGCCGGGGCTGCTCGATGATCGCCGACCACATTGGGCACCTCGCCCACCTCAACGCCCGCGACACCACGCTCGTGTTCGCCTCGCGCGCACCCCAACCCGACATCGAACGCCTCAAGGAGCGGATGGGCTGGAAGATGCCGTGGTACACCATCACCGACAGCTTCGACGCCGACTTCGGCGTCGACGAATGGCACGGCACCAACGCCTTCATTCACGACGGCGAGCGCGTGTTCCGCACCTATTTCATCAACAACCGCGGCGACGAGGCGCTGGGCAACACCTGGAGCTTCCTCGACATGACAGCCCTTGGGCGCCAAGAAAACTGGGAGGATTCGCCGGAGGGCTACCCGCAGAGCGCGCCCTACGAGTGGTGGGACTGGCACGACGCCTACGGACAGCACGAGCCGTCGCGATGGTTCGGCGAGCCGGACCCCAACGATCCCAACGATCAACGTCCCCCGCGCGCGTGACCCGAATAGGGGCTTGACACTTGCGATCACGCTGATTCGCACCGCTGTGTTCCGCGGCGCCGGTCGCTACCATCCAAGCTTCGAGAGTCTGCCTCGTGCAGATTGCGGAAGCAGTTAGTCAGTGGTGATTGGCGACTTCTGCGAGACCGCGATATGGAGGCGGCGATGACACAGCCCCCGCAGGCGCCGGCGCGCCGGCGCGCATTTCGGTTGCCCGTTCCGTGGCTCAATATCGTCGGCATCGTTGCGATCGTCCTGGCGGCCGGCCTGATCACGGCGAAGAACCTGCACGGCCACGCGCCGCCGAATCAGATCCTCAATGTGTCCTATGACCCGACGCGGGAGCTCTACGCAACGCTCGACAAAGCCTTCGTCGAGCAGTTCCGCCGGCAGACCGGCGTCACCCTCGACATCAAGCAATCGCACGGCGGTTCGGGGCGGCAGGTCAGCGATGTCATCGACGGCAAGCAGAAGGCGAGCGTCGTATCGCTGGCGCTGGTGAGCGATGTCGATGCGCTGCGCAAGCGCGGATTGATCGCCGCCGACTGGCGGACCCGCCTGCCCAACAATTCGGTGCCCTACACATCGACCATCGTGTTCGTCGTCCACAAGGGCAATCCGAAAGCAATCCACGACTGGCCGGATCTGATCAAGGATGGCGTCGCGGTCGTGTCGCCCAACCCGCGCACCTCGGGCAACGGCAAATTGAGCGTGCTCTCCGCGTGGGGTTCGGTGACCACCCGCGGCGGCACCGAGACGCAGGCCTTCGCCTTCGTCAAGGCGCTGATGGGCCACGTCGCCGTCGCCGACCCCGGCGCGCGCAGCGCCGCCATCAGCTTTGCCGTCGAGAGAATCGGCGACGTCCACCTGACCTGGGAGAACGAAGCTCTGCGGGAGGTCTCCGAGAACAAGGACGAACTCGAGATCGTCTACCCGCCGATCAGCATCCGTGCCGAACCTGCGGTCGCCTGGGTCGACGCGAACGTCCCCGACAAGAAGATCGCGTCCTACGCCAAGGCGTACCTGGAATACCTCTACACCGATTCGGCACAGGAAATCATCGCCCAACTGGGATACCGGCCGCTGAAACCCGAAATCCTGGCCCGGCACGCCGGCCAGTTGCCCGACATCAACCTCTTCCCCATCACCGCGATCGCCAAAGACTGGGACGACGCCCGGGAGAGGTTCTTCGGCGACAACGGGATCTACGACACGCTTTCATCACCCGCGCAGGCCAGGGCCGTGTCGGCGCACCCGCGGCGAAAGGTCAAGCAGCCGTGAGCATTTCGGGGATTGTGAAGAACCTGAACTACGACGCGACGAAGGCGCGCCGCGATGCCGTCGCCGGCCTCACCGTCGCTGCCGTTTCGCTGCCACAGAGCATCACCTATGCGCTGGTCGCCGGAGTCGACCCCAAATTCGGCGTCTACTCCGCGATCGTGGTGACCCTTGTCGCCGCGGTCTTCGGGTCGTCCTCCCATCTCATCAACGGACCGACGAGCGCGATATCGCTGCTCATCTTCAGTTCCCTGGCGTTTCTCGACCCCGAGAATCGCACCGTCCTTTTCGAGGCGCTGTTCGTGCTGGGCGTCCTCGTCGGCGCATTCCAGATCCTCATTGCGGTATTCAAGCTCGGCGACCTGACCCGATACATCTCGGAATCGGTGATCATCGGTTTCCTGGTGGCCGCCGCGCTGCTGATCGCGCTGGGCCAGCTGGGTAATGCGCTCGGCGTGCGGGACAAGGGCAGCGGGCGGATACCGGTGCTGAAACGCACCTACCTCACCCTGTTGCACGGCGACGCCGTCAACTACCGCGCGCTGGTCCTCACCGTCGCAACCGTGGCCCTGGCGGTCATCCTGCGCCGGCTGGTCAAGCGCTACGGACTCCCGCAGCTCGACTTGCTGGCGGTCCTGGTCATCGCGGCCGTGATCGCCTATGTCGCCGGGTGGTCGACCCCCGACCGCGGCGGTAACACGGCGGTGACCCTCACCGCGAAAATCCCGCAGAGCCTGCCCTCCCCGCATATCCCGGACGTGCAACTCGGGCTGTTGAGCCAGCTGTCCGAAGGCGCGTTCGCCATCGCCTTCATCGGCCTCATCGAGGCGCTGTCGATCGCCAAGGCCATCGCGCACCAGAGCGGGCAGAAGATCGACTACAACCGGCAGATCCTCGCCGAAGGCCTGGCCAACCTGACCGGCGGCTTCTTCCAATCCGTGCCGGGCTCGGGCTCGATGTCGCGCTCGCCGATCAACTTCCAGGCCGGCGCGGCGTCGCGGTTCTCCGGAGTCATCGCCTCGGCCGCCGTCGCCGGGGCCGTGCTGCTGTTCGCGCCGCTGCTGCATTACATGCCGAAGGCCGCGCTGGCCGGTCTCCTGCTCATCACCGCCGCGCGGCTCATCGACTACAGGCGGCTGTTCTACATCTTGAAGGCGTCGCGCTACGACGCGGGCCTGGTGATCGTCACCGCGCTCACCGGTGTGCTGATCGATTTGGACACCGCCGTGCTGCTCGGGGTCGCCTTGTCGATCCTGTTGTTCGTGCCGCGCGCGGCGAAGCTGAAGGCCAAGGAGCTGATCGTCACCCCCGACCGCGTGGTACGGGAGCGCGTGCCCGGTGATCCGGTGGATCCGTCGACGATCATCTACGACCTCGAGGGTGAGCTATTCTTCGGCGCCGCACCGGAACTCGACCGCTATCTCGATGCGCTGCGCGACCGGGTCAAGCAGGATCGCATCAAGTTCGTCGTGCTGAGGCTCAAGCGGGTGCGCCATCCCGACGCCGTCGTCGTCGAGCGGATCGAGCATTTCCTGCGCGACGAAACCGCGCTGGGCGTAACCGTTCTGCTCGCCGGTGTGCAGCCCGACATGTGGACCGTGCTGACGAATGTCGGCCTCGAAAGCTGGTTCTCGGTCGAGCACGTCTTTCCCGAAGAGGATGAGGAATTCTCGGCGACGCTCAAGGCCGTCCGCTACGCCCATGCCCAGCTCGGTATCGGCGAACCGGGCGAGCAACTGCCCGCGAATGCTGGCAACGGGGATCTACAGCGTTACTACTACCTCGTTTGAGACGGCGCCTGAGCCGGTCCGAAAACACGAATGCGCGGTAGCCGTCGACCGGCTACTCGCGCATTGTCGGACGCTTGGTCTACAGAATTCGGTGGTTGGCCCTGCCAACCTGGTATCCGGCCGGGAACGACTTCTCGATGACCTGTAACTGGTGGTCCACTCTGGATTCGAGTTCGAGAACGACGCAGCTGTCGCCGACGGCTTTCGATTCGAGAACTATGTACCGCTGACCACAATCGGTGATCGGGTCGCCCGAGTGCAATTTCTCGACCGCCACCGACTCCGGTGTTCCGTCTGCCTCCATCCATGACACGTTAGGTCAATTGAGCGGATGAGGGAATAGTTCACCGGCCCGCCATCAACGCGTGTCGCCCCCGGGCTGCTTGAAGAACACGCTGACGCGAACGATCAAACCGTCGTCTCCCTGCTCGAACAGGATGCATTCCGGCCACGTCGTGGCGACGCCGTCGATCTCGAACGTCTCGGTCAGCTCGGCGAACGACAGTCGGTGGTCCACATGGGAGACCCGCTGAACCTGCAGCCGATGGCCTTCGAGGTTGGTGCACACCTTTCGTAGGTAGGCGACGTAGTGCGCCTTCCCGTCGACTTGATCGCAGAAGGGCCCCTCCCGGGTCAACCCTTCGTCGGCAATGGTGTCGGCCAGTCCGTCCCAGTCGTGCGCGGCGAGACACTCCAGGTACCGCTCGACCGCTTGGTCTTCAGTCGCGTTGCCCATGTCGTCCACGGTAGCCCGGCCGCCGCGGCGGGCTAGGTTGTCTGCCATGAGCTGGTGGACGGCCCAGGCCGAGCGAACGCTGACGGAAGACGTGCCCGCACCGCCCGATGAGGTTCGCGATTTCTACGTCGACCTGGACAACATCAAGCTGGTGCATCCGCTGATCGTGTCGGTGGAAACGCTGTCCCGCACCGAGACCCCGGCGGGTTACCGCCAGAGCTACCGTGTGGTCGACCGAATTCCGCTGGGGCCGTTGAATATCCGAATCACCTATCGGGCGTCACTACAAGTGCCCGCGATTGGCGACGTGCTGACCGAGGCCGACCAGACCCCCGGCGTGCGCCTGCGCGGAACGGTGAGCTTCGAGCCCGCCGCCGGAGGCACCCGGGTCACCGAGCGGATCCGGATCAGCGCACCCCGTGTGCTGGCGCCGGTGACCATCCGCGAAGCGGTCAAGGCGCACATCGAGATGCTGGCGGGCATCCGTCGCCACTTCGAATCCGCTTGATCAGCGGGGTTTCCACTCCGAGGTGAGGGCGAGTTCCGAGAGGTACCTGGTGGAGCTCCAGCCGCCGTCGACGACGATCGTCTGGCCGTTGATGAAAGTGCCGCCGGGAGAACACAGGAACGCCACGGTGCTCGCGACGTCCTCGACTGTCCCCAACCGCTGATGGGGAGTCAGCTCGGTGTTGATCCGCCGGAACCGCTCGTCCTGCAGGCGATGCTCGGTCATCGGCGTCTGAATGACGCCGGGAGCCACTGCGTTGCACCGGATTCCCTGAGCTCCGTATTGGCAGGCGATGTGTGTGGTCAGTGCGGTGAGCCCGCCCTTGGCCGCCGAGTACGCGCCGCCTCGAAGGCCTCCCACGACGGCGAAGGTCGAGGTGATGTTGATGATCGCCGAACCGGGCCGCATGTGCGGCAGTACTTCGCGAATGAGGCGAAACGGCGCGCGCAGCATTAGACCGAGGAAACGGTCCAATGTTTCGTCGTCGGTCTCGTGGACCGGTTTGGGACTGCCGATTCCGGCGATATTGATCAGGAAGTCGATGTGCCCCCAGCGCGCGACGGCGAGGTCCGCGAGGCGTCGGGGCGCGTCATCCTCGGTGAGGTCGGCGGCGTGGGTGGCGACCCGATCGGGATCGTCGGTGACCCTGGCCAGGCCGCGCGCCAACTCGGCGAGCTTGTCCTCGCTCCGGCCCGTCGCCAGCACCGCCATGCCCATTTCGGCGAGTTTCGTTGCGCAACCGAAGCCGAGTCCACCGCTCGCCCCGGTGACGATCGCTACCTGCATGTCACTGGTCCGCTTTCATCAGTGCCGCCTTGATCTGGTGCTTCAAAATTTTGCCCGCGTCGTTTTTCGGCAGGGCATCCCAAATAACCACTTGTTCAGGCGCTTTGAACCGCGCCACGCCCTCCTCCTGGAGAAAGACAGCCAAGCCGGCGACGTTTAATCTTGGGTCCAGTCCGGGGTCCGGGCCCGGTGTGGATGCCGGTACCACCACCGCGCACGCTCGCTCCCCGGTGCGGTCGTCGGGAAGGCCGACGACGGCGACCTCGGCGATGCCGGGATGGGTGGTCAGGACATCCTCGACCTCCTTGGGAGAGATGTTCTCGCCGTTGCGGATGATGATGTCTTTGGCCCGGCCGGTGACGACGAGGTAGTCGTCGTCGACCCAGCGCGCAAGGTCCCCGGTGCGGAAGTATCCCTCCGTGTCGAACGATTCGGCTTCGTCTTCGGGGTGCTGGTAACCCACCAGCATCTGCGGCCCGCGCACGCGGATCTCACCGGCGGAGAGTTTGACGTCGGCGAATCCGACGCGCCCGTCGGTGTCCGCGGCGTGGCCGCGGTGTCGTGCGGACCCGACCGTGGTGACCGGCACTTCGGTCGAGCCGTACACCCGGGTGACCACCGCCGAATCGAAATACGCTGCGGCCCTTCGGATCAGCGACGGCGATGCGGAAGCGCCCCCGCAGACGAACAGCTTCAAGTCGGGCAGGTGAGTGCCCGCAAGCTGCGCGGCGGCGAGCAGCTGCTCCAGAAAGGGCGTCGCACCGGCCATGTGCGTGCACCGCTCGGTTTGCATGAGCCGGACCGCCTCGTCGCCGTTCCAGCGATCCATCAGCACGGCGGTGGTGCCCAGCAGCAGCGGGCATTCGAACGCGTAGATGGAACCGCCGATATGGGCGATCGGAGATGCCACCAGGAAGCCGTCGCCCGGCTCGACGAGCCAGTGCTCGCTGATCTGGCGGATCAGCGCATGAATCGAATTATGGGTGTGCAGGACACCTTTCGGGCGACCGGTGGTTCCGGAGGTATAGAGGATTATGCGCACCGCGTCGGGGTTCGGCGTGGGCAGGTTCCTCGCGACGGTCTGCGAGGTGAGCAAGGACTCGAACGGGATTTGGTGGTCACCCGGATCACCGCGCACCACCACGACATCCGGCGGCGATTCCATCTGGGACGTCACCCTGCGCAGCATCGCGGGGTAGTCGTGACGCCCGAAATTCGATGGCGCGAAAAGCATGCGGCTGTCGGCGTCTTCGAGGATGAAACGCAGCTCGCGGTCCCGCATCGACGGCAGGATCGGATTCGCGACCATTCCCGCCAGCGTCGCGGCCAGATAAACCACCGCAGCCTCATGCCAGTTGGGCAGCATGAACGACACGACGCTGCCCGGGGGGATGCGGGCGTGCAACGCCTGCGCCAGCGTCGTCGCCTGCTCACAGAGGCTGCGGCAGTCCACCCTTCGGTCGCCATCGACCAATGCCACTCGCTCCGGTGTGCGCTCCGCGGCATCGCGCAGCGCGTCGGCCAGCGTGGCACGAACCCACCAGCCGCGCGCGTAGGCGTCGGCGGCGCGCGACTCGTCCCATCGAACCCAGCGGTCGCCGATGAGTTTTCGGTCGTGATGCGTGGCGGTGATGCGAGCTAGCCTTTCATGCGCCGCATCGTCATCGAGTGACGGAAGCGGGACGCTGGGTGGGTGTTGATGGTGACCTGGGCGACCTGTCCGTCGGAGGTCGTGTAGGTGCGACGCACCTGCAGCGCCGGGGTTCCGGGCTCGACGTCGAGGCCACCCGCCAGTGCGGAGGGGATGAGGACTGCCGCGATTTCCTGATGAACCTCGACGATACTCAGGCCGAAGAGGTCCTCGATCAGCGGGAAGATGGGGCCGTCGTGGCGCTGCAGCAGCCTGCCTACCGCGGCGAACGCGCGGTTGATGTAGTACTCGGCGCGGCACAGCGCGGGCTCCGAAGACCCGGCCGGTTCGGCGCCGTCCGTCCGCCGGTAACCGCGAACGGTCAGCCACTGCTCCCCGGCGGTCAGCCCGGTTCGCGGCGCCAGCTCGTCGTCGATCGTGACCATGGCGACGGATTCGATCGCGAAGTGCGTACCGGTCGCAAAGGCCAGCAGGTCGTTGATCGACATGACGTGCTGAACGTAGGAATCCGACGACGGTCGCGGCACCACGAGGGTACCGGTTCGCGGCCGCGACGACACCAGGTTGTCCTCGCGCAGTCGCCGCAGCGCCTCGCGAATGGTGTAGCGGCTGACCGCAAACCGTTCGCACAGCTCGTGCTCGGTGGGCAATTGCGACCCGACCGGATACACACCGTCCACGATCTCCTTGCGCAGGGTTCGCGCGACCTGAAGGTAGCGGTGATCGACGACTTTGGCGTCCGGCACCTCAGCCTCCCGCGTCTCGCAGCGCCAGCACGCTGCCCTCGGCGTCCGCCGAAACGTACAGCGTGCCGTCGGGCCCCGCGGCGATGCCGGCGAAGGGGCCCTGCGGCCCGGAGAAGGGCGGCAGCCCGAGCAGCGGCTTGGGGCTCACACCCGGCGGCGCCCCGACCGGCAAGTCCGACGCGATGGTGCGCCGCGTCCCGGTCGCCGGGTCGAACGCGATTAGCTCCTTGGCGCCCGCGTCGACGACGTAGACATGCCCGTCGCGCACGAGGATGCCCTGCGGCCGCCGCAAGCCGTCCACCAGTGTGCCGGTGCCGTCCAGCTTGACGACCTGCCCCGCTCCCGCTTCACAGACCAGGCACGCCCCGTCGGGGGCGATGGCCACGCCCACCGGCTCGCTCAGCCCGGAGGCGAGTACCTCGACGCGGCCGGCCCGGATGGATACCACGCGCCCGACACCGAGCTCGGCGGCCACGACGGTGCCGTCGGGAGCGACCGCCACGCCGTAGAGCTGGTCGAAACCCTCTGCCAGCACAGCACTTTCGTTGCTGGCCGGTCGATACCGCGAAACCTGGCCGTTGGACGTGGTGACCACGAACTCGCCCACTGCCGTCGCGGCGACGCCGCGCACGAAGCCGGGGTATCCGGGGCTGAACAACATACCGGCCGTCCGCAGCGCGCCGGGCCTGATGGGCGACGACCCGCTTCGCCCGGCTGCGCCGCGCCCGCGATCGTCGCCGTCGGCACCCATGACGTAGAAATACGTGCCGTCGGCGACGTAGAGATTGCCGTCCGCGCCAACCGCCAGATCCAGCGGCCAGTTCAACCCACCCGGCAGCACCGGGCGAGACTCTCCGCCACCGAGGATTTCGGTGATCTCCCCGGTGAAGTTGGACACGAACAACCGCTCGCCCACGAAGGTGAGGTTGTCCAGCCCGGGGTTCAGCGCTGCCAGCACGGTGCGCTCGCCGCTGCGGGGGTCGATGCGCAGCACCTCTCCGGTCTGCACCTGGGTGGACACGATGCGGCCGCTGGAATCGAACTTCACCGCGTCGGGGACGCCGAGGTCACCCGCAACCCGTTCGGGGACACCGCCTTCGGGGTCGATGCGCCAGATCTCGTTGGCCCCCATCAACGGGAAATACAACAAGCCGTCGGGTCCGACCTCCATGGCGTTGGGCAGCGGCGCGTTCTCCAGGAGCACCCGCGGCGCGCCGCCGGTGAGGTCGAGTTCGAGCAGCCGCCCGCCCTCGCGGCACTCACCGATGAACAGCCGGCCGCGGTGAAATGTGATGCCGTTGGCCGACGGGACATCGTCGCGCAGCACCCGGGTGCGCCCGGCGGCGTCGCGCATGCTCACCCGGCCGTCCATCACTTCGGTGGCGTAGAGGTTGCCGTTCGGGTCGAAGGCCACGTCGTCGGGCGCGACGATGTCGCCGCCCTTGGCGCTGACCGTGTCCAGCCGGCCGGTCGCCGGGTCGAGCGCACTGATCTGGCTGCCGGTCACCTGTGCGATGTAGATACGGCCGTCCGGCCCGGTGCGCAGGCCGTTGGCCCCGAACAGCCGGCTGGGCGGCGTGAGTCGCTGCAGGGTCCAGCCTTCGGCGAGGGTGGGTGGACGCGCGGCCGAGTGGCGGCTCGCGTCCTGCGACAATCCGGTTCCGGCTATCACCGCTCGCACCTTAGCAATCGGCCAATAGTCCAGACAATAGCCAGCCTGGAACCATATCCGGGCCTTGACGCGCTGGCCGTCATAAGAGAATCATGCTCTCTAATGAGTGCACGTCATTATCTTGTCCGGACAATAATCTAATCCTGCATGGGACACGATCTGTTAGGCCTTGAGGGGCGCATCGTCCTGGTCGCCGGCGCAGCGGGCGGCGGCATCGGTACCACCGTCACGCGCATGGTCGCCCAGGCGGGGGCGACCGTCGTCGCGGTGAGCCGCGATCAGGACAACCTCGACCGGCACGTCGGCCCTCTACAAGCCGAGGGACTCCCAGTGGTGCCGGTCGCCGCCGACGCCTCCACCGACGACGGCGTGAGTGCCGCGCTGGCGGCGGTGGGGCGCATCGACGGCGAATTCCACGGGTTGGTCAACGTCGCGGGTGGCGCCGATCCGTCGACGTGGATGCCGTCGACCCGGGTGACGCGCGCCGACTGGCGTGAGTTGTTCGCCCGCAACCTGGAGACCATGTTCTTCATGAGCCAGGCGGTCGCCGCGGAACTGAAGCGCCGCAGGAGCCCGGGCTCGATCGTCTCGATCTCGTCGATCAGCGGGATGAACACCGCGCCCTTCCATATCGCTTACGGCACAGCCAAAGCCGCGATCGTCGCGGTCACCCGCACCATGGCGCTGGAGCTGGCGGCCGGCGAGAACGGCGCCGCGATCCGGGTCAACGCGGTGGCGCCCGGCGTCACCGAGACGCCGGCGTCGACCACGTATGTGGACGCCGACCCCGAACGCGACCGTCGCGCCATTGCGATGGGACGCCGCGGCCGCCCTGAGGAGGTGGCCGGCGCGGTCCTTTTCCTGCTGTCGGATCTGTCCAGCTACATCACCGGGCAGACGCTGCTGGTCGACGGCGGCCTGAACCTCAAATGGGGGCACCTGGCCGCCGACAACACCTCTGTGTTCCTCAAGGACGAAAACTTCCGCGCGGCGATCACACGCTGGGACTAGGGAGAAAGGAAAAGCGATGACCGATAACGGCGCGGCCGCGGCCGACGAGCTGACCGGGCCGGTCACGATCCCGGTGGAAGCGTATGTGTCCGAGCAATACGTGCGTGCCGAGCGCGACAAGTTGTGGCGAAAGGTGTGGCAGCAAGTCGGGCGGGTCGAGGATCTGCCCAAGGTGGGCAGCTACCTGACCTACGACATCCTCGACGACTCCATTGTCGTCGTGCGTACCGGGCCCGACACCCTGGCGGCGCACCACAACGTGTGCATGCACCGTGGCCGCCGCCTGGTGGATGTCCCGCCGGGGGCGAAAAGCGCTTGCGGCCAAAAGAAGTCGTTCGTGTGCGGATTTCACGGCTGGACCTACGACCGGGACGGCACCTGCATCCACATCCCCGAACAGCAGGACTGGCAAGGGGCGCTGACGCCCGAGAACACGCACTTGGCAAAGGTCAAAGTCGATACCTGGGGTGGGTGGATCTGGATCAACATGGATCCCGGGTGCGAGCCGCTGCGCGACTATCTCGAGCCGGCCGCCACCATGCTGGATCCGTTCGGATTGCAGGACATGCGCTGCAAATGGCGCAAGTGGCTGCATTTCGAATGCAACTGGAAGGTCGCGATGGAGGCCTTCAACGAGACCTACCACGTCGCGACCACACATCCACAGTTCAACAAATTCGGCAACTTTCGCGGCTGGGCCAAGGCACAGGGAAAGCACAGCAACATCGGCTACGACGCGCCCGCGGAGCTGGAAGAGACCAAATCGAAGATCCGGCTCGGCACCGGCGCGGACCCGCGCGTCTCGACCGCCGAGATGCAGATCTACACCTTGGAGGAAACCAACGCCACGACCACCAGAACATTGGTGGAGGCGGCCCGCCGGCTGGTCGACGAGCTGCCAGAGGACGCACCCCCCGGCACGGTGCTCGAGCACTGGCTGTCCTCGGCGCGGCGCGACGATGCCGCGCGCGGCGTGGTCTGGCCCACCATCGACCCCGAGCACCTGGCCCGCAGCGGCACCGCGTGGCAGATCTTCCCGAACTTCCAGATCGGGCAGGGCCTGACGACCGCGCTGTGCTATAGCGCCCGCCCTCACGGCTACGACCCGGACCAATGCATCTTCGAAGCCTCGTGCTACGAGCTGTATCCGAAAGGCGAAGAGCCGCAGACCGAATGGGTATACGCGCCACCCGACGACCCGAACTGGCGCAGCGTCCTGCCCCAGGACTTCTCCAACATGGCCGCGGTCCAGCAGGGCATGAAATCGCTCGGCTTCCGAGGCCCCAAGCCCAACCCCTACATGGAGCGCAGCACCGCGAACCTGCACCGCAACCTCGCCGAGTACATGGGCACCGGTGCGCCCCGCGAACTCGCCCCCCAACCGGAAAGAGAGATGGATCGGTGAAAGTCAACCTTGGGTTCGGATCGCACAACTCCCACGACTGGGACCGCGTGCTGGCCGGGAATTTCGCCGACCCGCCCGCGACCCCCGACTGGGAGTGCGTGCAGGGCACGCTCGCGATTGCCGACCTCGCCGAACCGCTCGGCTTCGACGGCATCTGGATGCCGGAGCACTGCGGGACCCCATATGGCATGACGCCCAACCCGATTCAGGCCCTGAGCTATTTCGCCGGGCGCACCGAACGCGTCAGCCTCGGCACCTTCGTCGTCGTCGCGCCGTGGTGGCACCCGGTGCGGCTGGCGCACCAAATCGCCTACCTCGACATCCTGTCCAACGGCCGGTACACGACGATCGGAATCGGTCGCGGGGTCTCCAAGGGCGAGTTCGACGCCGTCGGCGTGCCCCGTGAGGAAAGCCGGCAACGGTTCAACGAGACGCTAGACATTCTGCAGCTGGCCCTGTCCGGGGAGCGGTTCTCCTACGAGGGGGAGATCTTCACCGTGCCGGAAATGTCGCTTCGGCCCGAACCCCAAAGCGACGACCTCTTTTCGCGCATCTACAGCTCGTCATCGACCGCGGAGTCGCTGGAGATCCTGGCGCGACGCGGCATGGTGCCACTGTTCGTGGGCAACAAGCCGATCGAGGACGCCGGACGAGAAGTGCAGAAAGTGAACACGTTCCGCAAGGAAGAAGGCTTGGGGCCGTGCCAGCCGAAAAATGTGATGTTCATGTATTGCACGACCGACGATCCGGGCAAGTCCGAAGAATGGATCTGGACCGCCAACCGCGACGTCACCGTGCATTACGGATTCGCCGACGCGTCGAACTTCAAGGGCGTCAAGGGCTATGAAGCCTATGCGGCCCGGGAGGCCAGCGCCACCGCGGTCCTCGCCTCGTCGGTCACGGGCCCCGAGGCCGGCGCAGCCAAAGGCCCGTCCAAGACGCCGGGCTACCACGCCTCCAATCTGCTGATCGGCACGCCGGAGGAAATCTTCAACCGGATCCAGGCCGCTCAGCGGGCCTGCTCGTTCTGCGAGCTGACGATCGTTCCGCAGTTCGGCACCATGCCCTACGCCGAGGCGATGGCGAGCACCGAACTCTTCGCCAAAGAGGTGCTGCCGGCCGTCCAGAAAATGGAGGCCCCGCTGCACCCCGCCGCGCTCCCGGAGAACGCGCTGGCATGACGAATCCGGATTGCCCACCCACGCCGACGCCGGACGACATCGACCTCCCGGCGTTGCGCGAAAAGTACCGCCAGGAGCGCGAAAAGCGGCTGCGCCCAGAGGGTTCCAAACAGTACATCGAACTCGTCGACGACTTTGCTGGGTTTTACGAAACCGACCCGCACTCGCCGCCGCTGGTCCGCGACGCGATCTCGGAGGACATCGACGTCGCCGTGCTCGGCGGTGGCTTCGGGGGCCTGCTGTGTGCCGCGTATCTGAAGAAGGCCGGCGTCGACGACGTCCGGATCATCGAGTTGGGCGGCGATTTCGGTGGCGTCTGGTACTGGAACCGGTTCCCCGGGCTGCAGTGCGACAACGAATCGTACTGCTACATACCACTATTGGAAGAGCTCAACTACATACCGAGCAAGAAGTTCGCCGACGGCACCGAGATCTACGAGCATTGCCGGCGCATCGGAAAGCATTTCGGCCTCTACGACTCCGCGATCTTCTCCACCCAGGTCCGGGCCCTGCACTGGGACGAGGACATCAAGCGCTGGCGGGTCAGCACCAATCGCGACGACGACATCCGGGCCCGATTCGTGGTCATGGCGTCGGGCCCCTTTCACCGGCCCAAGCTGCCCGGCATTCCGGGCATCAACGACTTCAAGGGGCACAGCTTTCACTCGTCACGCTGGGACTACGAATACACCGGCGGCGATAGCAACGGCGGGCTGCACAAGCTCGCCGACAAACGCGTCGCGGTGGTGGGCACCGGGGCGACCGCCGTCCAAATCGTGCCGTTCCTGGGCCGGGATGCCAAACAGCTCTACGTGTTTCAGCGCACGCCGTCGTCGGTGGGCGCACGCAACAACACGCCGACCGATCCCGAGTGGGTGAAAACGCTGCGGCCGGGCTGGCAGAAGGAGCGGCAGCGCAACTTCCACGCCTGGACGTTCGAGGGAATGGCGCTGGGCCAACCCGACTACGTGTGCGACTTCTGGACCGAGCTCGGCCGCAATACCGCCGCGCGGGTTCTCACACTCGAAGACCCGGCGTCGATGACGCCCGAGCAGTTCATGACCATCCGCGAAGAAGAGGACTACAAAGTCATGGAGCGCCTGCGGCGCAGGGTCGAGAGCATCGTCGACGACCCCGGCACGGCCGAGGCGCTCAAGCCCTACTACCGTTTCCTGTGCAAGCGACCATGCACCAACGACGACTACCTTCCGACCTTCAACCGTCCCAACGTGACACTGGTCGACGTGTCGTCGACGAAAGGCGTGGAGCGGGCGACGGAAAAGGGTCTGGTCGTCAACGGTGTCGAGTACGAAGTCGACTGCATCATCTACGCCAGCGGGTTCGAGATCACGACGGAGATCAGCCGCCGCTACTCCATCGACACCATCGCCGGCCGAGGCGGGTTGTCGCTTTTCGACCACTGGCGCAACGGCTACAAGACATTTCACGGGATGACCAGCCGCGAATTTCCCAACCAGTTCTTCACCGGGTTCACCCAGGTCGGTATCTCGGCGAACATCGCAGCCAACTATGAACTGCAGGGCGAGCACATCGCCTACATCATCTCCGAAGCGTTGGCCCGCGGCGCGGCTACGGTCGAACCCACCCAAGAGGCGCAGGATGAATGGTGCAAAACCATCCGGGACACCGCGATCGACAACAGCCAGTTCGACCTGGAATGCACACCGGGCTACTACAACAACGAAGGCGGTGGCATGGGAACCGCGAAGGGCGAAGGGATCCGGTCCCATCTGGGTGAGCCCTACGGGCCCGGCTTTTACGCCTTCGGCGACCTGTTGGCCGCGTGGCGCGCCACCGGTGAGCTGGATGGCCTCGCGTTGGGATCGTGATGGCTGAACTCAGGTTCGACGATCGGGTGGCCGTCGTGACGGGCGGCGGCAGGGGACTGGGGCGCGAGTACGCGCTGCTGTTGGCGTCCAGGGGTGCCAAGGTCGTCGTCAACGACACCGGCGGCGCTCTGACCGGATCCGGCACCGACGAGGGTCCCGCGCGGCAGGTGGTCGCCGAGATCACGGCGGCGGGCGGCGACGCGGTGGCATCCGTTGACTCGGTGGCGACGCCCGAAGGTGGCCAAGCCATCATCCAAGCCGCACTCGCGAACTACGGGCGGATCGACATCCTCGTCCACAACGCCGGCAACGTGCGGCGTGCCTCGCTGAAGGAGATGAGCTACGAGGATTTCGATGCGGTCATCGACGTTCATCTGCGCGGGGCCTTCCACGTGGTGCGGCCGGCATTCCCCGTCATGTGCGCCGCGCACTACGGCCGTGTCGTCTTGACCTCGTCGATCGGCGGCCTGTACGGCAATCACGCGGTCGCGAACTACGCCGCCGCCAAGGCGGGCCTGATCGGGCTGTCCAATGTCGTCGCACTCGAAGGCGCCGCCGACGGCGTGCTCTGCAATGTCATCGTCCCGTCGGCGGTCACCAGAATGGCTGAGGGCCTGGATATTTCGGCATACCCACCGATGGGCGCGGAGTTGGTGGCGCCGGTGGTGGGCCTGCTGGCGCACGAAACCTGCCCGGTGACCGGTGAGATGCTGATCGCCATTGCGGGCCGGGTGGCCAAAGCGGTTGTCGCGGAGACCCCCGGCGTGCACCGTCCCTCGTGGTCGATCGAGGACGTGGCCCAGCAGATCGACGCCATCCGTTATCTCGCTGCGCCGCTGGTCTTTCCCGTTGTACCCGATGGTCATACCGACCACATCCGCTACAGCTTCGACACCGCCACGCGAGCGACCCGGGAAGGCGCCAGCCATGGCTGACCACGGGGCCGGACCGCTGGCCGGTGTGCGTGTCATCGACCTCACGGCGATGGTGATGGGTCCCTACTGCACCCAGATCATGGCCGACATGGGCGCCGACGTGATCAAGGTCGAACCGCCGCAGGGAGACGACACGCGCTACATCTCGGTCGGTCCGGTGCGGGGCATGGGCGGCGTCTTCGTCAACGTCAACCGCGGCAAGCGCGGTGTCACCCTCGACCTGCAGTCCGACTCCGGCAAGATCGCCCTGCGGGCGCTCATCGAACAGGCCGACGTGTTCATCCACTCGATGCGGTCCAAGGCGGTCTCCCGGCTCGGCTTCAGCTACGACGAAGTGGCCGCGATCAATCCCGCCATCGTGTACACGAACTGCTACGGGTACGGCCGGCGTGGGCCGAAGGGAGATTTGCCGGCCTACGACGACACGATCCAGGCCGCGTGCGGGCTGCCCTACGTGCAGGAACAGCTGACCGGCGAACCCAATTACGTGGGAACCATATTGGCCGACAAAGTCGCCGGGCTCACCGCGCTCTACGCCACCATGATGGCGTTGTTCCACCGCGAGCGCACCGGGGAGGGGCAAGAGGTCGAGGTCGGCATGTTCGAGACGATGGCCTCGTTCATGCTCGTCGAACACGCCAACGGCGCCATGTTCGACCCGCCGCTGGGCCCGGCGGTCTATCCCCGCACGGTCGCCCCCAACCGGCGGCCGTACCGCACCAGCGACGGGTACATCGCGGCACTGATCTACAACGACAAGCACTGGGCCGCGTTCATGGAAGCCGTGCGGCCACCGTGGGCCAGCGATCTCTACGGCACGCTCGAGCGGCGCTCGCGCCAGATCGACACCGTGTACGCGCTACTGGCCGAAACGCTGGTGCAGCGAACGACCCAGGAATGGCTCGACCTCTTTCGCGACCTTCAGATCCCCGCCGCGGCGCTGTCCAGCCCGGCGACCTTGTTCGACGACGACCACCTCAACGCCGTCGGTTTTTTCGAGACGCTGGACACGGTCCACGGCCCGGTGCGATTCCCCGGTGTGCCGACGTGGTTTTCCCGGACACCGGGCCGCGTCGCCGGGCCCGCTCCGGAGTTGGGCGCGGACACCGCGGAGGTACTCGAAGAACTCGGACTGGCGCCCGCAGACGCGAATCCGGGCGCGCCGGCATAACCCGAAAATGGGGCCGCCGCAACCGGAAACCGTTGCGTGTCTTCGCGTGTCTATCTCCTGAATCCGCCCGCGACGCCACTAGGCTGGCTGCGATCAAGAGGAGGGGCAGCGACGCATCGGCATGGGCCAGGGCGCGTTAACAGCGGACACTGATCCGGGCGGGAGGCATCCCGCACCGGCGCCTTCTGCTCGGCGGCCCCGGTGGGTCGCTCCCGTGCGACGTGTCGGTCGGCTGGCGATCTGGGACCAACCGGAACGGCGCAGCGGCATTCCCGCGCTGGACGGGCTTCGCGCGATAGCGGTCGCGCTGGTGCTCGTCGGGCACGGTGGCATCCCCGGCGTGAGCGGCGGGTTCATCGGCGTCGACATCTTCTTCGTCCTCAGCGGCTTCCTGATCACCTCGCTGCTACTCGACGAGCTCAGGAGCAGCGGCCGTATCGAGCTGACCGGCTTCTGGATTCGCCGTGCCCGCCGGCTGTTGCCCGCGCTGGTGTTGATGGTGATCACCGTGGGGGCGGCCCGCGAACTCCTTCCCTACCAGGCCCTGAACGGACTGCGGGACGACGCGGTCGCGGCGTTCCTGTGGATCGCGAATTGGCGGTTTGTGGCCCAGAAGACCGACTACTTCACGCAGGGCGCCCCGCCCTCACCGCTGCAGCACACCTGGTCGCTCGGGGTGGAGGAGCAGTACTACTTCGTCTGGCCGGTGCTGCTAATCGCGGTCACGCTGCTGTTGGCGGCGCGGGCCAGGCGTTACTTCATGCGGGCGACCGTGGGCGGGGTCCGCTTCGCCGTGTTCGTGATCGCGACGTTGGGGGCGCTGGTTTCGGCCGCGGCGGCCATCGTGTTCGTCTCCGACAGCACCCGCGACCGAATCTATTTCGGCACCGACACCCGCGCGCAGGCGTTGCTGGTCGGCTCCGCGGCGGCGGCTCTGCTGGTTCGGGATTGGCCGTCGCTGAACCGCGGCTGGTGCATGATCCGGACTCGGTGGGGGCGTCGCACCGCGCGCGCCCTGCCGTTTGTCGGGGTGGCCGTTCTGGCGGCCGCCACACACTACGCGACGGGCAATGTCGGTGAGTTCCGCCACGGTCTGCTGATCGCGGTCGCGATCGCGGCCGTGTTGGTGGTCGCGCCGGTGGCGATGGAACAGCGCGGCGTCATCGCCCGCATCCTGGCCACGCCACCACTGGTGTGGCTCGGCACCATTTCCTACGGCGTCTATCTGTGGCACTGGCCAATCTTCTTGGCACTCAACGGGGAACGAACCGGCTGGACCGGGCTGCCGCTGTTCGCCGCCCGGTGTGCCGCCACGGTGGCCGTGGCCGCCGCATCGTGGTGGCTGATCGAGCAACCGATCCGGCGCTGGCGACCGGAGCGGGTACCGCTGTTGCCGCTGGCGGCTGCCACCGTGGCGAGCGCCGCCGCGATCACCTTGTTTCTGGTCCCGGTGGGAACCGGGCCCGCGCTACGGGAGACCGGTTTGCCGCCGGGGGTTTCCTCCGTCGCGGCGGTGTCGCCGTCGCCGCCCGGCGTGGTTCGCCCGCGGCCTCGAGATCCCAACCGCCCGTTCACCGTTTCGGTGTTCGGCGATTCGATCGGCTGGACCTGGATGCACTATCTACCGCCGACGCCCGGATTCGCTTTCCTCGACCACACCGTCATCGGTTGCAGCCTGGTGCGCGGCACGCCGTACCGGTATATCGGCCAAACGCTGGAGCAAAGAGCGGAATGCGACACCTGGCCGACGCGCTGGTCGACGCAGGTCGGCCAGGACCAGCCGGACGTCGCCCTGCTCATCATCGGCCGCTGGGAGACCGTCGACCGGGTGAACGAGGGGCAGTGGACCCACATCGGCGATCCGACCTTCGACGCGTACCTCAACGGTGAGCTCGACCGGGCGCTGAACATCGTGAGCGTGCCGGGGGTTCGCGTGGTGGTGGCGACCGTGCCCTACAGCCGCGGCGGCGAAAAGCCGGATGGCCGCCTGTACCCGGAGGACCAGCCGGACCGGGTCAACCAGTGGAACACCATGCTGCGCAACACGGTTAGCCACCACAAGGGCGTCCAGATCCTCGACTTGAACAAGAAGCTGTGTCCGGACGGTGTGTACACCGCCAAGGTCGACGGAATCAAGGTGCGCAGCGACGGCGTGCACCTCACCCCGGAAGGCGTGAAGTGGCTGACGCCGTGGCTCGAGGAATCGCTGAGGTAGGCGTTAATCGTTTGTGCGGCAGCTGATTTCCATGCTGTCGCTTTCGCGGACCTGAAAATTGAAACTGGTATAGCCGTTGTCGGGATTGCGCACGAGCTCGAGGTAGGGACCGGTGTCCGCCGCGCTGGTGTTGTCGGCGACGATCAACGCACCCGTGGGCAGGCGCGGTTCGAGCAGCTCAATCACCGGCAGATACAGATCTTTCCAACCGTCGAGCAGGACGAACTCGACAGGCCCGTCCAGGTGCTGCAACGTGGTGAGGGCATCGCCTTCGAGAATGGTGATGACCTCGTCCAGGCCGGTCTCGGCGAAGGTTTTCTTCGCAGCGGCGATCTTGGTCTCGCTGAGCTCGGTGGTGACCACTCGGCCGATGCCGTTGTCGCGCACCGCGCCCGCCAGATGAACGGCCGAGATGCCGAACGACATCCCGAATTCGACCACCGTGGTCGGACGCGTCGCGCGCACCAACGCGTACAGCAGGCGGCCGGCTTCGGGGGTCACCGGGATGTAGAACTCGCTCATCGCCTCGGCGCGTTCCGCGGTGGTCATCGGCCGGGCGAACTGATCGCGCCGCTCCCGCAAGAGCGACATCTGGTTTTTCGCTTCGTTGTACATCCGGTCGAGAACGGTCGCGACCCGAGGGTCCTGCAAAGTTGTGGCCATGCCCACGAGGGTAGGCCGTGACCGCGCGCCGAGTTTGACGAGGAGCGAGCCCCATGTCAGCATTGACGGGCAAGCACCTCGGTAGGTGAGGCGTCTGCACGGATACAGGCCACTGACCCCGAACGTCGAGAGACGCCCCGGGTCAGGACAGCTCTTCCCGGACCCAAGGGTTGAGCCCAAGTGGCTTCCGGAGATGTTCCGGATACGCCGTGCAGTGCCAAAGCTCCGACGAGAGGGGTGCGACCGGCGTTGTTACGCCGGTCATTTCCTCTTCCGTTACCGAGGTGACGACACCCGCGTGTGTCCCGGCCGTGAGGAGGTGAGGGCGAGATGAGTCCCGGCGATAGTCCCTATCCGAGATACCCCTTGCCCCGACCCGGTTCCGGCATTGCTTTGTCCGCCTGAAGTGGCGTGCATGCCCGAATGCCATGAGCCGATCGGGCCTCCAGAAGGAGAAAGATCATGGCTTTCGTTGTTACGCACCGTGTTACCGGTCGGACCCGTCGGCAGGGATGGGCGTTCCTGCGGTCGGCTCGGCTGCTGGCTGACAAGTTGCGCGCCCGCAGCGCGCTGACTCCCCAGGAGCGGGCCAACCTGTACGTGTCACGGATGCCGATCGCGGTGGTTACCGCCTCGTTGGGTGGCCACCCCCCGGTCGACGACCGGCGGTGATTCGTTCCATCGTCCGGCCGGTGTCGCGCAACTACCGCGAATCGTTGGGCAGCAGAACGATTTTCCCGTGCGTGTGCCGCTGTTCGAGCTCCTCAAAGGCGTCGGCGACCCGGTCCAGCGGGTAGGTTGCGGCGATGTCGAAGTCAAGGGCACCGGTGGCGACCAGGTGGGCGATTTCGGCGAGCACTTCCGGGGTCGACGCCTCCTGGCTGCCCTCGGTCTTGGCGCCGACTTCGCCCGCCTTCTGAAACGAGATGATGGTATCGATCCGCTCGGGCGCCACGCCGAGATCGACTGCGAGCTGGACGTAGTCCGGACCGAACAAGTCGATGAACGCATCGATTCCGTTCGGGGCGGCCTCTCGCAGCCGGTCGGCCAGGCCTTCCCCATAGACGACCGGGACGACGCCGTGCGCGCGCAGCCAGTCGGCGTTGCCCGGCCCTGCGATGCCCAACACCCGCGCCTGGCGCAGGACCAGCAGTTGTACGACAAGGCTGCCGACCCCGCCCGCCGCCGCCGATACGGCCACAGTCTCGCCCGGTTGGGGCGCGACGGCCCGGACGGCGGCATACGCCGTCACACCCACGACGTAGAGCGAACCCGCGACCTCCCAACTCAATTCGGGAGGTTTGCGGATCAGTTGATTGACGGGAACCGCGGTGTGGGTGGCATGGCTGGATCGCCGGAAACTGAAACCCAGCACCTCGTCGCCGACCTCGAACTCGGTGACTCCCGGCGCTACGGCGGTCACGACGCCGGCAAGGTCGCTGCCCTCGCCGGACGGAAACGTGGCGGGGAACATGTCGTGCATCGCCCCGACCCGGATACCGGCCTCGCCGGGGTTGATGCCGGCCGCGCGAACTTCCACCACCACCTCGCCCGGCCCCGGCTCCGGCATGTCGATGTCCGCCACATACAACTCGTCACGGCCCCCGTAACGGTCGAACCGTACGGCGCGCGCCGTCGCAGCCGTCATCTCGTTCTCCTTCGCCCAAACGCTTGCCCACGCCAGCATAGGCCGCGGATTCTGCGTGCCCGCCGGAGAAATTTGCGCGTATGTTCGTATGCGCTGGTGTTGTGCCGTCAGCGGATTGGCAGGGAAGGAATGTCCATGGAGCTTGCTCGGACAACCGTCGCCGGCTTGAGCGTCGCCGCCCTTGCGGTAGGCGCCGCGATCGCAGGCTGCGGCAACAACAAGACCCCGGCGACGTCGTCCTCGGCCACGTCGAGCGCCACGGCGTCATCGACCGCGTCCACCGCGGTAACCGGCCCGTCGCCCGGACAGACCACGGATTACAGTGGGCTGCTGATCAAGCCGAGCGACATCGGCCCGGACCTCACCACACCCCAACCACCCGTGCTGAATCCCAACAATGCGCCCGGGGTTGCGCAGTTGTTCGCCAACGCCGACAACAGCCGCCGAATCGGGGACACCATCTTGATCGTCGCCGATCCCCAGACCGCGGCGGCCGGCATCGAGAACACCAAGGCGAACTACGCGGGCAAAGTCAGCGGCACGTGGCAGCCGGTCGACGTGGGATCCAACGGGGCAATGATCTCCGGGACATCGCCGGACAACTCCCAGGCGGTGACGGTGCTGTTGTTCAGCGAGGGCAAGGCGCTGGTCAACCTGGAATTCGACAGTGCGCCCAACGATCCCATCGATCCGGGCATGGCGACAGACATCGGCCGCAAGCAAGACGCGGCGATCAAGAGCGGGTTGCCGCCCAGCTGAGGTAGGTGGCTAGACGCCGCGGTCGCGCGGAATGTCTTCACCCGCAGCGATGTTGGGGCAGCTAGGCGATGACCTGGACGGGATCGCCGACGTTCACCTGGTTGAAGTACCACGCGGCGTTGTCCGGGCTCAGGTTGATGCATCCGTGACTGACGTTCGCATGGCCTTGCGAGTCAACCGACCAGGGGGCCGAGTGCACGTAGACGCCGCTGTTCGTGATGCGGACCGCGTACGACGCGATGATGTTGTATCCCTCGGGCGAACTCAGCGGGATACCGATGGTCCGCGAGTCCATCCGCACGGTGCGCTCCTTGGACAGCGCGGTGAAATTGCCGATCGGTGTCGGGCGGGTGGGCTTCCCCATGGATGCCGGCATCGTGCGAAGCACCTCGCCGTTTCGGCTGACGGTGAACGTGTGCTCGGACACGCTGGCAACACCGAGTAGCGCGTCACCGGTGTCGAAGCCGGTCGTCAGGGCCTGCACACCCACCGAGACGTGGCTGTGGGCGGGCCAATAGCGGTTCGGAACCCACTGCACGACATTGTTGTCGACCCACTCGAAGTGTCCCGGCACGTTGCTCGGCGAGCTGACGTGGATGGTCCGCTCAGCGCCAACGCGATCGGTGACGGGCGCAGTGAACGTCACCACTACCGGGTGCGCCACGCCCACCACGGCGCCATCGGCCGGCGAAACGGTCGCGACTGTGGGAATCGGTTGGGGCAGCGGGACGGCGGCCACGCCGCGGGCGGCGCTGCCCAGCAGGCCCATGCCGGCGATCGCTACCATAACGAATAGATAACGAACCATACGACGCATGGCGTCCGCCCTTCGAGATGGTGCGATCAACACAACGTTATTGTACTGACTGTCTACCCTTTACGGGTTTTAGCAAACATACACATCGCCGCCAGGTACGTGGCGATAACGACCCGATTACCCGTTGAGTTCGATCCGATCACCGGGCTGCGGACCACCGGCAAACGATCGGGTGCACCCCTCCGAAGCCACGCACGGCGGCGCGCCCGCAGCCCGAGACATGCCCACGAAAGAGGGGTCAGCACACTGGCTTTCGCTGGACGCAACGTCCTGACCTGCGACCGAACGTCGATCTATGCCATGCCATCGGCGGCAAGGGTGCGAAATCTGGCCGAGATCGCCGTTGGCTGCCTTTTGAGCGAGGCGTTAGCCTCAGCGATAGCGGTGCGGGGAAGGCCGAGGAGGTGCCCGTGCTCTTCCGTCAGCTGGAGTACTTTGTTGCGGTCGCCCAGGAACGCCACTTCGCCCGGGCCGCAGAGAAATGCTATGTGTCGCAACCCGCGCTGTCCGCCGCGATCGCCAAGCTGGAACGCGAACTGAACGTGACCCTGATCAACCGCGGGCACAGCTTCGAGGGCCTCACGCCCGAAGGTGAGCGATTGGTCGTGTGGGCCAAGCGGATTCTCGCCGAGCACGATGCCTTCAAAGCCGAGGTGGATGCCGTGCGGTCCGGTATCACCGGCACGCTTCGGCTGGGTACGGTTCCCACCGCCTCGACGACGGCGTCGCTGGTGCTCTCGGCGTTCTGTTCGGCGCATCCGTTGGCGAAGGTGCAGATCAATTCCCGGCTGGCCGCCGCGGAGCTGTACCGGCGGCTGCGCGAATTCGAGCTGGACGCCGCCATCGTGCATGCCGCGCCCGAAGACGCTCACGACGTGGACCTGGTGCCGCTCTACCAGGAGCGCTACGTGCTGCTGTCGTCGGCGGAGATGTTGCCCTCCGGCGCATCGACACTGACGTGGCCGGACGCCGCCCAGCTGCCGCTCGCCTTGCTCACCGCGGACATGCGGGACCGCCAGATCATCGACGAAGCCTTCGCCGGCCACGGCCTGACGGTCACGCCGCAAGTCGAGACCGACTCCGTCGCATCGTTATTCGCTCAAGTCGCCAGTGGCAATTGGGCGTGCATCGTCCCGCACACGTGGTTGTGGACGTCGCCGCTGGCGGCGGAGATTCGCGCGGTCGAAATGGTCGATCCGGTGCTGAAAGCCGAGATCGCCTTGGCCACCAACTCCGCCGGGCCGGGATCACCGGTTGCCCGCGCGCTCGTCGCGTCCGCGCAACAACTGGCGCTCGACGAGTTTTTCGACACGCAGCTGCTCGGAATCACGCGTCGGCGCTGACCGCCGCGCTGGTCGGATTGAGGCTCGCCAGATGACCGCTTTCCACCCCCGCTGCCGGGTCGAGTCCGCAGTCGATGATCGCGGGGCCGTTCGAGGCGAGCGCCTCGGTCAGCGCCGACCGCAGCTCCGGCGGCGTGGTGACGTGGTATCCCTTGCCGCCGAACGCTTCTGCGATCAACTCGTGGCGGGCGCCGGCATGCAGCACGGTCGGCGCCGGGTCATTTCCCTTCGGCGCTTCGTCGCCGCGGTACACGCCGCCGTTGTTGAGGATGACGACCGTCACCGGCAGGCGATACCGGCAGATAGTCTCGACTTCCATCCCGGAGAAGCCAAAGGCGCTGTCGCCCTCGATCGCGACGACGGGCTTGCCGGTTTCGACCGCGGCTGCGATGGCGTAGCCCATGCCGATACCCATCACGCCCCACGTTCCGGTGTCGAGCCGGTGTCGCGGCAGCTGCATGTCGATCACGTTGCGGGCCAGGTCGAGCGCGTTGGCTCCCTCGTTGACCACATAGACTTCCGGGTTTTCCTGCAGCACAGAGCGAATCGCGCCGAGCGCGTTGTAGAACCGCATCGGGTGCGGGTCTTCGGCCAGTCGCTCGCGCATCTTCTCGTCGTTGCGCTCTTTGCGATCGGCTAGCTCGCCGGTCCATTCCGGGGGCACGGCGACCCGATGGGCGCCCAGGCCGTCCCGCAGCGCCGCCATCACCGACCCGATGTCGCCGGCCAGCGGAGCCGCGATCGGCTGGTTGCTGTCGAACTCCGATGCCGCAATGTCGACTTGGATGAACGCGGCATCGGCGGACCATTGCGGCGAGTCTCCGTGGCCGAGAAGCCAGTTGAGCCGCGCCCCGACCAGCAAGACCGCGTCCGCGCGCGCGATCGCCAGCGAGCGCGCGGCCGCGGCGGACTGCGGGTGGGAGTCCGGCAGCAGTCCCTTGGCCATCGACATCGGCAGGAACGGGATTCCGGTGGCTTCCACGAATTCCCGAATGACGCTGTCCGCCTGCGCATACGCCGCGCCCTTACCGAGGACGATCAGCGGTCGCTGCGCCCGCGCGAGCACGTCGAGGGCACGATCGACCGCCTCCGGCGCCGGCAGCTGGCGCGGCGCGGGGTCGACGACGCGCCAGATCGTGTCCGCTGCGGCGGAACTGTCCATGGCCTGGCCCAGAATCTCGCCGGGAATGTCGAGGTAGACCCCGCCCGGGCGGCCGGAGATCGCGGTTCGCATCGCGCGCGCGACGCCGCGGCCAATGTCCTCGATACGGCCGATTCGGTACGCCGCCTTCGCGAAAGGCCTTGCGGCATTGAGTTGGTCGAGGTCTTGGTAGTCACCGCGCTGCAAATCCACCGCCGCGCGATTGCTCGATCCCGAGATCTGGATCATGGGAAAACAATTCGTCGTGGCATTGGCCAGCGCAGGCAGGCCGTTGAGGAAGCCGGGCCCCGACGTCGTGAGGCAGATACCGGGGCGCCGGGTGAGAAACCCGGCGGCGGCGGCCGCGTTGCCCGCCGAGGCCTCCTGCCGAAAGCCGATGTAGCGGATGCCCGACGCCTGGGCGGTGCGGGCGAGGTCGGTGATCGGGATGCCGACTATTCCATAGATGGTGTCGATGTCGTTGGCCTTGAGCGCGTCCACCACAAGGTGGAAGCCGTCGGTCAAGCTCGTCGACTGCGGCCCTGCGCCGGGAGATCCCGAAACGGTACTCATGCTGGCGGCTCCTCTGCCTCGCGAATGCGTTGTCACCACTGTGGTCCGGAAGCCCTTCCGGTGTCCAAGACCAAGCCGCTATGCAGCGATTCACGCCGCTTATCGACATTGCCGGCCCATTCGATAGCTCCCGATTATCGATTGTCAGCGGATCGGTATTGGACGAACGGGGTGCCGAATGGGCATGGTGCCAATATGTCCGATGAATCCGCGAGCCCGCGCATCGCCGACCTGGTCGAGGTCGCCGCGTCCCGGCGGCCCGAGGCTCCCGCGCTGGTCGTCACCGCCGACCGGATACCGATCAGCTACCGCGACCTGACACGACTGGTCGATGACCTGGCCAAGCGGCTGCAGGACGCCGGCATCACGCGAGGCGACCGGATCGCGCTGCGCGCTGCCAGCAACACCGAATTCGTTGTCGGCTTGTTGGCCGCCTCGCGGGCGGACCTGGTCGCCGTCCCGCTGGACCCGGCGTTGCCCGTCGCTGAGCAGCGCGCCCGATGCGCGGCCGCAGGCGCCGCTGTCGTCCTCGTCGACGACCCCGACGGTCAGGGCGACATGGACGACCCTGAGTTGCGGTGGTGGCCGATCGCGGTGACCACACACGACGACACCGTTGCCGTGACCCTCGACGCCGCCGCACCGCCGAACCGCGACGTGCCCAAGCCCGAGGGGCTCCGGGACGACGACGCGATGATCATGTTCACGGGCGGCACCACCGGCGCGCCGAAGATGGTCCCCTGGACCCGCGGCAACATCGCCGCGTCTGTGCGGGCCATCATCGCCGGCTACCGGCTCGGCCCGCAGGACGCGACCGTCGCGGTGATGCCGCTCTACCACGGCCACGGGCTGCTGGCCGCCCTGCTGTCGACCCTGGCATCGGGGGGCACGGTGCTGCTGCCTGCCCGCGGGCGGTTCTCGGCCCACACGTTCTGGGACGACATCGACGCCGTCCAGGCCACGTGGTACACGGCGGTCCCGACGATTCACCAGATCCTGTTGGAGCGTGCCGCGACCGATCGGTCCGGTAGCAAGCGAGCCGCGTTGCGCTTCATCCGCAGCTGCAGCGCCCCGCTCACCCCGGAAACGGCGCAGGCGCTGCAAGCGGAGTTCTCGGCGCCCGTGGTGTGTGCTTTCGGCATGACCGAGGCCACCCACCAGGTGGCCACCACGGGCATCGACGACATCGAAAACCCGGCGGCGACAACGGGTCTCGTCGGTAGGTCGACCGGGCCCGAGATCCGGATCAACGGGTCCGGCGATCGCGTGGGGGAGGTGTGGCTGCGCGGTCCCACGGTGGTGCGCGGCTACCTCGGCGACCCGGCCATCACCGCCGCCAACTTCACCGACGGATGGCTGCGTACCGGCGATCTCGGATCGGTTTCGGCAGCAGGCGATTTGATCATTCGCGGCCGGATCAAGGAACTCATCAACCGGGGCGGTGAGAAGATCTCACCGGAGCGCGTCGAGGGCGTGCTGGCGAGCCATCCCGACATCATGGAGGTGGCTGTGTTCGGCGTTCCGGACAAGTTGTACGGGGAGAAGGTGGCCGCGGTGATCGTGCCCCGGGAGTCAGCTTCGCCGACGCCGGAGGGGTTAGCCGACTTCTGCCGGGATCGGTTGGCGCCCTTCGAGATTCCCGTGGAATTTCAGGAGGCGAGCGAACTGCCGCATACCCCGAAGGGCTCGCTCGACCGCCGGGCGGTAGCCGAACAGTTCGGCCCGAAGGCGTGAGCCGCCGCGACGGTTCCCCATGCGGCCCGCGCACCCGATTCGCCGACCCGGTAGCCCTGCACCAGCGTTGCCACCGCGGCGGCGATTACCAGCAGTCCCACGACGGTGCGCACACCGAGGTTCACGGCGCGGCCGCGCGCCTGGCGGATGTGCACAGCGGCCAGCACGATTACGGTGGCCACCAGCGCCCCTACCAGGTAGACGAGCGTTTCGCCGAGTTCCTGATGGTTCTTGATCGCGGGAGACGGACCGAGCTTGTCGCGCAACCACGCACCCGAGTTGGTCGTGATGGGCGTCAGGACGAGGGTCACCACGGCCAGCACAAGAACCAGCCAGATCAGCCGGCGCCGCGCGGCGGGCCACAGCGCGCAGAGGATCGCCAGGATCGCCGCCAGCGGAGCCAGCACGACGACGAAATGGTTGAACAGGATGTGCGCGGGAAGGCCGTTGATCGTCGACATGAAGATCAGGCCGACGTCTTCACCCTGGCGGCCGCCGACTCGGGCATGGGCTCGTAGCGGGCGAACGACCGTGTGAACGACGCGGCCCCGTGGGCCAGTGAGCGCAGGTCGATCGCGTACCGCGTCAACTCGACCTGGGGTACCTCGGCCCGCACCACGGTGCGTTCGTGGCCGGCGGTCTCGGTACCCAGCACGCGGCCGCGACGACTCGACAGGTCACCCAGCACCGCACCGACGAAGTCGTCGGGCACCAGCACCGAGATCTCGTCGATCGGTTCGAGCAGGGTCACCTTCGTCGCGGCGGCCGCCTCCCGCAGCGCCAGCGCACCCGCCGCCTGGAACGCGAAGTCCGAGGAATCCACGCTGTGGGCCTTGCCGTCGAACAGCGTGACGCGGATGTCGACCACCGGATAACCCGCGTGCACACCCTTTTCCATCTGCGCGCGGACGCCCTTCTCCACGCTCGGGATGAAGTTGCGCGGCACCGCGCCGCCGACCACCTTGTCGACGAACTCGAACCCGGAGCCTTCCGGCAGCGGCTCCACCTCGATGTCGCACACCGCGTACTGGCCGTGTCCGCCGGATTGCTTGATGTGACGGCCGTGGCCTTTTGCCTTGCCGCTGAAGGTTTCTCGCAGCGGCACCCGGAGTTCCACGGTATCCACCGTCACGCCGTATCGGTTGGACAGCGCGTCGAGGACAACGCCGGCGTGCGCTTCACCCATGCACCAGAGCACGATCTGGTGTGTTTCCTGGTTCTGTTCGATGCGCAGCGCCGGGTCTTCGGCGGCCAACCGTCCCAGCCCCACCGACAGTTTGTCCTCGTCGGTTTTGGCGTGCGCCTGGATCGCGACCGGCAGCAGCGGCTCGGGCATGGTCCAGGGCCTCAGCACCAGGGGTTCGGATTTGTCCGAGAGCGTGTCGCCGGTTTCGGCGCGGCTCAGCTTGCCGATCGCGCAGATGTCGCCCGCCACGACCGCGGGCGCGTTGCGCTGCTGCTTGCCGAGCGGGAAGGACAGAACACCGATGCGTTCGTCCTCGTCATGGTCGGGGTGCGAATGCCCGTTCCCGTTGGCGCCGCCGAAGAACGACGCAAAATGGCCCGACACGTGAACCGTCGCGTCGGGCCTGATGGTCCCGGAGAACACCCGGACCAGGCTGACCCGGCCGACGTAGGGGTCCGACGTCGTCTTCACCACCTCGGCCAGCAGGGGCGCATCGGCGTCGCAGGCCAGCTGGGCGTGCGGGGCGCCCTGCGGCGTAAAGACCTCCGGTAGCGGGTGTTCCATCGGAGACGGGAATCCGCGGGTGGCGATCTCCAGTAATTCCAGGGTGCCGACGCCGGTGCCGCTGCAGACCGGGATGACCGGGAAGAAGGAACCGCGGGCAACGGCCCGCTCCAGGTCCTCGATCAGGACCGACTCGTCGATCGTCTCGCCGCCGAGATAGCGCTCCATCAGGGACTCGTCCTCGGACTCCTCGATGATTCCCTCGATCAGGGTGCCGCGTGCCTCCTCGATCCGATCGGCGTCCGACTCCTCCGGCGATTGCGTCGTCCGCTTGCCGTTCTCGTACTTGTAATACGTCTGCGACAACAACCCGATCAGACCGCTGCAGCTGGGCAGTCCGGTCGGCAGGTAGAGCGGTAACACCTTGTCCCCGAACGCATTTTGCGCCGCGGCCAGTGCCTCCTGGTAGTTCGCCCGGGCGTGGTCGAGCTTGGTGATCACCACCGCGCGGGGCATGCCGACCTGGTCGCACTCCTGCCAGAGGGACTTGGTCGGCTCGTCGACGCCCTCGTTCGCCGCGATCACGAACAGTGCGCAATCCGCGGCCCGCAGCCCGGCCCGCAGCTCACCCACGAAATCGGCATACCCGGGTGTGTCCACCAGGTTGACCTTGATGCCGTCGTGCGAGAGCGACGCCACCGCGACGCCCACCGACCGCTGCTGGCGGATCTCCGCGTCGTCGTAGTCGCACACCGTCGTGCCGTCCACCACCGAGCCCGCTCGGGTCAACACCCCGGAGGCCACCAGCAGAGCCTCGACCAGCGTGGTCTTGCCGCCGCCCGACGGCCCCACCAGCACCACGTTGCGCACATCGCGTGGACTGTTCGCGGTGGGAGCGGCTCCCGCCCCCTGGGAAGCGTTCGCCTTTTCCGCCATGACGTTCCTCCAGTTCCGCTGGCTCGCTTCGCTCGGCACAGGGTCGCTATCGCGTAAGCAACTTTTCCCCCAACTGCCGCCCAACACAAGGCCACCTGCCGGTCACAATCGGGTTGGCCGGCGCGAATCGCGCAGGACCGGCAGGCCGTGCCGACGCCGCCCGCTCAGGCGTGCCAGCTTGCCCAGCGGCGCACGGTGACCGCGATGACCGCACCGTTCAGCGAAACGGATTGGTACTGAGGGTATTTCGCGCGCAGCAGCCGATACCCCGTGTGCATCGCCGGGCCGTCGGAATGAATCGCGGCCACACCGTCGGCGCGGACCCACCACAGCCGCGTCCAGTCGTCGGCGTAGTGGTCGACGAGCAAGCTGACCTGTGGATTGCTTTCGATGTTGGCCAATCGGCGCAGCCGTTGCGTCGTTTTCGGTTTCGCATCGACCGCGGTGTAGACGACGCCATGGTCGCCGGCGGCGTCATCGTCGAGGGCGAACACCACCGGCACCAGATGAGGTCTGCCGTCGGGCGCGACCGTGGCCAGCCGGGCTACCGGGGACTGTGTGAATCTGACCAAAGGGTCGAATTCGCCCACGACGTCAGCTTAGAAGTCAGCTAAGGAGCTGGGCTAGGTTAGCCGCATGCGGGCGGAGACCCAGATCACCAACCTCCTGTATCGGTACGCCGAATGCATCGACAGTGGCGACCTGGCCGGGGCGGCCGAGCTGTTCGGGCACGCCCGCATCCGGGTCGCAGCCGAGGAGACCGTCGATGCGGCCCAGCTGCTGAGGATCTGGAAGTCACTGATCGTCCTGTACGCCGATGGGACGCCCCGAACCAAGCACGTGACCACCAATCCGATCATCGAGGTCGACGAGGAGGCCGGTACCGCGAGTTGCCGCAGCTACTACACGGTGCTGCAACAGACCGACGAGTCCCCGCTGCAGACGATCGTCGCCGGCCGCTACCACGACCGCTTCGAACGCGTCGACGGCCGTTGGCGGTTCTCCTTCCGCGACCTGACCATGATCGACATGATCGGCGATGTCAGCCGCCATCTCGCGCATCCCATTTCTCCGGCACGACCAGGCTGAACGCGCTCGGAGATCGGCGAAGATCCCGGAGTTGCCAATGCTCTGCATAGCAACCTGCACTACGGTTGTACGGAGTAATTAGTGCCGCCCAGACCCGGAGCCTGGGCCGATTCTGGTTCTTACCGCGACGCAGGAGGTACGGGGATGAGCAAAGGGCACCGCCGCCCAGTCTGGTGGACAGGGCTGGTCAGCGTGCTGGCTGTGGCCGGACTGAGCCTGGGCCTGACGACGGTGCCGGCGACCGCCGCCCCGTCCGGGCCGTCCATCGCGCTCGACCGGTACGCCGACCGGCCCCTGATACCGCTCGACCCCTCGGCGATAGTCGGCCAGGTCGGGCCGCAGGTGGTCGACATCAGCACGAAGTTCGGCTACAACAACGCGGTCGGCGCCGGAACCGGCATCGTCATCGATCCGGGCGGTGTCGTGCTGACCAACAACCACGTGATCTCGGGCGCCACCGACATCAGCGCGTTCGCGGTGGGCAACGGCCAAACCTACGGCGTCGACGTGGTCGGCTATAGCCGAAGCGCCGATGTCGCGGTCCTGCAGCTGCGCGGCGGGGGTGGGCTGCCCAACGCCGCGATCGGTGGCGGGGTCGCCGTCGGAGATCCTGTCGTGGCGCTCGGCAACGCCGGCGGCCAGGGCGGGACGCCCAGCGCGGTGAGCGGCAAGGTGATCGCGCTCAACCAGACGGTCTCGGCGACCGACACGTTGACCGGCGCCGACGAGACGCTGGGAGGCCTGATCCAGGCCGACGCCCCGATCCGGCCGGGCGACTCCGGCGGTCCGATGGTCAACAACAGCGGTCAGGTGATCGGCATGAACACCGCGGCCACCGACAGCTACAAGATGTCCAAGGGACAGGGCTTCGCCATTCCGATCGGTACCGCGATGGCGGTAGCCGGGCAGATCCGATCGGGCGCCGGCTCGAACACGGTGCACGTCGGCCCGACGGCATTCCTCGGCTTGGGCGTGATGGACAACGGTGGCAACGGCGCACGGGTCGAACGCGTGGTCAACGGTGGGCCCGCGGCGGCAGCCGGGATCGCACCGGGCGACGTCATCACCGGTGTCGACGGCACCCCGATCACCGGTGCCACCGCGATGACGGAAGTGCTCGTTCCCCATCACCCGGGGGACACGATCGTGGTGCACCTGCGTGGAAACGGCGGTGACCGCACCGCGAACGTGACGCTGGCGGAGGGACCTCCGGCCTGACTCCCGCGCGGATACCGCCCGGCGGCACGCTAATTCGCTTGCCGCCAGGGAAGTTTCCCCGCGTGATTCCAAAACTCCGGCCTCGGGTACACGTGGCATCGTGGAATTGATGAACGACGCAAGAGACGCTGTCGAACACCATCCCGCCGGGGGCAGTCACGTGGAAGGGGGCGTCGTCGAGCACCCGAGCGCCGACGATTTCGGCGACGCCGCCGTACTGCCCGCCGATCCGACCTGGTTCAAACATGCGGTGTTCTACGAGGTGTTGGTCCGGGCGTTCTTCGACGCCAGCGCCGACGGCTGCGGCGATCTTCGTGGGCTGATCGACCGCCTGGACTATCTGCAATGGCTCGGCATCGACTGCATCTGGCTGCCGCCGTTCTACGACTCGCCACTGCGCGACGGCGGCTATGACATCCGCGACTTCTACAAGGTGCTACCCGAGTTCGGCACCGTCGACGATTTCGTCGCGCTGCTCGACGCCGCCCACCAACGCGGCATCCGCGTCATCACCGACCTGGTGATGAACCACACCTCGGAGTCGCACCCGTGGTTTCAGGAGTCGCGCCGCGATCCCGACGGGCCGTACGGCGACTACTACGTCTGGAGCGACACCAGCGAGAAGTACACGGACGCCCGGATCATCTTCGTCGACACCGAAGAGTCGAACTGGACGTTCGACCCGGTCCGCCGCCAGTTCTACTGGCACCGGTTCTTCTCCCACCAGCCAGACCTCAACTACGACAACCCCGCCGTGCAGGAAGCGATGATCGACGTCATCCGCTTCTGGCTCGACCTCGGTATCGACGGGTTTCGGCTGGACGCTGTGCCCTATCTGTTCGAGCGCGAGGGCACCAATTGCGAGAACCTGCCCGAGACGCACGCGTTCCTCAAGCGCGTCCGCAAGGTCGTCGACGACGAGTTTCCCGGCCGGGTGCTGCTGGCCGAGGCCAACCAGTGGCCGGCCGATGTCGTGGAGTATTTCGGCGACCCCAGCACCGGCGGCGACGAATGCCACATGGCATTTCACTTCCCGCTGATGCCGCGCATCTTCATGGCCGTCCGCCGCGAATCCCGTTTTCCGATCTCGGAGATCCTGGCGCAGACGCCCGAGATCCCGGACCTGGCCCAGTGGGGGATTTTCTTGCGCAACCACGACGAGCTGACGCTCGAAATGGTGACCGACGAAGAACGCGACTACATGTACTCCGAGTACGCCAAGGATCCGCGGATGAAGGCGAACGTCGGAATTCGTCGCCGGCTCGCGCCCCTGCTGGACAACGACCGCAACCAGATCGAGCTGTTCACCGCGTTGCTGCTCTCGCTACCCGGCTCGCCCGTCCTCTACTACGGCGACGAGATCGGCATGGGCGACGTGATCTGGCTGGGGGATCGCGACGGGGTGCGCACCCCGATGCAGTGGACACCGGACCGCAACGCGGGCTTCTCCACCGCCAACCCCGGTCGGCTCTACCTGCCGCCGAGCCAGGACTCGGTCTATGGCTATCAGGCCGTCAACGTGGAGGCCCAACGCGACACGTCGACCTCGCTGCTCAACTTCACCCGCACGATGCTGGCCGTCCGCCGCCGCCACGCCGCCTTCGCGATCGGCACATTCGAGGAACTGGGCGGGTCGAACCCGTCGGTCCTGGCGTTCGTGCGCCAAGCGGGAGACGACGGCGACACCGTGCTGTGCGTCAACAACCTGTCGCGATTTCCGCAGCCCATCGAGCTGAGCCTGCAGCACTGGAGCGGCCACACGCCCATCGAACTCACCGGGCAGGTGGAGTTCCCGCGCATCGGCCACTTGCCCTATCTGCTCACACTGCCGGGACACGGTTTCTACTGGTTCCAGCTGTCCCCTTCCGAGGAGAACGCATGAGTCTGCCAGCCAAGCTGCCTTGGTCTGAGTGGCTGCCACAGCAGCGTTGGTACGCCGGCCGCAACCGGGAGCTGGTCTCCGCCGAGGCCGGGTTGGTTGTCCCGCTGCGGGAGGACCTCGATCTGGTGCTGGTCGACGCCCGCTACGCCGACGGTTCCTCGGAGCGTTACCAGGTGATCGTGGGGTGGGACTTTGCGCCGCTGTCCGAATACAGCACGGTCGCCACGATCGGCGCCGCCGACGACCGCACCGGAATCGACGCCCTCTACGACGCCGACGCGCCGCAATTTCTGCTGTCGCTGGTCGACTCGTCGGCCGCGCGCGCCTCGTCGGGCGCCGAGCTCAGGTTCGTCAAGGAACCCGACGTCGAACTCCCGCTGCAGGCGATGCCCCACGTCTCGGATGCCGAGCAGAGCAACACCAGCGTGATCTTCGACCGGGACGCGATCTTCAAGGTTTTCCGTCGGGTCAGCGGCGGCATCAACCCCGACATCGAACTGAACCGGGTACTGGGCCGGGCCGGCAACCCGCACGTGGCTCGGCTGCTGGGCACCTACGAGATCGACGCGCCGGATGTGTTCGGTGACCAGACGTGCCCACTGGGCATGGTCACCGAGTTCGCGTCCAATGCGGCCGAGGGGTGGGCGATGGCCACCGCCAGCGTGCGCGACCTGTTCGCGGAGGCCGATCTGTATGCCTATGAAGTCGGCGGCGATTTCGCCGGCGAGTCCAACCGGCTCGGCGAAGCCGTCGCGTCCGTGCACGCCACCCTGGCGGAGTGTCTTGGGACGGCGCAGGTGAATTTCCCGCTGGACAACGTCTTGGCGCGGCTGTCGTCGACTGTGGCGCTCGTCCCGGAACTGCGGGAGTACGCCCCGACGATCGAAGAGCGATTCGGCAAGCTCGCCGACGAGGCGATCACCGTGCAGCGGATACACGGCGACCTGCATCTGGGACAGGTGCTGCGTACCCCGGAGAGCTGGCTGCTGATCGACTTCGAGGGTGAGCCCGGTCAGCCGCTGGACGAGCGGCGGGCACCCGATTCCCCACTGCGCGACGTCGCCGGGGTCTTGCGCTCGTTCGAGTACGCGGCCTACGGCCCGCTCGTGGACCAGGGCCCTAAAAACACGGACAAGCAACTGGCCGCCCGAGCCCGCGAATGGGTCGAGCGCAACCGCACCGCGTTCTGCGACGGCTACGCCGCCGCGTCGGGCATCGACCCGCGGGATTCGGCCTTGCTGCTGGCCGCCTACGAACTCGACAAGGCGGTCTACGAGGCCGGCTATGAGGCGCGGCATCGACCCGGCTGGCTGCCGATCCCGCTGCGGTCCATCGCGCGGCTCACGGCTGCGTAGCGTCCGCCCCGCCGCCCGCGGTCTGCAAGCATGTCGGTGTGGCGAGTGAGATTTTCGATAGTGAGGCGCGGTTGTCGTGGGTGCTGGCCGGGCTGGCCGGCGTGCTGGGGGCGACGGCCTTTACCCATTCCGCCGGCTATTTCGTGACGTTCATGACTGGGAACGCCCAACGCGCCGTGCTGGGGTACTTCCGCCACGACGTGGTCTTGTCGATCACCGCCGCGGTGCTGATGCTGTGCTTCGTGGCGGGCGTGGTGGTCGCGTCGGTGTGCAGGCGGCATTTCTGGGTGGCGCATCCGCACGGCCCGACCGTGCTGACGACCTGCAGTCTGGTGGCCGCCACGGTGGTCGACGTCATCAATGAGGGGTGGAAAGACAATCCTCTCGATTTCGCGCCAATCATGCTGGTGGTCTTCGGCATTGGGGCTTTGAACACGTCGTTCGTCAAGGATGGCGAGGTGTCGGTTCCCCTGAGTTATGTGACCGGCACGCTGGTCAAGATGGGCCAGGGCATCGAACGCCACATCGCCGGCGGAAGCGCATCGGACTGGCTCGGCTACTTCCTGCTGTTCGCCAGCTTCGTCGCCGGCGCGACCGTGGGCGGTGCTATCAGCCTGATCGTCAACGGCACCTTGATGCTGGTGGTCGCCTCGGTCGTGTGCGCGTTGACCACCGGATACACCTACTTCCACCAGGATCGCCGGGCTCTGCTGGACGAGTCGGGGCAGTGAAAAAGCATCGGCAGCAGCGCTGACCGGGGCGCTGCTGCCGATGCTGACTAGGGGGGGTCAGGCGGCTCTTAGGCGGAGTTGTTGCCGCTGTTGAGCACCTGAATGATGTCGGGCTTCATCGCAACCAACTGGGCGTTCCAGTAGGGCCACGAGTGCGTCCCGTTGGCCGGGAAGTTGAACACGCCGTTGCGTCCACCCGCGGCCACGTAGTTGTTCTGGAAGGTTTCGTTGGTGCGCAGTGTCAGGCCTTCCAGGAACTTCGCCGGCATGTTGTCGCCGCCGAGGTCGCTGGGTGTGCCGTTGCCGCAGTACATCCAGATCCGGGTGTTGTTGGCGACCAGCCGCGGAATCTGGACCATCGGGTCGTTGCGCTTCCACGCCGGGTCGGAGGACGGACCCCACATGCTGTTGGCGTTGTAACCGCCCGAGTCGGTCATCGCCAACCCGATCAGCGTCGGCCACCAGCCCTCGGACGGGTTGACGAAGCCCGACAGCGACGCGGCGTACGGGAACTGCTGCGGGTAGTACGCGGCCAGGATCAGCGAAGAGCCGCCCGACATCGACAGACCCACCACCGCGTTGCCGAACGGCGAAACCTGCTTGTTCGCCTGCAGCCAGGTGGGCATCTCCTGGGTCAGGAACGTCTCCCACTTGTAGGTGTAGTTCTGACCGTTGCCCTGCGACGGCTGGTACCAGTTGCTGTAGAAGCTCGACTGGCCACCGACGGGCATGATCACCGACAGTCCGGACTGGTAGAACTCCTCGAAGGCCGGCGTGTTGATGTCCCAGCCGTTGTAGTCGTCCTGGGCCCGCAGCCCGTCGAGCAGGTAGACCGCGTGCGGCCCGCCGCCCTGGAACTGAACCTTGATGTTGCGGCCCATCGACGGCGACGGCACCTGCAGATATTCCACTGGAAGACCCGGCTTGGAGAATGCCCCCGCGATCGCCGAGCCGCCGACGGCACCGACCAGACCGCTCAACAGGGCGGCCCCGATGGCCGCAACAGCCATCCGGCGCGGCATGGTTGCCGCTGCGCCACGCAACTTCTCAACGAACTTCATAGCTCCTACCCATCCTTCATCTGCCGCGAGCAGCGGTCGAATCCGTTCTCGGGGAGTGAAACACAGGGACAGCGCGCAAATCGGCTGTCACGGCCGGAGTTTGAAGTCGCGGTTAGGCAACGATTGGGCGTCGGCCCGAAATCGTCACGGTCCGATCACAATTGGCTATCGGAAGCGCCCCGCCGCCTTCACATGAGATGGCAACTGCGCTATCGCATTTCGCTAGGCGACGAGGCGCCGCGACAGTGTCGAGGCCGTCGCAATTCCGATGACCGCAGCCACCGCCAACACGACGATGTCCAACGGGTGCAGTGGTGTGCCGATCAAAAAGGCCCGCAGGGCGTCGACCTCGTAGCTCAACGGGTTGACCACGCTCAGCGCGCGCAACCACCCGGGCATCACGTCGACCGGGTACAACGCATTGGAGGCGAAGAACAGCGGCATCGTGATGGCCTGCCCGATGCCCATCAGCCGATCGCGACTGCGAACCAGCCCGGCCAGCGTCATCGACAGGCAGGCGAAGAACGCGGCACCAAGCATGACGGTCGCCATCGCCGCCAGCACCCGCAGCGGATTCATGGTCAGCCCGATACCCATCACATACGCCAGCGCAAGTACGCCGACAACCTGTGCGACCGATCGCACCCCGGCCGCGAAAGCCTTTCCGGTGATGAGCGCCGACGCGGGCGACGGTGTCACCATGAGTTTGGCGAGCACGCCGGCGTCGCGGTCCCAGATGATCTGGATGCCATAGAAGATCGAGATGAACAGCGCCGACTGAGCGATGATGCCGGGCGCCAGGAAGGCCAGATAGGACACCGACCCGGTGTTGATGACGTGCAACTTGCTGAACGTGGTACCGAAGATCAGCAGCCACAGCGCCGGTTGGATCATGCGGGTGAGAAGTTCCGTCCGGTCGTGCTGCAGCTTCTGCATTTCCACGATGGCGAATGCCCCGATGCGGCCCGCTGTCGCGCGGACTCGATGCCATCCGCGCGGCGCGCGAATTACGACCGCCGGGGCCGTGTAGGCATGGTCAACTGGCACGGCTGGCAACCCTTCTGCTGGACCGGATTTCGCGGAAATCGGACGGCGCCTGCGTGAGATCAGAGGCGGCGTAGTGCCGGAACACATCCTCGAGCGTCGCACCGGGCGACACCTTGGACACCTGGGCCTTCAAGTCGGCGGGCGTACCCACCGCGCGCAACACGCCGCGATGCATCAGCGCGACGCGATCGCACAACGCGTCGGCCTCTTCCATGTAATGGGTGGTGAGCAATACGGTCATGCCGAACCGCGCCTGCATGTTCTGCACTTGCGTCCACACGCCGTCACGGGCGATGGGGTCCAGCCCGACCGTCGGCTCATCGAGCACCAGCAGCGACGGGCGGTTCACCAGCGCCTGGGCCACTTCCAGCCGGCGCACCATGCCGCCGGAGTAGGTCCCCGCTAGCCGGTCGGCCACGTCGAGCAACTCCATGGCGGCCAGTGCCTGCTCGACGCGCTCGGCGCGATCGGCGCGGGAAACGCCGTACAACCGGGCGAACCACTCCACGTTCTGGCGACCCGTCAAGGCCGGCTCGATCGAAAGTTGTTGTGGCACATAGCCGATATTGCTTCGGATATCGGTGGTCTGGCGGCGGGAGTCCAGTCCGAAGACGCGTAATTCACCCTGCTGGATGGGGGTCAGCGTGGTGAACATTCGCACCAGGGTGGTCTTTCCCGCGCCGTTGGGCCCCAGCAGGCCCATCGTCTCGCCGGGGCGCACTTGCAATGTCAGGTCGTCGACCGCGGTGAACTGGCCATAGCGGTAGGTCAGGTGCCGGCAGTCGATAGCCATCGGCAGGCTCATGAGCTTCGCTCCCGCAATCGTCGGGTCATCGTGTCCAGTACCTCCAATCCCTTTGTCAGGGATTCGATTTGGTCGTCGTCCAGCTCGCCGAGCACCTCGGCCATCAGCGCTCGCCGCGCGGCGCGTGATGCGTCGACGACCTGCTGGGTGGGCCCGGCGAGCCGTAGCTGGCAGGCGCGCCGGTCGGTCTCGTCCACCGTCCGGATCAGCCACCCGTTCGCCACCAGCTTGGAGACCAGGGTTGAGGCGGTGTTGGGTACCAGCCCTAGCTCCGCGGCGGCGCGGCGCACCGAGATCCCCGGTCGCCGCCCGACGAGCCACAACAGCTCGGACTGCGACTCGGTGAGCCGCCCGGAATCCAGGCCGCGACCGGCCGATCGGCGGAGCTGCCGGCGGAGTCGTCCGACCACGCCGAACACCTCGGTGACCAAGTCGGTGCGCGTCTGCATATCGTCCATAATAGCTCTGTTTCCGAGCTAAATATGTGTGCGAGCTGTGCGGGAGTTAGACGTCCGCTACTTTTCGAGGCGATGGAGATCGACGCCGGTGAGCACGCCATTCTCGAGGCTCGCGGTCATGTAAGTGCAGAACGGTTGCCGTCGCCGATCGGTGGGGGAACCGGGATTGAGCAGCCGCAACCCCGTGTGTGTCGTCGAATCCCACGGGATGTGACTGTGCCCGAACACCAGCACATCGCTGTCGGGATAGAGCCGCGACATGCGCGCCTCCCGTCCCGCCGCGGCGCCCGCCTCATGAACCACCGTGAGGTGCAAGCCCTCCAGCATCGCGTCGGCCCGTTCGGGCAACCGCGCGCGCAACGCGGGCCCGTCGTTGTTGCCCCAACATGCCACCAGCCGGGCGGCCCTGGCTTCCAGCTCGTCGAGCAGCTCGGGCACCACCCAGTCGCCGGCGTGCACGACCACATCCGAGTCGGCGACCTCATCCCACACCCGCGCGGGCAGGTCGCGAGCCCGTCGCGGGACATGGGTATCGGCGATCAGTAGGAGCCTCACGAGTTCTATGCTTACCCGCGAGCAGAGGAGAACACCGAATGCGCACCTTCGAGTCAGTCGCCGACCTCGCCGCCGCGGCGGGCGAAACGATCGGGCAGAGCGACTGGGTGACCATCACCCAGAAAGACGTCAATCTGTTCGCCGACGCGACCGGCGATCACCAATGGATCCACGTCGACCCGGAGAAAGCGGCCGCCGGCCCGTTCGGCGGCACCATCGCCCACGGTTTCATGACCTTGTCGCTGTTGCCGCGCCTGCAGCACCAGATGTACACGGTCAAGGGCATCAAGCTCGCGATCAACTACGGCCTCAACAAGGTTCGCTTCCCCGCGCCGGTACCGGTCGGCTCTCGAGTGCGGGCGCAGAGCTCGTTGGTCAGCGTCGACGACCTCGGCAACGGTGCTGTGCAGGCGATCGTGTCGACCACCGTCGAGATCGATGGATCGCCCAAGCCGGCGTGCGTGGCCGAAAGTATCGTCCGCTACATCTCCTGACGCAGCTGCGCCGTCGCCGAGATTGCCGCCATGGCTGTGGTCGGCGCCCGAATCACGACCCTCACGGCAATCTCGCCGCGCCGCGCCGTCAGAACTCCGCGATCGAGTGTTCCAGGCGCTCGGCCAGCCGGGCCTGGGCCTCCGCGCGCCGGGTGGGGATGTGCTGCGACGGGAAAAGCGTTGTCACGGGCTGATATTCGCGCAGCGTGCGGCGGGCTACCGTCATCTTGTGCAATTCGGTGGCACCGTCGGCGATGCCCAGGGACTCGGCGGCCACCAGCATCTTGATGAACGGCATCTCGTCGGAGACGCCGAGCGCGCCGTGCAGGTGCAACGCGCGCTGCGCGACATCGTGGAGCACCTGGGGCATGGCGACCTTCACCGCGGCGATGTCGCGGCGCACCTTCTGGTAGTCGTGATGCTTGTCGATCAACCACGCGGTGCGCAGCACCAGCAGCCGGAACTGCTCGATCTGAATCCAGCTGTCGGCGATCTTCTCCTGCGTCATCTGGAAGTCGGACAGATGGCCATTCCTGGTCTTGCGCGACACCGCGCGCTCGCACATCATGTCAAAAGCCTTGCGTGCCAAGGCGATTGTACGCATCGCGTGGTGGATGCGGCCGCCGCCGAGGCGGGTCTGCGCGATCATGAAGGCCGAGCCCTCGCCACCCAGCACATGATCGGCCGGTACCCGGACGTCGTTGTAACGGACGTAGCCATGCGAACCGTGCTTCGACTCGCCTCCCACCCCGACGTTGCGGATGATCTCGATGCCCGGCGTCTCGCCCGGAACGATGAACAGCGACATCTTGTCGTAGGTGCGGGCGTCGGGTTTGGTGACGGCCATGACGATGAAGAACGACGCATGCTTGGCGTTGGAGGAGAACCACTTCTCGCCGTTGATCACCCAGTCGTCACCGTCGCGGGTTGCGCTCGTCACGAACATCCCGGGATCGGAGCCGCCCTGCGGCTCGGTCATCGAGTAGCAGGAGGAGATCTCGCCATCGAGCAGTGGCTGCAAATAGCGCGCCTTCTGCTCGTCGGTGCCGAACAGCGCGAGGATCTCGGCGTTGCCCGAGTCGGGTGCCTGGCAGCCGAACACTGAAGGTGCCCAACGGGAGCGCCCGAGGATTTCGTTGAGCAGGGCCAGCTTGACCTGGCCGAAGCCCTGACCGCCGAGCTCGGGTCCCAGATGCGCGGCCCACAGGCCTTGCTCCTTCACCTGCTGCTGTAACGGCCGCAGGATGGCCATCATTTCGGCGTTCTGTTTGTCGTAAGGATCAAGGGCGACGAGATCGAGCGGTTCCAGCTCGTCGACCATGAATTTCTCGACCCAGTCCAGCTTCGCCTGGTATTCGGGGTCTGTTTCGAAGTCCCACACCGTGGCCAACCGTTCTCCAGCGCAGCTCCGCGCCGGCCTCGTCGATCAAGCCATCGTAGATGCGCCCGCGCAGCTACCTCGACCCGGCGCCGCTCACCACCAGTGCAGCTTGGGTAACACGTTGGTGCCATAGAACTCGATCGCGCCGACGGGGTCGTCCTGCGGGAAGTGCAGAAACGGGACGGCACCGGCGTCGAGCACCGCTTGCACCGCCTTGATATGTGTGTCGGGGTCGGTGCCGACCGTCCAGTTGGCGAGCACCTTGTCGATCGGGTTCGATTCGGCGGCGCGCTGGATCTCGACGGGATTGGGCTGGTCGACGGCCCCGGCGGTGAACCGCCACAGGGCGGCGGCGCGCGCGGCGGCCGTGCTGTCGCCGACAACGGCGAACATTTCGGCGCGCTTACCCAGGCCGGCGGGATCGCGGCCCGCGGCTTTCGCGCCGGCCGCGAACGCGGCGACAAGCTTCGGGTTGGTCACGTCGTGGGCCTGCGTGATCCATCCGTCGCCGTACTGGCCGGCCAGCGTCGCGCTTTTGGGCCCGCCGGCCGCCACGAAAATCGGTGGCGGCGTTTCGGGAAGGTCGTAGAGCTTCAACGAGTTCGTCTGAAAATAGCGGCCGGCGAACGAAATTCGTGAGCCGCTCCACAGCTGGCGGATCAATCCGATGGCCTCGACCAACCGGTCGTGGCGCTCGGCGTATTTGCCGAACACGTTGGTGGTGGCCTGCTCGTTGAGCCGTTCGCCGGTGCCCACGCCCAAGAACACCCGTCCCGGGTTGAGGATCGCCAGCGAGGCGAACGCCTGCGCCACCGTCGCCGGGTGATAGCGGTAGGTGGGGCAGGTCACGCCGGTGCCGAAGGAAACGCGGCTGGTGTTGGCACCGACCAACGCCAGCGTCAGCCACGGGAACATCGAATGGCCCTCGTTGTCCTGCCAGGGCTGGATGTGGTCGCTGGCCCATACGTATCGGAAACCCGCGTCTTCGGCCGCTCGGGCTTGTGCCACCAGCCGATCGGTGCGGAATTGCTCGTGCGAGAGCACGAATCCCACGCCCTTGCCCGCCGGCACCGGCGCGGTGGGCCCGGAGCGGTCCGCCCCGCGTTTGCCGCAAGCGCCCGACAATCCGAGCATGCCCGCACCCGCGGCCATCCGGCCGAACGTCCGCCGTGAGATCCCAGTCATCGGGCCGGAATACCCGTCGCGCCGCCGGCGACACTCGCTAGCCTGACTTGTGTGAGTCCACGGGCGCGCCCGGCGCGTAAAGACGATCTCGGCGCGCTGGCGCGCACGTTAGCCCGCGCGTTCTACGACGATCCGGTGATGATCTGGCTCCTCCCCGACGAGAAGGCCCGGATCGCGCAACTGCGTCGCATGTTCACGGCGATGACCCGGCACCACCATCTGGCCCTCGGCGGCGTGGAGGTGGCCTGCGACGGGCCGGGCGTGGGCGCGGCGGCGCTGTGGGATCCGCCGAATCACTGGCAGGAAACGCGGTGGGGGCAGTGGGCGATGAAACCGACGTTCATCCGCGTGTTCGGTCTTCGGTCGATGCGCGGGCGCGCGGTGCAGGAACTGATGAAACGCGTCCACCCCGAAGAGCCGCACTGGTATCTGGCCGTGATCGGTAGCGATCCGTCGGTACGCGGCCAGGGCTTCGGTCAGGTCCTGATGCGGTCCCGCCTGGACCGCGTTGACGCCGAACACGCACCGGCTTATCTCGAGTCGACGAAACGCGAAAACGTGCCGTATTACGAACGTTTCGGCTTCACGGTGACCCGTGAGATCGTGCTTCCCGACGGCGGCCCGACGATGTGGGCGATGTGGCGGGCGCCGCGGTAGCGGTTCACGGACTGCTTCGCCAGCCGGCGATGCCGATGGTGATCAACCGCAGTTGTTTGACCGCAAGCCGGCGCACGTCTTCCAGCGCCTCGCTGCTCTGGGCGTCCTCGATGGCCTCGGCGATGACGATCATCGCGTTGACGAACAGCGTCGCAAGCACGTTGAGATCCTCGGTGCTCCACTCGTGCAGGCCGGGAAATCGCGCCAGGTCGGTGGCCAGCTCCGAGGTGATCAGGCGCAACTCGGTGCGGATCGCGTAGCGCAGCACGGTGACTCCGCCCGAGCGCTCCCGATAGATGAACCGCCAGTGCTCGCGGCGTTCGGTGATGCTGGCGACGACGATCTCGACCGACGACTCGATCACGCGGGTGGGGTCGAGCTTGCCCGCCCGCGCCCCGCGCAGCGTGTCCCGCAGGGTGCGAAACGACTCGTCGATCAACACCAGCCCGAGCGCCTCCATCGACTCGAAATGGCGATAGAACGCGGCGGGCACGATCCCGACCTCCCGAGTCACCTCACGCAGGCTCAGGCTGGAAAAGCTGCGGTCCTGCAGGAGCTTGAGGGCCGCGGCGATGATGGCACGCCTGGTGGCCTCCTTGCGCTCGCCGCGCGAGGGGCTTTCGCGTGCGCTCTCGCGGCCGGACTTACGCGACCGTGAGCCAGGAGTACGACTGTTCACTATTGTGAACCCTACCACATACGGGTAGAAACCCTTGACTAGCTGGGGCGGGCGGGCGCACGGTGTACATATGTTCACTCAAACCGCTCAGACCTCCGGTCGGCGCTTTGTCAAAGCTTTCCAGAAGCGAGTCCTGGGTTCCGACCTGGTCGACCTGCTCACGGGTCCCCACGGCGTCGACCGCTACACCGAGCTGGTGGCGCCGACCTGGACGTCGGGAGACGGCCGCGCCAAAGTCGTCGACGTCCGCAGGACCACGCCGCGCAGCGTCACCCTCACCCTCGCCCCGAACGAGGCCTTCGCGTCAGCCCATACCGTCACGGCGGGTCAGTACGTCAACGTCACCGTCGACATCGACGGCCGCCGGCACACCCGCTGCTACTCGCCTGCCAACGCCGAAGGCAGCTCGTATCTGGAGCTGACGATCGGTCACCACGACGGTGGGCTGGTCTCGACCTACCTGTACGAGCGCGCCCGTCGCGGCATGGTGGTCGGCCTGGCAGGCGTCGGCGGGGACTTCGTGTTGCCGGCGCAGCGACCGCGGCGCATCCTGTTCGTTTCCGGCGGAAGCGGCATCACGCCCGTGATGGCAATGCTGCGGACGCTGATCGCCGAGCGTCATCCGCACACCCCCGGAGCCGAGATCGCGTTTATCCACTACGCGCGCAGCGCCGCCGAGGCGTGCTATCACGAAGAACTTGCCGCCCATAACGGCCTGCCCGGCGTGCGGGTGCTGCACGGTTACACCCGGGCCGACGACGGCGATTTGACCGGCCGGTTCGGGCGCGAGCACCTGGACGCCGCGATGCCGTCGCCGGATGCGGTATTCGTCTGCGGGCCAACGGCATTGGTCGAGGCGGTCCGCGAGCACTGCGACAACGTGTACACCGAAAGCTTCGTGCCGCCGGCCTTCGAGCCGTCGGCGAACCCATCGGGTGGCCGAGTCACGTTCGCGGACAGCGGCATTGATGTCGTCGACGACGGCCGCTCGCTGCTGGAACAGGCCGAATCAGCGGGCCTGACGCCCGAGAACGGCTGCCGCATGGGAATCTGCCACACCTGTACCCGGCGCAAGACGGCCGGCACGGTGCGCAACCTGGTCACCGGCGCGGTCTCGACCTGCCCCGACGAGGACGTCCAGATCTGCGTGTCCGTCCCCGTCGGCGACGTCGACCTATCCCTCTAAGCCAACAGATGTGCGCGAGTGTGAATCTGGCGACGGCCACGCGGCGTGTCGCGTCGCGAAATTCACAGTCGCGGTGGACCTCGGAAGGAGTTCCCATGACACCCAACAAGATCACCCTGACCACAGAACAGGCCGACGCCTTCGGCCGCGAACTCGACGCCATCAAGGAACGCGTGATGGCAGACCTCGGCGAGAAGGATGCCGACTACATCCGCCGCGTCATCAAGGCCCAGCGTGCGCTGGAGGTCGGTGGACGCGCCCTGTTGTTTCTGCCGCCGGCCTGGCTGGTGGGTACCGCGATGCTGGGCGTCGCGAAAATTTTGGACAACATGGAGATCGGGCACAACATCATGCACGGCCAGTACGACTGGATGCGTGACCCGACGATCTGCGGCCGCACGTTCGAGTGGGACACCTCATGCCCGGCCGACCAGTGGCGGCACTCGCACAACTACATGCACCACACCCACACCAACATCGTCGGGATGGACCGCGACATCGGTTACGGCATCCTGCGCATGAGCGAAGACCAGCGGTGGAAACCGTACTTCCTGGGCAACCCGGTCTACGCATTCCTGCTGATGGTGCTGTTTCAGTACGGCGTCGCGCTGCACGAGCTGGAAACCGAGCGCATCCGCTCCGGTGAGATCAGCCTGCGCGACAAGCGCGACACGTTAAGGGCCATCTGGAAAAAGACGAAGCGGCAGTCGCTCAAGGACTACGTCGCCTTCCCGCTGCTGGCCGGGCCGTTCGCCCCGTTCGTCTTCACCGGCAATCTGACGGCGAACCTGATGCGCAACGTGTGGTCGTACATGATCATCTTCTGCGGCCACTTCCCAGACGGCACACAGGAATTCACGATCGAAGAGACGAAGGACGAGTCACGTGGCCAGTGGTACTTCCGCCAGGTGCTCGGTTCGGCGAACCTGACCGGGGGCAAGCTCTTTCACCTGCTGTCCGGCAACCTGTCACACCAGATCGAGCACCACCTGTTCCCGGACATGCCCGCCCGCCGGTACGCCGACATCGCGCCGGAAGTGCAGGAGATCTGCGAACGCTATGGCATCCCGTACAACAAGGGCCCGCTGCTGCGTCAGTTCGGCACCGTCGTCCGCAAGATCGTCAAGCTGAGCATCCCGGGGTCTCGGAGAGACACCGCCGGCGACCCTGTCGATGTCGTTCGTGGGGCCGCTTGATCGTCGCCGAACGTGAACTGGTGGAGGCTTTTTCGCAGAAATCTCGCCACAGTTTCACGCTCGGCGGGTTAGGTGACGGCCGGGCGGGTTAGGTGGCGGCGCTCGGCAGGTCAGGTGACGGCGGTGGGGGCGTCCGACGCCTTCACCAGTTTCACTTCGGGCCTCGCCGGCACACCGTCGGCGAGGAACCACCGGAAGGCGAGGTTGCCACGCGGATAGCCCAGCGCGGTCAATGAATTCGGGTGGGCCGTGATCCTGTGGGACAAGACGATGGTCACCGAACCGTCGCTGTTGAGCGCGGCGCTGTGGCCGTTGATGGAGCAGCGGGCATCCGACGCGCCGACCGTGGCCATGAACTGATTCCACACCACCAGGTTCCAGAACCTGCACGACGGAGGTTGGTGCGTGATGACCAGGGCTTCGTCGTCGTCGAGCACGAAGCTGCCGTAGGAGTAGCAGGCGTCGCGCGCAGACCAGCCGAAGTTGGCGTCGGGCACCTGATACGGATCGGCGAATTCGTTTGCGGCGTGCGCGGTCTCGTGCCCGAGTCCATGCTCGTCGTCGACCCGTGTGCCGACGGCCAGCGGCACGATGGCAAACATCGTGCGCAACCAGGCCGCCGTCGCCCGCAGCCGGGCGGCGGTTTCGGCATCGCCGTGTCGTATCGGCTCCGCCTCGTCGAGAGCCTCGATCTGCCAGGCAACCGGGCGCCCCGTCAGCGGGTCGGCTTGGTAGTCACGGGTCATCAGCACGGCCGCGTCCGGTGTCGCGGGGAATTCGAAGCTGAAGTTGCCCTGCGCGTCGACGTCGAGGTCGGTGTCGCGGACGATCGCCACGACCCGGTCCGACCAAGCCCCGGGCGACGGTTCGTTGTACGCCGTCACCGAAAAGTACACGCTGTCACCCTTGTTGCCGCTGATGCGGTAACGCCGGTTCGGATCGACCGGGCAGAGGAAGTAGTAGGCGTCGGTGTTGTCGCCGCCCCACCGACGATCGCGGCGGAACGGGGTGTTGACAGCGACGAACTGCGGACGACCGGGCTCGGGGAACAGGTACGTGTCGAACGCCACGCCCAACGTGGTGGCGAGCATGCGGTAGCCGTCGGCGACGTGCCGGTCGTCGGTGACCGCACGGTCGCCCTCGAGGAAGGAGCGGTCGAGCTCGCCGATGGTCGTCACCAGCTCGCGCCACGCGAGGGTCGACTCGTGTTCGGTCATGCACGGATTCCTTTCAGCAGCAACGTGGTTGTGCGTTCGACCCAGGCGTCATCGAGTTCGGCGCCGCGGGTGAGCAAGCCCAGTAGCGTGATGCCGGCGATGGCCTCCGCCAGTTCGGCCGCCGTCACGTCGGAGCGGACCTCGCCGGCGGCCGCGGCGGCCTCGAGCCGCTCCGCGAGACCACCGCCGATGATGCCGGCGAACCGCTCCAAGAGTGCCGAATGCAGGGTCGGATCCGCTGCCATCTCGCCGACCAGCCCCGGCAGGGCCGCCCGGGCGGCCGGTGTGGTGAGGACGGCCATCGAACGGCGCACCATTTCGCGCAGGTCCTCGGGCAGCGAGCCGGTATCCGGGATCTCGGTGGCGGCCCCGATCGGGAACACCGCCTCATGCACCAGATGCGCCTTGCTGGGCCAGCGCCGGTAGATCGCGGGCTTGCTGGTACCGGCGCGCTCGGCGATCGCGGACACCAACAGGCCGGGATAGCCGGTCTCGGCGAGGAGTTCAATCGTTGCGCGCAGCACCGCACCGTCGATACGTGGGTCACGGGGACGACCGAGGTCTACTGTCATTACGAAACTCAGAGTAACATAAGTCGCCGTGACCGAAGCCGCGATGCACGTCCGCCTCGATGACCTGGCCCAGCCCCGGTTCAGCACCGAGGCGCAGCAGATCCTCGACATGATGGCCGCGATGGCCCTGCACTGCCCGCTGGACGCCGACGCGCTGCATGCGCAGGCCAGCTCCGACACCGGCCTGGACGATTTCGGCCCAGACGACTACCGAGAACGGCTCGACGTCTACCTCGGCGCGCTGCGGGACATCGACGGCCTGCACGGCGCCGGGGTCGTCAACTTCTACGGGCAGCTCCTGCAATTGCTCAAGAACCGGCTGCTGCTGACCGACCTCGTGGGACGGCATCCCGAGATCGACGACATCGAGCTGCGGGCGCCGGTGGTGATCGCCGGTCTGCCACGCACCGGCACGACCCACTTGCACAATCTGCTGGCGGCGCCGCCGACCTTCCGAACGATGCCGTATTGGGAAAGCGTCGAACCGTTCCCGCTGCCGCAGGAGGCGGGTCTGGACCCGGATCCTCGGCGGGCGCGGATGGACGTCGCGATCAGCGTGCTCAACACCGTGATGCCGCATTTCGCGCTCATGCACGAGATGACCACCGACCACGTCCACGAGGAGATCCAGCTCCTGGCCAACGACTTCTCGACGATGCTCTTCGAGACGCTCGGCGACGTGCCGCGTTGGCGCGACTACTACCAGGCCCACGACCAGACGCCGCACTACGAGTACCTCGCGCGCCAACTCAAGGCGATGCAGTTCCTGCGCGGCGGCCGGCGGTGGTTGCTGAAGTCGCCCCAGCATCTCGAGCAGGTGCCGGTGCTGAACCGCGTCTTCCCCGACAGCATCGTCGTGTTCACCCATCGCGACCCGGTGCCGGTCGCATTGTCGATGATCGCGATGATCACCTACTCCGCGCGCATGCACCGCTCCCCGGTGCCGGTGCAGCGGATCGCGAGTTTCTGGATCGACCGTTTGGAGGACATGCTCGGCGCGCTCATCCGCGACCGCGACACCATCGGTCCGGATCGCTCGATCGACATCCGTTTCGACGACTTCATGGCCGACGAACTCGGCGTCGCGGAGCGCGTCTACGCGCTGGCCGGTGAACCGTTCACCGAAGAGGCGCGCGCGGCGATCGGGGGCTACTTGTCGGGCCACCAGCGCGGCCGGCTGGGCAACGTCGAGACGTCGTGCGAGATGTTCGGGCTGACCCAGGACGGTCTGCGGGCACGCTTCGCACCGTACGTCGAGCGCTTTCTGGCATAGGGCGTCCGCTACCTTCTGAGCATGGTCACCATGCCCGCTGTCGACGGCGCTATCGCTTTGGAACACAGGTACGTGGATCTGGGCGACGGCGTCACCATCCACGTCGCCGATGCCGGTCCCGCGGACGGGCCGGCGGTCATGCTCGTGCACGGCTTCCCGGAGAACTGGTGGGAGTGGCACGAGATGATCGGGCCGCTGGCCGCCGACGGCTACCGGGTGCTGTGTCCCGACCTGCGCGGCGCGGGCTGGAGTTCAGCGCCGCGCACCAGCTACCTCAAGAGCGAGATGGCCGACGACCTGGCAGGCGTCCTGGACCGGCTGGGCGTCGCCACGGTGAAGCTCGTCGCCCATGACTGGGGCGGGCCGGTCGCGTTCATCATGATGCTGCGCCATCCGGAAAAGGTGACCGGCTTTTTCGGGGTGAACACCTTGGCGCCCTGGGTGAAGCGCGGCCCGTCGACCGTCCGCAACATCTGGCGGCTCTGGTATCAGATCCCGATTTCGCTGCCGGTCATCGGTCCGCGGATCATCAGCAACCCCGACTCCCGCTTCGTCCGGCTGCTGGGCTCTTGGGTTGGCGGTGGCTTCACGCTGCCCGACGACAACATCCGCATGTACATCGAGTGCATGCAACAGCCCGGGCACGCCGAGGCGGGCTCGCGCTGGTACCGCTCGTTCCAGACCAAGGAGATGCTGCGCTGGATGCGCGGCGAGTACGACGACGCGCGGGTGAACGTTCCCGTTCGATGGCTGACGGGCACCAAAGACCCGGTGATCACCGCCGATCTGACCGACGGATATGCCGAGCGCATAAGCGATTTCGAGGTCGAGCTGGTCGACGATGCCGGGCACTGGATCGTCGAGCAGCGACCCGAGCTGGTACTCGACCGGATACGCGCGTTCCTTCGCCTCGAAACGTAAACCGCGGCAGCGCTTTTCGGGGTTTACTCGACGCCGATAGTGACTTCGGTGGACTTGATGAACACGGTCGCCGGCTGCCCCACCGCGAGGCCGAGGTCGGTCGCGGCATCCTTGGTGACCGAGGACGTGACGACCTGTTCTCCGCCGTCGAGCTTGACCTTCACGATCGCCATTACGCTGCCGAGTTCGACCTCGGTGATGGTCCCTTTGAGCTGGTTTCGGGTGGATAGGCGCATCGCCCGAGCCTAGTGCCGCGGGCCGAGCAGGGCTATGGACGCATCGACGGCCGGTTCGACGATCTCACGGACCGCTCGTCCGTCCTCGACGGCCAGCGCGGTCAGTTCGCGTAGACCACCGAGCAGGATCACGGCCAGCGGCGGGGTCAGCGGCGGCAGGCCGGCCCGCCGGAAGCCCGGGCTGGCGCTGAGGTCGATCAGCAGGTCCGACAGCAACTGCAGCACGCGCCGCTGGACGGGGCGGGCAACGGCACCCAACGACGGGAGTTCGCGAATCCAGCTCAACGTGATCGCGGGACGGGACTCGATGAATCCGACGTAGGCCTCGACGGCCTGACGGATCTGCTGATGCCAGTCCGCCTCGGGATCGACCGCCGCGGCGATGCTTTCGGCAAGTTTTTCGATGGTGGCAAGCACCAGCTCGAGGAAGCATTGTTCCTTGCCCGCGAAGTGGTCGTAGAACGTGCGCTTGGACGTGCGCGCGTGGCGAACGATGTCGGCGACCGTGGTGGTGCGGTAGCCGCGCTCGCCGATCGAGGTGGCGAGGCCGTCGAGCAGGCGCATCCGGAACGGGTCCGGCTCGGCGGGTGCATCGCCGCGTACGGCATCGACAGCCGCTGATGTCACGGCCGACCCCTTTCGGTGAATACGGCACCTTGTCAGGTTTGGTACTCCAGAGTACCGTACAGGGAAAGATCTGCGGTACACCGCGGTACCACCCCGCTTCGGGGCAGATGTTGGGAGCACGCATTGAGCGAATTAGTCACCGCCCCACCGGTTTCCCAAGCAGTCAGGTTGCCTCCGGCGGCCCGGATCCCGAAGCCGCTCTGCGGTCTTTTCTTCGCGACGTCGCGGCGGGGGATGATCAAACTCCTGGCGCGCCGCTACGGCAACGTCTTCGCGATCAACCTCCCGATGTTCGGCCGCGTCGTGGTGGTCGGTGAGCCGGACCTGGCCAAGCAAATCTTCACCACCAGCCCCGACGAGCTCGGCAATATCCAGCCCAACTTGAGCCGGATGTTCGGGAGCGGTTCGGTATTCGCACTCGACCGCGACGATCACCGCCGTAGGCGCCGGCTGCTGGCGCCGCCGTTTCACGGCAGGAGCATGAAGAACTACGAGGCGATCATCGAAGAGGAGACGCTGCGCGAGAGCGCCGGTTGGCCGGAGGGCGAGCCCTTCGCGACGATGCCGTCGACGATGCGCATCACGCTCAACGCCATCCTGCGCGCGGTGTTCGGGGCCGACGGGGCCGAACTGGACGAGCTGCGCCGGATCATCCCGCCGTGGGTCACCCTGGGATCGCGCTTGGCCGCGCTGCCGAAGCCCGCGCGGACCTATGGCCGGTTCAGCCCGTGGGGCCGACTGGCCCAATGGCGGCGCCAATACGACATCGTCATCGACAAGCTGATCGCGGCCGAGCGTGCGGATCCGAACTTCGAAGAGCGCACGGACGTCCTCGCGCTGATGCTGCGCAGCACCTACGACGATGGTTCGCTCATGTCGCGCAAGGACATTGGCGACGAGCTGCTCACCCTGCTGGCGGCGGGCCACGAGACCACCGCGGCCACGCTCGGCTGGGCGTTCGAGCGGATCACCCGCCACCCGGATCTGCTGGCGGCCCTGGTCGAGGAGGCCGACAACGGCGGCAGCGAGCTACGCCAGGCGACGATTCTGGAAGTCCAGCGGGCCAGAACCGTGATCGACTTCGCCGCTCGCCGCGTCTACCCACCGACTTACCAACTCGGCGAGTGGACCATTCCCCGTGGGTATTCGATGATCGTCAGCATCGCGCAGATACACGAGAACCCGAGCGTTTTCCCCGACCCGCAGCGCTTCGATCCGCAGCGCTACATCGGGACCAAGCCATCTTCGTTCGCGTGGATTCCCTTCGGCGGTGGGGCCAGGCGGTGCGTGGGCGCCGCGTTCGCCAACATGGAGATGGACGTGGTGCTGCGAACGGTGTTGCGCCACTTCACGATCGAGACCACCTCGGCGCCGGGAGAGCGGTGGCACTGCCGCGGTGTTGCCTACACCCCGAAGGACGGCGGACGGATCGTGGTGCGCAGGCGCTGAGCGTTCAGCGGTTGGCTTGGTCCGCGGTGGCGCGGCGCGGCAACTTCCAGCCCGGGCGAATGTAGTGACAGGTGTACCCACCGGGGTAGCGCTGCAGGTAGTCCTGGTGCTCGGGCTCGGCTTCCCAGAAGTCCCCCGCCGGGCGCACCTCCGTCACGACCTTGCCGGGCCATAGGCCGGAGGCCTCGACGTCGGCGATGGTGTCCAGCGCGACGCGCTTCTGCTCGTCGTCGGTGTAGAAGATCGCCGACCGGTAGCTGGGGCCCCTGTCGTTGCCCTGGCGGTCTTTCGTTGTCGGATCGTGGATTTGGAAGAAGAACTCCAGCAGTGTGCGGTAGTCGGTGATGGCGGGGTCGTAGACGATCTCCACGGCCTCGGCGTGGGTGCCGTGGTTGCGGTAGGTCGCGTTGGGGGTGTCGCCGCCGCTGTAGCCGACCCGCGTCGAGATCACGCCGGGCTGTTTGCGGATCAGGTCTTGCATTCCCCAAAAGCAGCCGCCGGCCAGAATCGCTTTTTGGGGGGCACTTTGGGATTCGGTCATTGCTCGCCTTCCTGATCGGCCACAACTCCGGTCTGATCCCAGCCCAGGCTACACTCCGCCGATGACCCGCAACGGCGCGAAGAGGCCCGCGTGAGCACGCCGGCGTTCTCCCGCAGCGAACTGTCCGACGCCTTCGAGAAGTTCGAGGAGACGGTGGCCCGGGCCGCCGAAACCCGCGACTGGGACGCCTGGGTGCAGCAGTACACACCCGACGTCGAATACATCGAGCACGCGGCGGGCATCATGCACGGCCGCGACGAAGTGCGGGAGTGGATCAAGCAAACGATGACGACTTTCCCCGGAAGCCACATGGTGGCGTTCCCGACGTTGTGGTCGGTCATCGACGAGCCCACCGGCCGGGTCATCCTCGAACTGGACAACCCGATGCGCGATCCGGGCGACGGCAGCGTCATCAGCGCGACGAACATCACGATCATCACGTACGCCGGCGACGGCCTGTGGTGCCGCGAAGAAGACATCTACAACCCGTTGCGCTTCCTGCGGGCGGGGATGAAGTGGTGCCGCAAGGCGCAGGCCCTGGGCACGCTCGACGAAGACGCCGAACGGTGGATGCGCCAGTACGGAGGAGCGGAATGAACGCACCCAAGTTGGTCATCGGCGCCAACGGATTTCTGGGTTCACACGTGACCCGTCAGCTCGTCGCCGACGGCGCCGAGGTTCGAGCGATGGTGCGCCCGAATGCCAATACCCGTGCCATCGACGACCTTGCGCTGACGCGGTTTCAGGGCGACGTGTTCGACACCGCCACGTTGCGCGAGGCGATGGACGGCGTCGACGACGTGTACTACTGCGTGGTCGACACCCGCGCGTGGTTGCGTGACCCCGCGCCGCTGTTCCGCACCAACGTCGAGGGCCTGCGCAACGTGCTCGATGTCGCCGTCAAAGAACCCGCGCTGCGCCGGTTCGTCTTCACCAGCACCTACGCGACGGTGGGCCGTCGCCACGGGCATGTGGCGACCGAAGAAGACGTGATCGACCCCCGCGGGCTGACTCCGTATGTGCAGTCCCGGGTTCAGGCCGAAGACCTGGTGATGCGGTACGTGGCCGAGGCCGGCCTGCCCGCCGTCGCCATGTGCGTCTCGACCACTTACGGCAGCGGGGACTGGGGAGGCACCCCGCACGGCGCCTTCATCGCCGGCGCGGTGTTCGGCAAGCTGCCCTTCCTGATGAACGGCATCCAGCTGGAGGTCGTCGGCGTCGACGACGCCGCCCGGGCCATGATCCTGGCCGCCGAGCGCGGCCGCATCGGCGAGCGATACCTGGTGTCCGAGCGCATGTTTGCGCTGAACGATGTCGTGCGGATCGCGGCCGACGAGGCCGGGGTGCCACCGCCGCGACGCGCGATCTCGGTGCCGGTGCTCTACGCCCTGGCCGCAATGGGCACCCTGAGGGCCCGGCTGACCGGCAAGGACTCCGAACTCAGCCTCAGGTCGGTGCGCATGATGCGCGCCGAGGCCGACGTCGACAGCAGCAAGGCGAAGCGCGAGCTGGGCTGGCAGCCACGTCCGGTCGAGGAATCGATCCGTGAAGCGGCCCGGTTCTGGGCCGCACTGAAGGGCGCGCAGACCCCGCGCAAAGACATGAAGGACAGCACCACCGCCCCGGCCGAATAGGCGCGGCGCGCGGGAAGGCTTGAGCACCGACGGGTGTTGCATCCCTTATCCGCGTCCATAGGAGGTATCAACCATGGCCCACCGGCAAGTCCTGGAACCCAACGCCGGGCACCCGATCACCATCGAGCCGACCAACCGAAGGGTGCAGGTTCGTGTCAATGGCGAGCTGGTCGCGGACACCACCGCCGCACTGGAATTGCGCGAGGCGACTTTGCCTGCGGTGCAATACATTCCGTTAGCCGACGTGGTCTCCGACCGGCTTACCCGCACCGACACCAGCACCTACTGCCCGTTCAAAGGCGACGCCAGCTACTACAGCCTGACCACCTCGGCCGGCGACACCGTCGAGGACGTGATCTGGACGTACGAGCAGCCCTATCCGGCGGTCGCGGCGATTGCCGGGCACGTCGCCTTCTACCCCAACAAAGCCGACATCAGCGTGGCGTAGCGTTCAATCGGTGAACACGGCGGCCGACTTGGTGTCGCTGTATTCGCGCATCGACACGATCTGCCCGTCGCGGGTCTCGAAGATGCAAACAAACGGTGAGTCGTACTCGACGCCGTCCCTCGAGGTTCCCGAGGCATGCGCCTCGACGACAACCGTGTCGCCTTCGTTGACGCAGCGGTACAGGTCGAGATTGATCTCGACGATCTGCCTGCGTCGCTCGTTGGCCCGGCGGAACGTCTCCTTGTCGAACGACACGCGCGTGATGATGCTCCAGTAGGTGAACTCGTCGCTGAGCAGCGCGAAGCCCTCATTCACATCGCCGCCCTCGCAGACGCTCTGCAGGAACATCCAGGCCAGCTCGGCTTGCGGGCCATCGAACGGCGTCATCACATCGCAATATTGTCTTGGAAGATGGTGAACGGTCAATCGCGCGGTCGGCGGCCGCGATCGGAGTGAGCTGGAGCTTTTGTGAAGACTGCGCGCACGGTGACGTTCGCTGGGACCGTCAGCTTCGGGCACACGCTCGCGCCACTACGCCGCGGCCCTCGGGATCCGTGCTTTCGGATGACCGCTGACGGCGCGATCTGGCGAACCTCCCTGCTGCACAGCGGACCCGTCACGGCGCGGATCAGCCGTGCGGCGCCCAATGCCGCCCACGGCGAGGCGTGGGGCGCCGGCGCCGAGGAGTTCGTCGAGACGCTGCCCGCGCTGCTGGGGTCCGAGGACGACGTCTCGGGCTTCGCGCCGCGGGACCCGACGGTCGCCGCCGCGCACCGGCGGGTCCCACACCTGCGGCTGGGTCGCACCGGACGGGTGCTGGAAGCCCTGATCCCGGCGGTCATCGAGCAACGGGTACCGGGCGCCGACGCGTTTCGGTCGTGGCGCGTGCTGGTGTCCAAGTACGGGACGTCGGCGCCGGGTCCGGCGCCGGCCGGCATGCGGGTACCGCCCTCGGCCGACGTGTGGCGCAACATCCCGTCGTGGGAATTCCACCGGGCCAACGTCGATCCGGGGCGAGCCCAGACGGTGGTGCGCTGTGCGCGCCGTGCGGATTCGCTGGAACGGTTGCTCGCGCGGCCGTCGGCGCAGGCACGCGAAGCGCTGACGTCACTGCCCGGGGTCGGTGAGTGGACCGCCGCCGAGACGGCGCAGCGGGCATTCGGTGATGCCGATGCCGTTTCGGTGGGCGACTATCACATCCCGAAGATGGTCGGCTGGACGCTGCTGGGCTACCCGATCGACGACGCGGTCATGCTCGAGGTGTTGGAGCCGATGCGGCCCCACCGCCACCGCGTGGTTCGCCTGCTCGAGGCCAGCGGGCTGGCATACGAGCCGCGGCGCGGCGCGCGGCTGCCGGTGCAGCAAATTCATTCCCTCTGACCCGCCGGTGTTTTCGAGGTTCGTCATCGGGTATCCGTTAGGGCAAGTACCGTGTGCGAACCCGAGGGAAGGAAGCTAGGCGAAAGCAATGACTCAGTTCACCATTCCGGGATTGACCGACAAACAGGCGGCGCGACTCACCGAATTGCTGCAAAAGCAATTGAGCACGTACAACGATCTTCACTTGACGTTGAAGCACATTCACTGGAACGTGGTCGGGCCCAACTTCATTGGCGTGCACGAAATGATCGACCCTCAGGTCGAGGCGGTGCGTGGTTTCGCGGATGACGTCGCCGAACGCATTGCGGCCCTTGGTGCTTCGCCGCAGGGGACGCCGGGCGCCATCATCAGGGATCGCTCCTGGGACGACTATTCGGTCGACCGTGACACGGTCCAGGCGCATTTGGCCGCACTGGACGTGGTCTACACAGGAGTCATCGAAGACATCCGCCAATCCATCGACGAGACGGACGAACTCGACCAGGTCACTCAGGATCTGTTGATCGAGCAGGCCGGCAACCTGGAAAAGTTCCAGTGGTTCGTCCGGGCACATCTGGAAAGCGCGGGCGGCAAGCTCGCACACGAGGGCAAGAAGACCGAAAAGGGCGCAGCGAGCACCGCCCGCCGCAAGTCCTAGCTATCGGTGGGTGATTCACCTTCGGCAATCGCCGGGGCTGGGCGCGCGCGCTCGGCCTCGGCGGTCTCCCGGTTCAGCCGCTGCGCCTCGTAGATCGTGACGTTGGTGCGCGACATCACCAACGCGGCGATCCCGACGGCGAGGATCGCCCCCGGCACCACCGAGAACGAGCCCGTCATCTCCGCGACGATGATCATGATCGCCAGCGGCGCGCGGGCGACACTGCCGAAGCAGGCCATCATTCCGACCACGACGAAAACTCCCGGTCCGCCCGGCACCCCCGGCAGGCCCGACAATTCGCCCAGCCGCCAGACGGCGGCCCCCACGAAGGCGCCGATCACGATCCCGGGACCGAACAGCCCGCCGGATCCGCCGGTGCCGATCGACAGCGAAGTGGCGACGATCTTCGCGATCGGGAGGACGACGACGACCCACAGCGGGATGTGCAGCAGCGATCCGCGGTCGGCCGCCAACTGCGCCCAGCCGTAGCCGCTGCTCAGGATCTCTGGGATCAGCAGTCCCAACAAGCCGACCAACAGCCCGCCGACCGCGGGCTTGACGACCGGTCCACCGGGCAGCCGGTGGGTGAGGGCCACCGCGGCATGGAAGACCCGGGCGTAGAGGTAGCCGACCGCCGCGGCCAGCAGGCCGATCACCACGAACCACAGCAGCGGCCATGCCCTTTCGAAGCGGTACTCCGCGTCGATGTAGCCGAACAGCGGGTCAAAGCCCAGGAAGGCTCCCAGCACCGCATATGCGGTTCCCGAGGTGATGAAACCGGGCAGCAGGCAGCGGTAGTCGAAATCGTCGCGATAGGGGATCGATGCGGCCAGCACCGCTCCACCCAGCGGCGCGCCGAAGATCGCGCCAATGCCCGCGCCGATACCCAGCGCCACGGCGGTCCGGCCGTCCTCGTCGGAGAGGTCCAGCCGTCGGGTCAGCAACGAACAGAAGCCGGCCGAGATCTGCGCCGTCGGGCCCTCGCGACCGCCCGAACCGCCCGAGCCGATGGTCAGCGCGCTGGCGACCATCTTGACCAACACCGCGCGAAAACGGATCGCGCGGGGGTCGCCGTGTATCGCCTCAATGGCCTCGTCGGTACCGTGACCGGTGGCCTCCGGCGCGAGCTTGGTCACGATCAATGCCGACAGCAGCGCCCCTGCCGTCGTCACCAGTGGGATCGCCCACGGACGTACGAAGCCGCCGGACCCATGGCCGCCGCCGTCTCCGACGGGCGTCGGGATGTGGTAGCCCGCCAGGTAGCCCAGCAGGAACTCGCCGGTGTATTTCAGCGCGAGATAGAAGACAACGGCTCCGAGGCCGGACACGACACCGATGGCAATGCCCAGCAGAAGCCACTTGCGCACGTAGCCCGACTGCCTGATCGACGCCCCGAATCGTCCGCCCGCCGCCGCCGGGGCGACCGCGGGCTGCGGTTCGGCCTCCGCCGGCTCGCTCACCGGCCCCGCCACCCAAGCACCCAGCCATCGTAAAACCAGCGGGAATAACTGGACCGCGGTCCGGTTATATAGGCATCCTATTTAAGGAGGCAAAATGCCTGCTGTTACCGCAGACACGCTCACACTGCCGCGGATCGGCCCGCCCGGTCCCACCGACACCGAGCGCCCAGTCCGATCGATCACCACCGGCCCGCGAGGCTACGAGGGCGAAGGCTTCCCCGTCGTCCGCGCGTTCGCCGGGCTGAGCGCCGCTGACTTGGATCCTTTCGTGCATATGGACCAGATGGGCGAGGTGGAATACCAGCCCGGGGAGCCCAGGGGAACCGACTGGCACCCGCACCGCGGCTTCGAAACCGTCACCTACATGATCGACGGAAAATTCGCCCACCAGGACTCCCACGGCGGTGGCGGCCTGATCACCGACGGCGCCACCCAATGGATGACAGCCGGTTCGGGCATCCTGCACATCGAGACCCCGCCCGCCGAATTGGTCGAAAGCGGCGGCCTTTTCCACGGCGTCCAGCTGTGGGTGAATCTGCCCAAGAAAGACAAGTTCGCGCCGCCGCGGTACCAGGCCATCGAAGGCAACGACGCCGGGCTGCTCGCATCCGATGACGGCGGGGCGCTGGTCCGCATCATCGCCGGTGAGATCGACGGTCACCGCGGACCCGGTGTCACCCACACGCCGATCACGTTGGCGCACGCGACGATTCAAAGCGGGGCCCGGCTCAACATCCCGTGGCGGCGCGATTTCAACGCGCTGGTCTACGTCCTATCGGGAAGCGGCTATGTCGGTCCCGTCGCGCACCCGATCAGGCAGGGGCAGCTGGCCGTGCTCGGACCCGGCGACCGGATCACCGTGGGCGCACAATCAACCCAGGAGTCGTCCCGGAACACGGCAATCGATGTGCTGCTTTTGGGTGGACGGCCCATTCGCGAGCCGGTATTCCACTACGGGCCTTTCGTGATGAACTCTCGCGCGGAATTGATCGAGGCGCTGCAGGACTTTCAAGCGGGGAAGTTCGGCAATATTCCGCCCAACGCGCTAATGCCACACCGCGGGGTGGCACACTTCAATAATGGCGATAACAGCGAGTCGCCGGCCGGGCCGGCCGCCCGCAGCAAAGGCTGACGAGACGCGCAAGCGAATCCTGGACGCCGCCCGGCTGGTGTTCAGCGAACGCGGCTACGACGGCGCGACCTTTCAGGCGATCGCCGTCCGCGCGGACCTCACCCGGCCCGCCATCAACCACTACTTCTCCAGCAAGCGGGCGCTGTACCGCGAAGTCCTGGAGCAGACCAACGAGATCGTCCTGCGGGCTGCCATTCGAGAGGCCCAGCGCGAGTCCACGCTGACGAAGCGGCTGACGGCGTTCATCTCCGTCGCGGTGCGCGCTAATTCGGACAATCCCGCCGTCTCAGCATTTCTGATCACCGCTGTGCTGGAATCGCAGCGGCATCCGGAATTGAGCCTGACCGAAAACGATTCAGTGAGAATTGGCCGCGAATTCCTGACGTGGGCGGTCGGCGAGGCGATCGAACGTCGCGAAGTCGCCACCGATATTGACGCGGCGGCGTTGGTCGAGACGCTGGTCGTGCTGCTCTGCGGGGTCGGGTTCTACGCCGGCTACGTCCGCAGTTATGAGGAATTGTTGGCTGTCACCGACGTGTTGCGGCGGCTGCTCGAAGGTGCGCTCTGGCGCCCCGAAGGCTGACGCGTTGCCGCGCGTCGCGGCGCCAGTGAGATCGCGCACAAAGCGTATAGGCTAACTAACTTATTCGGTAGCATGGTCCGGATATGACTGAGCTTGACGACGCCTCCGTAGAGCCTTCGTTACCGCCCTCGTTACGCACCGCGGGTGACTCGTGGTCCATCACCGAACTCGTCGGCGCCACCGCCCTGGGCGTCGCTGCCTCGCGTGCCGTGGAAACGGCCGGACCCAACCCGCTGATCCGTGACGACTTCGCCCGGGTGCTGGTGTCGTCGGCCGGTCCCGCGTGGGAACGCCTGGCCGACGCCGAACTGGCCTGGCTCGACGACGACCCGCACGCGCGGCGTGCCCATCGACTGGGCATCGACTACCAGGCCGTGCGAACGCACTTCTTCGACGAGTACTTTGCCGACGCCGTCAGCGCCGGTATCCGGCAGGTGGTGATTCTGGCCGCCGGGCTGGACTCGCGTGCCTACCGGTTGGATTGGCCGGCGGATACCGCCGTCTACGAGATCGACCAGCCCCAGGTGCTGGAGTACAAGACCGCAATCCTGCAGCGGCAAGGCGCGGTTCCGGCCGCCAGCCGGCGCTCGGTCCCGGTGGACCTGCGGGATGATTGGCCGGCAGCGCTGACCGCCGCCGGTTTCGACCGCGCCCAACCGACCGCCTGGCTTGCCGAGGGCTTGCTGCCCTATCTGCCCGGCGATGCCCAAGACCGGCTCTTCGAAATGTTCACCGCGCTGTCCGCGCCGGGCAGCCAGGTGGCCATCGAGGCGTTCGGCATGAATTCGCGAAGCAACTCACAGCGCTGGCTGCGGATGCGGGAGCGGCTCGGCCTGGATGTCAACGTCCAGGCGCTGACCTATCACGAGCCGGACCGCACGGATCCCGTCGAATGGCTGGCCGAGCACGGCTGGCGGGTCAACAGCGTGAACAACCGCGACGAGATGGCCCGGCTGGGCCGGCCGGTACCCGACGACCTGGCCGACGAGGCCGTCCGCAGCACACTGCTGCGCGCACGTCTCGGCGCGCCGACCCACTGACCCGCGCCCACCCCCCGACCAAGGAGCACGCGATGAGCTCACTGCGCACCCACGACGACAGCTGGGACATCAAGTCCAGCGTCGGCACCACCGCCGTGATGGTGGCCGCCGCCCGCGCCGTCGAGACCGAGCGGCCCGACGCGCTCATCCGCGACCCGTACGCCAAGCTGCTGGTCACCAGCGCGGGTGCCGGCGTCCTGTGGGAGGCGATGCTCGATCCGGAGATCGCAGCCAGGGTCGAAGCCCTCGACTCCGACTCCGCGGCGCACCTCCATCACATGCGCGGCTATCAGGCCGTGCGCACGAATTTCTTCGACACCTTCTTCAAAGACGCCGTCGCCGACGGGATCCGGCAGGTGGTGATCCTGGCGTCGGGCCTGGATTCCCGCGCCTACCGCCTGGACTGGCCGGCCGGCACGACGGTGTACGAGATCGACCAGCCCCAGGTGTTGGCCTACAAGTCCACGACGCTGGCCGAAAACGGTGTGGTGCCGTCGGCCGATCGCCGCGAGGTCGCGATCGACCTGCGTCAGGACTGGCCCGCCGCGCTGCGTGCCGCGGGCTTCGACCCGGCGGCGCGCACGGCCTGGCTCGCCGAGGGGCTGCTGATGTACCTGCCGGCCGAAGCCCAGGACCGGTTGTTCACCCAGATCGGCGAGCTCAGCCCCGCCGGCAGCCGGGTCTCGGCCGAAACCGCGCCCGCCCACGCCGACGAGCGGCGGAAGCAGATGCGCGAGCGGTTCCGGAAGGTGGCCGACGAACTCGGCCTGGAGGAGACCATCGACGTCGGGGAGCTGATGTACCGCGACGACCACCGGGCGAACGTCGCGGACTGGCTGAACGACCACGGCTGGCGCGCCCGCGCGCAGCCGTCGACGGACGAGATGCGACGGCTGGGCCGCTGGATCGAGAGCGTCCCGCTGGCCGACGACAAGGACGCGTTCTCCGACTTCGTGATCGCGGAGCGGTTGTAGTCGGCCAAAGCCCGACCGGGCCCCGGCTGCGCCGCCCAGGATCTTCCTTTCTGCTCTCCCAACCGGATGGTTAGGATCGCGGGTATCACCCATGAGCGCTCGCGCGACGAGCGGTGGGCAGCCTCCGGGAAGGAAGTCAATGATGACCACCGAATCGGTTACGCCGAAGACATCTGAGTCCAACGGGGCCCCGGCAGCTCAACCGGACAACGTCGCCGCGACCGTGGACCGGCTTCGCAAGACCTTCGCCACCGGCCGCACCCGCGACGTCGAATGGCGCAAGCAGCAGTTGCTGCAGCTGGCCAAGCTGATGGAAGAAAACGAGGCAGCGATCGCCGACGCGCTGGCAGAAGATCTGGACCGCAGCCCGTTCGAGGCGTTCATCGCCGACGTCGCAACGACCGCAGGCGAGGCGAAGTACGCGGCCAAGAAGGTTCGCCGCTGGACGAAGCGCAAATACCAATTGCTCGAGATGCCGCAGCTTCCGGGCCGCGGCTGGATCGAATACGAGCCCTACGGCACCGTGCTGATCATCGGTGCCTGGAATTACCCGTTCTACCTGACGCTGGGTCCGGCCGTCGGCGCGATCGCCGCCGGGAACGCCGTCATTCTCAAGCCGTCGGAGATCGCCGCGGCGTCGGCGCACTTGATGGCCGAGCTGGTGCCTCGATACCTCGACAACGACGCGATCGCCGTGGTCGAGGGTGACGGCTCGGTGAGCCAGGCGCTCATTGCGCAGGGACTGGACCGCGTGCTGTTCACCGGCGGCACCGAGATCGGCCGCAAGGTCTACGAGGGCGCGGCGCCGCACCTGACGCCGTGCACGCTCGAACTCGGCGGCAAGAGCCCGGTGATCGTCGCGGCCGACGCCGACGTGGAAGTCGCTGCCAAGCGGATCGCCTGGATGAAACTGCTGAACGCCGGGCAGACCTGCGTCGCTCCCGACTACGTGTTGGCGGACGCCAAGATTCGCGACGAGCTGGTGGACAAGATCGGCGCCGCCATCACGAAGTTCACGTCGGACAAGCCGAACGGCATGCGGATCGTCAACCAGCGTCAGTTCGACCGCATCAGCGGCTACCTGTCCGGCGGGGACGGCAAGGTCGCGGTCGGCGGGGCGTGCGACGCGTCGAGCCTGCGCATCCAGCCCACCGTCGTCGTCGATCCGGATCCGGACGGCCCGCTGATGCGCAACGAGATCTTCGGGCCGGTGTTGCCGGTGGTCACCGTCCAATCCCTGGACGACGCAATACGTTTCGTCAATTCGCGGCCCAAGCCGCTGTCCGCCTACCTCTTCACCAAAACCCGCGAGACCCGCGAGCGGGTGATCAAAGAGGTGCCGGCCGGCGGCATGCTGATCAACCATCTCGCGTTCCAGGTGTCGACGGCCAAGCTGCCGTTCGGCGGGGTCGGCGCGTCGGGCATGGGCGCGTATCACGGCCGCTATGGCTTCGAGGAGTTCAGCCACCGCAAGTCGGTGCTGACCAAGCCGACGCGACCCGACCTGTCGAGCTTCATCTACCCGCCCTACACCGAGCGGGCCTTCAAGATGGCCCGCAGGATGTTCTGACATCCCGGTTGCGCCAAATCGCTTGCTAAACACAAATTTTCACCGCAGAGAGGAACCTGATGCCCGGAGTGCAGGATCGCGTCATCGTCGTCACCGGAGCCGGTGGGGGATTGGGCCGTGAATACGCCCTGACCCTCGCCGCCGAAGGCGCCAGCGTCATCGTGAACGACCTCGGTGGGGCCCGCGACGGCACCGGCGCCGGCCACAACATGGCCGACGAGGTGGTCAAGGAGATCCGCGACGCGGGTGGGCGTGCGGCCGCCAACTACGACAGCGTCGCCGAGCCCGAGGGCGCCGAGAACATCATCAAGACCGCGCTCGACGAGTTCGGCGCGGTGCACGGTGTGGTGAGCAACGCCGGGATCCTGCGCGACGGCACCTTCCACAAGATGTCGTTCGAGAACTGGGACGCCGTACTCAAGGTGCACCTCTACGGCGGGTACAACGTCATCCGCGCCGCGTGGCCGCACTTCCGGGAGCAGAGCTATGGGCGAGTGGTCGTCGCCACCTCCACCAGTGGCCTGTTCGGCAACTTCGGTCAGACCAACTACGGCGCGGCCAAGCTCGGCCTGGTCGGCCTGATCAACACGCTGGCGCTGGAGGGCGCCAAGTACAACATCAACGCCAACGCGGTCGCCCCGATCGCGGCCACCAGGATGACCCAGGACATCATGCCGCCCGAGGTGTTGGAGAAGCTCACGCCGGAGTTCGTCGCTCCCGTGGTGGCCTACCTGTGCACCGAGGAATGTGCCGACAGCGCATCGGTTTTCGTCGTCGGCGGCGGCAAGGTGCAACGCGTGGCGCTGTTCCAGAACGACGGCGTGAACTTCGACAAGCCGCCGTCGGTTCAGGACATCGCCGCCCAGTGGAGCGACATCACCGACCTTTCCGCGGCGCAGAAGGCCGGATTCAAGCTCTGACTCAGGCGAGCAGCGCGTCGCGCAGCTGGTCCACGTCGGCCGCGGAGATGCCCGCGTCGCGCAGGTAGCCGTCCAGCGATCCGAATTCCTCGTCGATGGCCTGGCGGGCGGCGGCCAGGTATTCCGCGCGGACGCCGAGGACTCCGTCGGACAGCCGCGCCTCGGTGAAGGTCACCACTTCCGGGGTCAATTCGGTTTGTTGGCGCTGCGCGATCATCTCGGAGATGCGGGCCCGCAGCTGCGGTGCGGCGTCGTTGCTGCGCAGGAAGTCGGCGACGATGGTGTCGCGATCGACGCCGATCGCCTCCAGCACGGTGGCGACCACGAAGCCGGTGCGATCCTTGCCCGCGAAGCAGTGCGTGAGTACCGGGCGTCCTGCGGCGAGCAGCGTGATGACGCGATGCAGCGCGCGTTGCGCCCCGTTACGCGTTGGGAATTGGCGGTATTCGTCGATCATGTAGCGGGCGGCGGCTTCGTTGACCGACATAGAGTCGGCGCCTTCGCCGGTAAGCAGGCGCTGGAACGCGTGTTCGTGCGGGGCCTGGTCGTCGGTGCCGGCTTCGTCCTCGCCGAGATCCGGGAAGGGCAGCAGATGGATTTCGACGCTGTCGGGAACCAGCCCCGGACCGCGGCGGGCGACTTCCCGGGTCGCGCGCAGGTCGGCGACATCGGTAATGCCGAGCCGGCGCAGCGTTGCCCGGCCCTCGTCGTCGAGGCGGCTCAGCTCGCTGGACCGAAACAGCCGCCCGGGCCGCAAGACGGACGCGGAATCCGCGACGTCCCGAAAGTTCCAGGCGCCCGGCAGTTCCCGGATGGCGGCCTCAGGCATGCGACGTGACCGCCGCCGCGAGCGCGGATTGCTCCCGGCCGAGTTCGGTGCGCGCGACGGTCCGCATGTGCACCTCGTCGGGTCCGTCGAAGATCCGCATCGCCCGGTGCCAGGCGTACAGCCGGGCCAGCGCCGTGTCCTCGCTGACGCCGGCGGCCCCGTGCACCTGGATGGCACGGTCGATGACGTCGCAGGCCACCTGCGGCGCGACCGCCTTGATCTGCGACACCAGCAGGTGGGCGGCCTTGTTGCCGTGCTGGTCGATGGTCCACGCGGCCTTCTCGCACAGCAGCCTGGCCTGGTCGATCTCGTTGCGCGACTTGGCAATTGCCTGCTGGACCAGGCCCTGGTCGGCCAGCGGACGGCCGAATGCGATCCGGGTGTTCGCGCGGTGCACCATCAGGGCCAGGGCCCGCTCGGCCCCGCCGAGCGCGCGCATGCAGTGGTGGATGCGGCCCGGCCCCAGCCGCGCCTGGGCGATCGCGAACCCGCCGCCCTCTTCGCCGAGCAGGTTGGTGACCGGTACCCGGACGTTGTCGTAGATGATCTCGCAGTGCCCGGGCTGGTCCTGGTAACCGAAGACCGTCGTCGAGCGGACGACCGTCACGCCCGGCGTATCGATCGGCACCAGGACCATCGACTGCTGTTGGTGGCTGGCCGCTTCGGGGTTGGTGCGGCCCATCACGATGAGGATCTTGCAGCGCGGGTCCGCCGCACCCGAGGTCCACCACTTGCGGCCGTTGATCACATAGTCGCCGCCGTCGCGCACGATGGAGGTCTCGATGTTGCGCGCGTCGCTACTGGCGACCGCGGGCTCGGTCATCGAAAAGGCGCTGCGGATCTCGCCGGCCAGCAGCGGCTCCAGCCACCGCTTGCGCTGCTCGTCGGTGGCGAACAGGTGCAGCGTTTCCATGTTGCCGGTATCGGGTGCCGCGCAGTTGAGCGCCTCGGGTGCGATCTCGAGGCTCCAGCCGGTCAGCTCCGCCAGCGGGGCGTATTCCAGGTTGGTCAGGCCCGACTCGGCCGGCAGGAACAGGTTCCACAGTCCGGCCGCTTTGGCCTTGGTCTTCAGTTCCTCGATGACGGGCGGAACGGTGTGGTCGTTCGGGCCGGCCTCGTGGCGGTATTTGTCGTAATCGGCCTCGGCCGGAAAGACATACTCGGTCATGAAGTCGGACAGCCGCTTGTGGTAGTCGCTCGCTTTGGCCGACATCGCGAAGTCCATGTCCGTCACGATAGGACACGTGCTATTGGACGGCGCGAGCAGACGCAGAATCGCATGCTGCAGTGCGGATTAGTGCGATTCTGTGTCTGCTCGGCGCACGATGAAAGCCATGACCGACGCTGAGAGCCGCCCGCCCTTCCCGCCGTTCACCCTCGAGACCGCGCTGCAGAAGGTGCAGGCAGCCGAGGATGCGTGGAACACCCGCGACCCGGAGCGCGTCAGCCTGGCCTATACGCCGGACTCGCAGTGGCGCAACCGGAGCGAACGGATCGTCGGCCGGGAAGAGATAGTGGCGTTTCTGACCCGCAAATGGCAGCGCGAACTCGATTACTCGCTGCGCAAGAGCCTGTGGGATTTCCACGACAACCGCATCGCGGTGCGGTTCCAATACGAGTGTCGCGACGAAGCCGGTCAGTGGTACCGGAGCTACGGCAACGAACTGTGGGAGTTCGCCCCGTCCGGGTTGATGGCCCGCCGCGAAGCCAGCATCAACGACGTCCCCATCGACGAATCCGAGCGCCGCTATTTCGGCCCCCGCCCGGCGTCAGAGCATGGCCAAGAGATTCCGCTCTGGTAGCCGACCGATAGGGTGTCTGCGCGAGCCCAAAGTAAGGAAAGTAGATGCACGCGCTATGACAGATGCGCAGACGACGGTGGGGGTGGTCGCCGAGTCCGCGGCCGAAGAGCGGCGCGTCGCGTTGGTGCCGAAGGCGGTCGCGTCGCTGGTGAACAGCGGGTTGGCGGTGGTGGTCGAGTCCGGTGCGGGTGAAGGCGCGCTGCTGCCCGACGGGCTCTACACCGAGGCCGGAGCCAGCATCGGGGATGCCTGGGCTGCAGACGTGGTCGTCAAGGTAGCTCCGCCGACCGCCGACGAGGTCGGCAGGTTGCGCAGCGGCCAGACGCTGATCGGCTTCCTGGCGCCGCGCAATGCCGACAACGCGATCGGCGCGCTGAAGGAGGCCGGGGTGCAGGCATTCGCGCTGGAGGCCATCCCGCGGATCTCGCGGGCCCAGGCGATGGACGCGCTGTCGTCGCAGGCCAACGTCGCCGGGTACAAGGCGGTGCTGCTGGCGGCCTCGGAGTCGACCCGGTTCTTCCCGATGCTGACCACTGCGGCGGGAACCGTGAAGCCCGCGACCGTGCTGGTGCTCGGTGTCGGCGTGGCCGGGCTGCAGGCGCTGGCGACGGCCAAGCGGCTTGGCGCGCGGACCACCGGCTACGACGTCCGCCCGGAGGTGGCCGACCAGGTGCGTTCGGTAGGGGCGCAGTGGCTCGACGTCGGGATCGACGCGGCGGGCGAGGGCGGCTACGCCCGCGAGCTCACCGAAGACGAACGCGCCCAGCAGCAGAAGGCGCTGGAAGACGCGATCAGCGGATTCGACGTGGTGATCACCACGGCGTTGGTGCCGGGCCGGCCCGCGCCGCGTCTGGTGACCGCCGCGGCGGTGGAGGCGATGAAACCCGGCAGCGTCATCGTCGACCTCGCCGGTGAGACCGGCGGCAACTGCGAATTGACCGAGCCGGGCCAGACGGTGGTCAAGCACGACGTCACTATCGCGTCGCCGCTGAACCTGCCGGCGACGATGCCCGAGCACGCCAGCGAGCTCTACAGCAAGAACATCACCGCGCTGCTGGATCTGTTGATCAAGGACGGGAAGCTGGCGCCGGACTTCGACGACGAGGTCATCTCGGAGTCGTGCGTGACCCGCGCCGGCGACGATGCAGTGGGGGCGCCCCCAGCCGCGGAGCGGCGAGGGGGGCGCAGCGATGCTGAGGAGCGGCGCAAGACAGCCGGGGAGGACTCCTAGATGTACGACGAGCTATTGGCCAATCTGGCGATCCTGGTGCTCTCCGGGTTCGTCGGGTTCGCGGTGATCTCGAAGGTGCCCAACACGCTGCATACGCCGCTGATGTCGGGGACCAACGCCATCCACGGGATCGTGGTGCTGGGCGCGCTGGTGGTGTTCGGTGAGGTCGAGCACCCGTCGCTGGCCGTGCAGATCATCCTGTTCGTGGCGGTGGTGTTCGGGACGCTGAACGTCATCGGCGGTTTCATCGTCACCGACCGGATGCTCGGCATGTTCAAGGGCAAAAAGCCAGTGCCCCAAGCGAAGACCGAGGAGCCGGCGGCCAAATGAACTACCTGGTAATCGGCCTGTACATCATTTCTTTCGCGCTGTTCATCTACGGCCTGATGGGCCTGACGGGCCCCAAGACCGCGGTGCGCGGCAACCTGATCGCCGCGGTAGGTATGGCCATCGCGGTGGCGGCGACGCTGGTCAAGATCCGGCACACCGACCAATGGGTGTTGATCATCGCCGGCCTGGTGGTGGGCGTCGTGCTCGGTGTTCCGCCGGCGCGGCTGACCAAGATGACCGCCATGCCCCAGCTGGTGGCGTTCTTCAACGGCGTCGGCGGCGGCACGGTCGCGCTCATCGCGCTGTCGGAATTCATTGAGACATCAGGCTTTTCGGCCTTCCAGCATCACGAGTCGCCGACCGTGCACATCGTGGTGGCGTCGTTGTTCGCCGCGATCATCGGGTCGATCTCGTTCTGGGGATCGATCATCGCGTTCGGCAAGCTGCAGGAGATCATCTCCGGATCGCCGATCGGTTTCGGCAGAGCCCAGCAACCGATCAATGTGCTGCTGCTGGCCGCGGCTGTCGCGGCCGCCGTGGTCATCGGCCTGGACGCACATCCCGGCAGCGGCGGGGTGTCGCTGTGGTGGATGGTCGGCCTGCTGGCGGCGGCCGGGGTCCTGGGCCTGATGGTGGTGCTGCCCATCGGCGGCGCCGACATGCCGGTGGTCATCTCTCTGCTCAACGCGATGACGGGGTTGTCAGCCGCCGCGGCGGGATTGGCGTTGAACAACACCGCGATGATCGTGGCGGGCATGATCGTCGGGGCCTCGGGTTCGATCCTGACCAACTTGATGGCAAAGGCGATGAACCGGTCCATTCCCGCGATCGTCGCCGGCGGTTTCGGCGGCGGTGGCGTGGCGCCCAGCGGCGACGGCGGCGGCGACAAGCACGTCAAGTCCACATCGGCCTCCGATGCGGCGATCCAGATGGCCTACGCCAACCAGGTGATCGTGGTCCCGGGCTACGGCCTGGCCGTCGCGCAGGCACAGCACGCCGTCAAGGACATGGCTTCGCTGCTGGAGGACAAGGGCGTGCCGGTCAAGTACGCGATCCACCCGGTGGCCGGCCGCATGCCCGGGCACATGAATGTGCTGCTGGCCGAGGCCGAGGTGGACTACGACGCCATGAAAGACATGGACGACATCAACGACGAGTTCGCCCGCACCGACGTCGCGATCGTCATCGGCGCCAACGACGTCACCAACCCGGCGGCCCGCAACGAAGCCTCGAGTCCGATTTACGGCATGCCCATTCTCAATGTGGACAAGGCCAGGTCGGTGATCGTGCTGAAGCGGTCGATGAATTCAGGATTCGCGGGCATCGACAACCCGCTGTTCTATGCCGAGGGAACCACGATGTTGTTCGGCGACGCGAAGAAATCGGTGACCGAGGTCGCCGAGGAACTCAAAGCGCTATAGCGGGCCTCTAGACCGGCGGATAGGCGGGCGGTGGGTAGCCGTTGCCGTCCTGAACGCCCCGCAACCCCCAGGTGAAGTACCGCATGAAGAACTCGAGTTCGTCGCTTGCGTCGTAATCCGGATTCGGATCCATCGTCCCCACCTCTCGACTTGCGACAATTCCGATCGCAGTCTAGTCCCCTCGTCGCGGGTGCGACAGGCGGGCGAGCGTCCCCGAGGCCTTAAACTGTCCAACCAGTTGATTGATAATTTGCCTCATCCGGACCCGCCGGAACCCAGATCCGGCCCCGCCGGCAGCGACGATAGTGAGTACAGATGACATCCGACAGCATCACCCCCAACGGGTTGACACGCCGCGAGGAGTTGCTGGCCGTTGCCACCAAGCTGTTCGCCGCCCGCGGCTATCACGGCACCCGGATGGACGACGTTGCCGATGTGATCGGCCTGAACAAGGCGACGGTCTACCACTACTACGCCAGCAAGTCGCTGATCCTGTTCGACATCTACCGCCAGGCGGCCGAGGGCACGCTGGCCGCGGTGCACGACGATCCGTCCTGGACGGCCCGCGAGGCGCTCTACCAGTACACCGTCCGGCTGCTCACCGGCATCGCGAGCAATCCCGAGCGGGCCGCCGTGTACTTCCAGGAGCAGCCCTACATCACCGAGTGGTTCACCACCGAGCAGGTCGCCGAGGTCCGCGAGAAGGAGGCCCAGGTCTACGAGCACGTGCACGGCCTCATCGACCGCGGCATCGCCAGCGGCGAGTTCTACGAGTGCGACTCTCATGTGGTGGCGCTGGGCTACATCGGGATGACGCTGGGCAGCTACCGCTGGCTGCGGCCGAGCGGCCGCCGCACGGCGAAGGAAATCGCCGCCGAGTTCAGCACCGCCCTGCTGCGCGGGCTGATCCGCGATGAAACGATCCGCAAGAATTCGCCGCTCGGGCCTTAGCGACCCTTCGCGAGCTTGAGCAACTCATCGACTGACCACTGATCGTCGGCGTGCGCGCCGTATTTGCATGCCAACACGGTGCCGTCGGTGCCGATCAGGAAATCCGCCGGTTTGCCGAAGTGGTTCTCTCCCCGTCCGATCGCACCGCTCACCTTGGACCACCGCATGCCCCGCGCGGCGGCGAGCATCGCTCGTGGGTGCATGGTAGCGGCGATTGAGGATTCGACCCCAAATTCCTTGTACAGCTTGCGATCCGGGTCGGCCACGACCGCAAAAGGCAGGTCGGCCTGGTAGCGGCGAAGCGCGTCGGCGGCGGAATGAAACACCACCACCTCGGTGACGCCGGCGGATTCGATCTCGTCATGCCGCCGACTCAGTTCGTGCATGTGCAAGGTGCAGATCGGGCACCCGGCGAAACGCCGGAACTGCAGGTGCACCGTCGCGTCGGGTGCGGGCAGCGTGACGTCGGTATCGGCGATCGTTCGCAGGACCCTTGCGTCGATCTTGTCGCCCACATTCAGCACCGCGACCTCCCTTGATTATTGAGTCATGTAACTCCGAATGCGTTTGTTGGCAGTATTGAGTAAACTCACTCCAAATGTCAACGGTAAGTAAGCGTCGTCCCGGACGGCCGCCGCAGTTCGATCGTCAGCATGCGCTCGATGCGCTGCTGATGCTGTTCTGGCGCAAGGGGTATGACGCGGCTACACAAGAGGAGATGCTGGCCGCGACGGGACTGTCTTCCTCGACGTTGTACCGCTCCTTCGGTACCAAGGCAGACATCATGCACACCGTGCTGCAGAACTATGTCGACTCGGCGTGTGCGATGCTCATTCCCCTCGAACGCGGCCGCGCCGGTGCCGCCGACGTGCACGCGTTTCTTGACGAAGTCGAGGAACTCATCCGCGGGCCGATGGGCACCGCCGGCTGCCTGGCGGTGGAGACCATGCGCGATCCGATAAATCGGGATCCCCGCATCAAGAGCCTGACCGACGGGCACCTGCGACGCATGCGCCGCGGCCTGCGTGGGGCACTGCGTCGGTCGGTGGCCGCGGGCGAGCTTGCGCAGGCCACGCCCTCCACGCCGGCGAGATTGGCCGATGCCCTTCAGGCCGGCGTCCTCGGCGCGCTGGCCAGGGCACGCAGCGGCGACGCCGAACATGCCCTTGCACTCCTCCGCGGGGTGCGTGCGCTGCTACCTGACCGTTAATCTCACCCCGAACCTCACGGGGCCGCAACGAATTCCAAGGCTTCGTTAAGACGCGAGGACCAGGTTTCGGAACGACCGGCGTCAATGGACGCCCATTCGCGAAACCGGCGACCAGATGGCGCAAACGGCTCGGCCTCACCGGATCGGATCAGTTCGTTGACCCTGGCTTCCGGCAGCTTGACGACAAGGGCGGTGGTGCGCCGGTCGAAAGAGGCGAAGAACCGGCCATTGGACCGCAAGCAGGGCAGGCCCATCATCGTCGAGCGTGTGACCGTGGCGGTGGCCAACAGCGGTTCGGCGACTGCCCAGAAGTCGGCCTCGGTGAACCCGTCGCTCATCGATGTAGCTCCTGGCGACTTGGCACCCGACGGTCGGCCCATGGATCCTTGCCGACGTCTTCGCCTTCGGCCGCGCGGCGCAGCCTGTCGAGGTAATGAACCCAGCCGCCGTGGTGGGCGTCCGCGGCGCCACCCTCGAGTCCGCGATGCACCAGTTTGAGAAGGGTGCTGCCGTCGGGCTGGGAAATGAGGTCGATCTCGACGGTCGTTGAACCCGGCGGGATTCCGACGTCGGCGCGCTCCCAACCGTAGGTGAACACGATCCGGCGGGGTCGCTCAACTTCGACGTAGCGGCCGGACACGGTGTCGCCGTTGGGGTGTGTCCAGCGCACGACGCCGCCCGCGATGGCGTCGAGGATCGCGTCCTCGGCCATCCATCGCCCGAATTGCACTGGGTCGGTGAACAATTCGAAGACGCGCTCGGCGCTCGCCTGCACCACCAGCTGTTGTATGACCAGCTTCATGGCGCGTCGGTTTCCGCCGCCGCGCGCAGGCGCTCTAGCGGCGCGGCCCAGAAATCGTCGAGCAGCGCTGCCACCTCGGCGACCCGGGCCAGGTCGGCGCGATACAGCCGCCGGGTCGCGTCGGCTCGCACGTCGACCAATCCGGCGTCGCGCAATATCTTGAGATGCTGGCTCGCGGCCGATTTCGACAGGCCCGCGGCCTCGGCGAGAGCGGATGCGGTTCGCTCCTGATCCCACACCAACCGCAGCATCGTCCGCCGGCCCGGATGGGCCAGCGCCCTGATGGCATCCTCGACGGCCGGCTCGGTCACGGTGTGCGGCCCATCGCCGCCAGCAGCCGATCCTGCGCAGACGCGCCCTCGCCCAGCACCACCTCGGGGCCGACGATCCCCGCTTCCCGTCCGCGCCTTGGCATTTCGGGGAGGAACATCGCCGAACACGCTTCCACTAGGCGGGCATCAAGCCGCTCGTCCTGTCCCGTCGCGCGGGCCAGATCCCAGGTGTGGATGAGCACGTCCATAAATGTGCCGGCCACGGCGTCGGCCACGGGCCAGTCGAAGCCGAGCGGGGAGATACAGACGCGCTCGAGTGCGCCGGGCAATTCGAGGGCGCTCAGCACGCGGGCCACACGCATTCGGTAATCGGTGCCGGCGGCGCCCTCGGCTGGAACCGGCTCCGCGCCCGTTGCCGCAGCCAGCAGGTACTCCGCCCCGCCGGCCAGGTGATCGATGAGGTCTTGCACGGTCCACTCCGAGCAGGGCGTCGGCCAGGTCAGCCGGTCGGGCGCGACGGCCTCCACAACCGCGACGGCTCTATCCGTCGCGGCGCGGTACAGCAGGATGGGATCGGGCGGACCAGCATCATTTAGCACTCGCTAAATTTAGGTGTTGCTAAACAATGGTGTCAAGGCCCTCAGTGGATGGGCGGAATCAAATGGAGCACATCGCCGGCGGCGCCGCTGAGTAGCGACAGCCCCGTCACGCTCGGCTGGCCCAGGAAGAAGTTCAGGTTCGGGTCGATCGAGGGGACATACGGATAGATGGTCGGGGTTGCCGACTGCGGCAACAGCCCGAGATCCACCAGCGCGGACTGGGGTCCCTGCACGGCGCCGAGGAGGAGGTCGGGCCCGGTCGTGAACGGGTTGACGACCTCGAATAGGCCGGCCGGGGTGGGAACGTTCGCGTAGTTGAGGCCGGGCCTGTAGGAGCCGTAGCCCAAGTCGACGAGCACCCGCAGGTCGGGCTGGACGAGGTCGGCGAGCGGATTGCCGAGGAACGGGATATCGCGGATCGGCTGCAGCAGCGGCAGGTTCTGCGTCAGCAACTCGTAGTACTGGGTGGCGCCCGTGTAGCCGGGTGACGTCGGCAGGGCCACGGCGTTGGCGACCTGCGCGGCGGAAAGTGTGGGATAGGTGCTGTGCAGGGTGAAGTAGCCCGCGACGGCGTTGGCGTCCGACACGAGGTTCAGCGGGTATTGCGGGGCGTTGGCGATGCCGTCGTATTGGATCGTGTACATGCTGGTCAGGTACGGCGAGAGCGGCGGCGTCGCACCGTTGAACGGCACATCCAGGAACGGGAGATAGAAGCCGGGGAAGCGCGACAGGATGCCGCCGTCGGGGGTGTTCGGATTGGCCAGCAGCATGAAGGACAGCTGGTCTTGATAGGGCGAGCCCGCCGCCATCAGGGCGTTGATTTCGTTGTTGGCGATGGCAGCGCTTTGCGAGTACCCGACGACGACGGCGCTGTTGCCCTGCGTGAGCACCCCGCTGGGGCCGACGAGCGCGTCGTTCAGCAGGCCGGTGCCCTGCGCGACGGACTGGCCGTACGTCAGGTTTCCGAGATTGGGGGTGATGGGCCAGAACTGCTCGGGCGTGAAGAGGCCCTGCGGGGTGGCCCCGGCGAAGAGGGGGTTGGGCTGGATGTACGAGTTGAAGATGCTCGTCACGTAGGCGGGGTTGGGTGTCGGGTTGCCGGTGCCGCCCATGATCAACGCGATCAGCGGGTCCGCGGAGGCCGCCCGGGACATCGACGCCATCGACGTCATCGCGCTGGCCCCACTGGACCCTCCGGTGAGCGCCGGTTGCCCGAACAGCATCTGGATGGGCGAGGCGATGGTGTTCAGGGGGTTCGCCGGCCCGAGCATCAGGGCCGAATTGGCGGCGTCGGCTTCCGCATAGGCGTTGCCCGAGGCGGCCAGCGCCTGGGTGAACTCGTCGTGAAACGCCGAAGCCTGCGAGACGAGCGCCTGATACTCCTGGCCGTACGCGCCGAACAGCTTCGCGATGGCCATCGACACCTCGTCCTCGGCCGCCGGGATCAAACCGGTGGTCGGGCCGGCCGCGTTCGCGCTGGCGGTGCTGATCGCCGAACCGATGTTTCCCACATCGGTGGCCGCGGCCGCCAACATCTCGGGGGTGGTGACTACGTACGACATCTCCCCGCCCTCATCCCCTTCCGACTGCGAGCAAAAACGAGCATAAGGCGCTGCCTGCGGGAAGTCCCGCGGTTGGTTAGGGGCTGTGCGGGCCGGGTCAGCCCCGGTGGGCGGGCCAAAAATTATGGACTAGTGTCTAGAAAAGTTTTCCAGTGTTCTACGAAACGGAGACTCTGATGGCGATCCGCGTCGCGCACGTCGGCACCGGAAATGTCGGAGGCCTGGCCCTGGCCGAACTCATCACCAACCCGCAGTTCGAACTGACGGGGGTGTGCGTGTCGACACCGGAGAAGGTGGGCAAGGACGCGGGAGCACTCTGCGGCGTCGGCCTGGACGCGGGCGTCAGCACGGGCATCAAGGCCGTCGGAAGTCTCGACGAGATTCTGGCCAGCAAGCCCGACTGCGTCGTCTACTGCGCCATGGGTGACACCCGGATACCCGACGCGATGAAAGACGTCATGCGCATGTTGGCCGAAGGAATCAACGTCGTCGGGTCGTCGCCGGGGCTGCTGCAATACCCGTGGGGCGTGATGCCAGACAAGTACATCACCCGGGTGGAAGATGCAGCGCAGCAAGGGAATTCGAGCATCTTCATCACCGGAGTCGACCCAGGATTCATCACTGACCTCATTCCCTTCGCGCTCTCCGGGACCTGTCAGCGCATCGAGCAGGTCCGCTGCATGGAGATCGCCGACTACGCGAGCTACGACGGCGCAGAAGTGATGCGCTACATGGGATTCGGCGGGCCGCTGGACGACGTGCCGATGCTGCTGCAACCGGGCGTGCTCACCTTCGCCTGGGGAACGGCAATCCGGCAGCTGGCGGCCGGCCTTGGTATTGAGGTCGACGAGATTACCCAGTCGATCCAGCGTGAGCCGGCGCCGGAAGACTTCGACATCGCGGTGGGCCGCGTTGCCAAGGGCACGCAGGCCGCGCTGCAGTTCGAGATCCACGGCATGTCGAAGGGGCATCCGGCCATCGTCGTGGAGCACATCACGCGTTTGCGACCCGACCTGCGGCCTGACTGGCCGCAACCCGCTTCCGGCGGCGGCTCGTATCGCGTCGAGGTTACCGGGGAACCGTCGTATGCCGTCGACATCGTCCCGAGCAGCCGCAAGGGCGACCACAACCATGCCGCGATCGTCGGCGCCGCGGGCCGCATCGTCAACGCCATCCCGGCGGTGGTCGCCGCGCCGCCGGGCATTCGGACCACACTCGATCTGCCGCTGGTAACCGGCAAAGGCCTTTACGCACCAAGCACTTTGGTGACCACCTAACGAAAGGAGACCCGCGTGGGTCGGGTAGACGGCAAAGTTGCGCTCATCAGCGGTGGCGCCGGCGGTATGGGAGCCGAAGATGCGCGCCTGCTGGTCGAGGAAGGCGCCAAGGTCGTGATCGGCGACATTCTGGACGACCAGGGCAAGGCGCTGGCCGACGAGATCGGTGACTCCGCGCGCTACGTGCACCTCGACGTCACCCAGCCCGACCAGTGGGACGCAGCGGTCGCCACCGCGGTCGGCGAATTCGGCAAGCTCAACGTGCTGGTCAACAACGCCGGAACCGTCGCGCTCGGCCCGCTGAAGAGCTTCGATCTGGCCAAGTGGCAGAAGGTGATTGACGTCAACCTGACCGGGACGTTCCTGGGCATGCGGGTCGCGGTCGAGCCGATGATCGCCGCCGGGGGCGGCTCGATCATCAACGTGTCGTCCATCGAGGGCCTGCGCGGTGCGCCCATGGTGCACCCCTACGTCGCGTCCAAGTGGGGCGTGCGCGGGCTGGCGAAGTCGGCGGCACTGGAGCTGGCGCCGCACAACATTCGGGTGAACTCGGTGCACCCGGGGTTCATCCGCACCCCGATGACCGCGCATCTGCCCGAGGACATGGTGACGATCCCGCTCGGGCGTCCGGGCGAGGTCCGGGAAGTCGCGACGTTCGTGCTTTTCCTGGCCAGCGACGAGTCGTCCTACTCCACCGGCAGCGAGTACGTGATGGACGGCGGGCTGGTCACCGACGTGAATCACAAGGAGTTTTAGGGCGGTGCTATAACCGCGAGCATGCTGCGGAACCTGGCGGACGTGGTCGGATCGAACCACGTCGTCACCGACCCCGACGTGCTGGCCGGCCGAAGCGTCGACCACACCGGGCGCTACCGGGGCCGGGCCAGCGCGCTGGTGCGGCCGGGCTCGGCCGAACAGGTCGCCGAGGTGCTGCGAGTGTGCCGCGACGCCGGGGCGCACGTCACGGTGCAGGGCGGCCGCACCTCGCTGGTGGCCGGCACCGTTCCCGAGCACGACGACGTGTTGTTGTCCACCGAGCGGCTGCACGCCCTCGGTGCTGTCGACACCGTCGAGCGCCGTGTCGAGGTGGGCGCCGGGGCCCCGCTGGCCGCCGTGCAAAATGCCGTCGCCGCAACGGGTTTGGTGTTCGGAGTCGACCTGGCCGCCCGGGACACGGCGACCGTCGGCGGCATGGCCTCGACGAACGCCGGCGGGCTGCGCACGGTCCGCTACGGCAACATGGGCGAGCAGGTCGTCGGTTTGGAAGTGGCGCTGCCCGACGGATCGCTGCTGCGCCGGCACAGCCTGGTGCGCAGCGACAACACCGGCTACGACCTGCCGGCGCTGTTCGTGGGCGCCGAGGGGACCCTCGGCGTCATCACCGCGCTGGATCTGCGGCTACACGCCGCCCCGTCGCATCGCGTGACGGCGGTCTGCGGGTTCGCCGACCTCGAGGCGCTCGTCGAAGCCGGTCGGACGTTTCGGGACGTGGACGGCATCGCCGCGCTGGAATTGATCGACCGTCGCGCCGCCGCGCTGACCGGCGAGCACCTCGGGGTCGGTGCGCCGGTGTCGGGCGACTGGTTGCTGTTGGTGGAGCTGGCCGCCGACCGCGATCTGACCGATCGCCTCGCCGGTCTGCTCGAGGGTGTGCAGATGTGCGGCGAGCCGGCTGTGGGCGTGGATATGGTTGCGCAGCAACGGTTGTGGCGTGTTCGCGAATCCCTGGCCGAGGTGCTCGGTGTGTACGGGCCCCCGCTGAAGTTCGACGTGTCGCTACCCCTGTCCGCCATCGGCGGGTTCGCCCGGGAGGCGGTCGCGCTGGTCCACGCGCGCGTGCCCGACGCGCTGCCGGTGTTGTTCGGCCACATCGGCGAGGGCAACCTGCACCTCAACGTCCTGCGCTGCCCGGCCGAGCGCGAGCCGGCGCTCTACGAGCCTATGATGGGTCTCATCGCGCAGTGCGGGGGCAACGTCAGCTCGGAGCACGGCGTCGGCAGCCTGAAGCGGCCCTATCTCGGGATGTCACGCGAACCCGCCGACATCGCCGCGATGCGGGCGGTCAAGGCCGCCCTCGACCCGACCGGCTATCTCAATGCGGCGGTGTTGTTCGACTAGGTCGCCTTGATTCCGACGGCGTGGCGCAGCTGCGCGAGGAATTGGTCGGCGTCATCGCTGGGCACGATGTAGTGCGAGATGGCGATCCGGATCACCGTCGCCGCCTTGACCGCGGCGTTGGGGCCGGGCAGATGCCGTTGCAGCCCATCGCGCATCTGGGGGATGACGTGGGAAAACTGGGCGATGGTGTGCTCGGGTTCCACGTCGACCATGCGCACACCGGAGTACGAATGCTGGTACTCGACGATGAAGCGCAGCACGGCGTCGAGCTTGTCGACGCCCTTGAGGCCCGCCGTGGCTTTGACCAAACCGCTTTCGAAGAGCTGCCTCTCGTATTGCGAGAACGCCGACAGCAGCTCCTCTTTGGACGCGAACCAGCGGTACAGCGTGGGCCGCGAAACCCCGGCCTGGGTCGCGACTTCGGACAGGCTGAGCTTGGTCTTGCCGTTGCGGCCGAGCACCTCGGCGGTCGCCAAAAGGATCCGCTGTCGCGTCGACGTGTCGAACTCCGCCGTTTGGACCGGATGGCTCATAAGAGAAACCCTACGAAGTCGCGCAAACGTGTCACGAACTCTTCGCTTCCCGCCGGGGCCGGCTGCGCACCAGCACCGACTGCTGAATCGCGCCGACCGCGCCCTGCTCGTCGAACAATGTGCCGACCGTGGTCCCGATTCCGTCCGGCCCGTAGCTGGTCTCCGCGCGAATGCCGATCCACTCACCGTCGGGGATCCGGAACACGTGCACGGCCAGGTCGGTGTTCAGGAACGTCCACTTGCTGATATCCAATTTGCTGCCGATGCCGTTGGCGCAGTCGGCCACCGCGAACAGCCGTTCCAGCGGCGTCATGGTCTCGCCCTTGACGAGGTCCACGGTCGGGTTGATCCAGGATTCGCCCGGGCCCGCGCTCAGCGGCTCGGTCAGCCACAGCCAGTCCAGGCTGTGCACGTAGTTGCGGTCCCAGTCCCGCGCCTTGAGGTTGCGGTCGCGCGCCTCGGATCGCGGTCGGGGCATCGGGGCCGCGGCGTGCGCCACCGGCCGGGTGTCCTGGTGCTGCAAGCGCCATCCGCTGGCACGGGCCACCGGCCGGAGTTCGCCGTCGGGACCCGGGGCCAGCATCTCGGCGCCGACCAGTTCGATCTGTTTGCCGCCGCGTTGCGTCCGCGCGCTGACCCACAGGTCGCCCTCGGCCGGGACCCCGCCCAACAGGTCGATGACGACCCGGGACAGGCGGGTGTCGTCGCGCTGCTCGCATCGCTCCAGCGCCCGCACCAGCACCGCCGATACCGGCCCGCCGTGCTGTATCGCCGCCGACCAGGTGCCGCGCGCCAGGTCGGTGGCCCGAAACTTCTCGCCCACCGCGTCCGTCGCGATGAGCTCGTAGTACGAGTCGGTCACTCGTCCCCCTCGTGGGCTAGCGGGTCAGGGCAGGCCGGCGCCGGGCGTTGCCACCGTCACGGCGTCCAGCCGGGAGAGCCGGGTGCCGACGAGGCGCTGCGGATACGCGTCGGTGCTCGACAGCAGGAACAGCGTGCGGCGTTCGGGACCGCCCAGCGCGCAGGCGATGGCGACGCGCTCGCCCATGTCGATGCGCTCGGTCACGACGCCGCCTTCGCCGACCCGCTCGAACTGGTGCGCCAGCGTCATCGACGTCCATACCGCGCCTTCGGCGTCGAGCGCGATGCCGTCCGGCGGGCCGTCCAGGTCGTCGGCGAAAATCCGGCGGTCGCGCAGCGCCCCCGGGTCGCCGTCGTCGCCGATGGTGAACGCGGACAGGCGCCGGCCGATCGATTCGGCGACGATCAACGTCTGTCCGTCCGGCGTGATGACCATCCCATTGGGAAAGTCGAGATCCTCGGCGACGACAGTGGCGCTGTCGTCGGGATCGAGCCGGATGATGACCCCACCGGAGAACGCCTGTGACCCGATGTAGGCGCGGCCGGCGTCGTCGATGACCATGTCACCGAGGTTGGCCGGGGCCAGCTTGGTGAGATCGGCGATGGTGGCGACGGTCTCGCCGTCGTAGCGCAGCACCTGCCGGTCCTCGGCCGAGGCGATCAGCAGCGACCCGTCGGGCCGGAATCCCAGCCCGGACGGGGAGCGCCCCGGCAACGGCAACGTGGTCAGCGAGCCGCCCATGGTCGACGTGTGGACGGCCTCGCCCAGCATGTCGGAGAACCACAACAGGCCCTCAAACCAGCGCGGGCCTTCGCCGAAGCAGAAGCCGTTGGCCAGCGGCTCGGGGATCATCGGCTCGTGCCTTTACAAAACACCGAAAAAGTGTCACGCACCGCGGGCGTCGGTGTCAATTTTCCGCTCGCGTGAGCTCCCGCGCGAGGTCGTACACGGCCTCGGCGGACTGGCTGAATGCGGTTTCTGACGCGGTGGCGGCGATGCCCAATTGCGTTGTCTCCCTGTATGTTTCGCTGATAGGCCGAGTGGCTGGGGTACGCCACCGGTATGCCGAGTGCCCGGCCGGCCGGGCGGCGGCCGCCCCCCGCCCCGCCGGCCGGGCCACCCGCCAGAAGGCGCCGCGGTCTTGTTAGCCAAGCTTTACAAATCCTAAAAAA
>NZ_MBET01000052.1:0-149534 GCF_001954215.1 Mycobacterium sp. IS-2888
GCCACGCCCGCCGCCGAGGGGGTCGGCAACGCGGTGGATGGATAGGTCCGGATGCGTGGGTCGGCGACGTCGACGACCGGGACGTCATGCCCGTGCAGCCGGCCGGCCAGCGCTGCGGTGCTGATCGCCGCGACGGGCGCGGCGTCGCCGAGCACGAACTGCACCCGGGCGTCGGGCACGACCGGGTCGATCGGCAGGTAGGCCGCCCCCGTTTTCAGCACGGCGACAATCGCCACGACCGCCTGCTCCGACCGGGGCATCAGCAGAGCCACACTTTGTCCGGGGCCCGCACCGTGGCCAGAAAGCAAGTGCGCCAACCGGTTCGACGCCTCGTCCAACTCGCGATAGGTCCACGGGCGCTGCCCGCCGCTGATCGCGACCGCGTCGGGTGTGCGCGCGACATGGTCGGCGAACAACACCGGAATCGACGCCGCCGCGGGCATGGGCCGGGTCAGCACCGCCCGATTGCCCCACTCGTCGAGCCGGGCCAGCTCGCCGGCACCGAGCACCTCCACCGACGACACCCGCCGCGCCGGGTCGGCGGTCAGCGCCGCCACCACCGCGCGTAACCGCTCGATCAACACCTCGATGCTGGCCGCGTCGAACACGTCGGTGCGGAACTCCACCTCCCCGCCGATCCCGGCGGGTTCACCGGCCTCGGTCCAGCGTTCGGCCAAGCCGAACACCAGGTCCATGCGCGCGGTGTGGGCATCCACCGGCATCCGTGTGACACGGAGGTCGCCCAAATTCAGCTCTGGGGGCTCGTTATTCTGCCAGGCCAGCGCCACCTGGACGAGGGGGTGGCGGGCCATGTTCCGCGCGGGGTTGAGCCGCTCGATCAGCACCTCGAAGGGCACGTCTTGGTGTTCGTAGGCGGCCAGGCTGCGCCCTCGCACCCGGTCGAGCAACTCGGGGACGGTGGGGTCTCCGGCCAGATCGACGCGCAGCACCAGGGTATTGACGAAGAAACCGACCAGCTCGGTCAGCGCGGGGTCGGGGCGCCCGGCGATCGGGAACCCGATGGCGACGTCGCTGCTCGAGCTGAGCTTGGACAGCAGCACCGCGAGCGCGGCCTGGACGACCATGAAGCTGGTCGCGTTCTGCTCGCGGGCCACCCGGGCGACTTGCTGCTGTAGCTCGGCGGGCCAGTCCACGGCGACCGTGGCGCCCCGCTGATCGGCGACCGGCGGGTACGGGCGGTCGGTGGGAAGCGCCAACTGCTCGGGCATGCCGGCGAGGGCGTCTTCCCAGTAGGCGAGCTGGTCGGCGATGCGGCTATGCCGGTCGTCGAGTTCGCCGAGCCGCCTGCGCTGCCACAGCGTGTAGTCGACGTACTGCACCGGCAACGGCGCCCAGTCGGGGGCCTGTCCGGCGCAGCGACTGGCATATGCCGCACCCAGATCACGCACCAGCAGGTTCACCGACCAGCCGTCGGACGCGATGTGGTGCACCACGGCCACCAGCACGTGTTCGTCGTCCCCGATCCGGAAAAGCCTTGCCCGCAAAGGGATTTCCGTCGCCAGATCGAACGTGTGGCGGGCCGCAGCACCGACGGCCTCCTCCAGCCGGGCCGCCGGCCAACCGGTCGCGTCGACGACCTGCCAGCCGAAGTCCGCCCGCTCGGCGGGCATCACCAGCTGCCGCGGTATCCCCCCGGATGCGGCAAACAGTGTCCGCAGGCTCTCGTGGCGACCCATCACGTCGGCGACCGCCGAACCCAGGGCGTTGGCATCGAGGGGCCCGCGCAGGCGCAGCGCCACCGCCATGTTGTAGGCCGGCGACGGCCCCTGTAGCTGGTCGAGGAACCACAACCGGTTTTGGGCGAACGACAGCGGGATCACCGCCGGCCTCTCGACGGCCACCAACGGCTCCCGCCCGGCCGCGCCCGCCGCACCGACACGGGGCGCCAGTTCGGCCACGGTGGGCGCCTCGAACAGGGCGCGCACCGAAAGTCCGGCGTCCAGCGCGGCATTGATCGCGGAGATCACGCGCATCGCGGACAACGAGTCCCCGCCGAGCTCGAAGAACGACTCGTCGATTCCGACCCGCTCCAGGCCGAGGACCTGCGCGTAGATGCCGGCGACGATGTCCTCGGTGGGGGTGGCCGGGGCGCGGTAACCGCCGGCGTCCTGGTACTCCGGCGCCGGCAGGGCGCGTTTGTCGAGCTTGCCGTTGACCGTCAGTGGCAGCGCGTCGATCACGACCACCGCGGCCGGGACCATGTAGGCGGGGAGCCGCTCGGCCAGCTGGGCGCGCACCCGGGCTGCGTCGGTGTTCCCGGTGACGTAGCCGACCAGGCGCTTGTCGCCGGGTTGGTCCTCGCGGGCGATCACCACCGCCTGCCGCACCCCGTCGACACCGGCCAGCGCGGCCTGGACTTCGCCGAGCTCGATGCGATAGCCGCGGATCTTGACCTGGTCGTCGGCGCGCCCGAGGTACTGCAGCTGCCCGTCGGCGCCCCAGCACACCAGGTCGCCGGTGCGATACATCCGTGCGCCGGGTCCGCCGAACGGGCACGCCACAAACCGCGACGCGGTCAAGCCGGCCCGGCGCACGTATCCGTATCCCGCGCCGGAACCGGCCACATACAGTTCGCCGATCACGCCGGGCGGTGTCGGCCGCAACCACCCGTCGAGCACAAAGAAGGCGAGGTGGGCCAATGGCCCCCCGACGGGGCTGACATTGGTGGCGGCGTCGCCGTCGACGATCTCGCGCAGCGAGGCGTGCACCGTCGTCTCGGTGGTGCCGTACATGTTGATCAAGCGGGGCAATCCGGGATGGCTGTGCATCCACTGCGTGAGGCGTTGCGGTTCCAGCGCTTCGCCCGCGAAGATCACCGTCCGCAGGTTCAGCCGTTCGCCCAGCTCGGGTGATTGCGCGTCGGCGGCTTGTAGCGCATAGAACGCCGACGGGGTCTGGCTCAGGACACCGACTTGCTCCGCAACCAGGAGGGCGTGGAACTCTTCGGGCGAACGCGCCACCGACTCGGGCACCACGACCAGCCGACCACCATGGAGGAGCGCGCCCCACATCTCGCACACCGACACGTCGAAGGCCAGCGAATGCCATTGCGACCACACATCGGTCAGCTCCAGGCTGTCGCCCATGGACTCCAGCAGCTGGATCACGTTGTGGTGGGTAATCGCCACACCCTTGGGGACTCCGGTGGTGCCCGAGGTGTAGATCAGGTAGGCGATCTCGTCGGGGGCGGGGGCCGGCAGTGCGGCGCTGGGCTGGGTGACGATCCGCGGGTCGTGGATGTCGATGGCCAGCAGATCCTGTCCGGCCAGGCGGTCGGCGTGGGCGGCGGTGGTGATCGCGGCGATCGGCGCGGCGTCGCCGAGCACGAACTGCATCCGCGCGTCCGGCACCGCCGGGTCGATCGGCACATACGCCGCACCGGTTTTCAGCACCGCCAGGATCGACACGATCGCCTCGGCCGAGCGCGACTGCAGCAGCGCCACGCGCCGCCCGGGCCCTGCGCCTTGGCCAATCAGCAAGTGCGCCAAGCGATTCGACGCCTCGTCCAGCTCGCGGTAGGTCATGCTGCGGCCGTCGAACGTCAGCGCCGCGGTGTGCGGTGAGCGATCCACCTGCGCGGCGAATGCCGCCGGAATCGATACCGTGGCGCTCGCGGGCTGGGTCAGCGCCGCGCGGTTGGCCCAGCCATCCAGGCGGGCCTGCTCCCCGGGGTCGAGCACATCCACGGTGGAAAGCCGCCGCGTCGGGTCGGCGGTGATCGCCAGCAAGACACGCTGCAGCCGCTCGATGAGGGCCTCGATGCTGGCCGCGTCGAAGACATCGGTGCGAAATTCCACGCTTCCGCCGATCCCGGCGGGCCGGCCGTCCTCGGTCCAGCGTTCGGCCAACGAAAACGTCAAATCCATGCGAGCGCTATGGGTATCGGCCGGCAGCGGGCTGACCTCGAGATCACCAAGCGCTATCCCGCCGGGATCGCTGTCCTGCCAGTTCTGCCAGGCGAGCATCACCTGGACCAACGGGTGATGGGCCAATGAGCGGGCCGGGTTGAGCCGCTCGACCAACACCTCGAAGGGCACATCCTGATGCTCGTAGGCGGCCAGGCTGCGTTGGCGCACCTGCGCCAGTAATTCGGCGATCGTGGGATCGCCGGCGACATCGAGGCGCAGCACCAGGGTGTTGACGAAGAAACCGACCAAGTCATCCAGTGCGGTGTCGCGTCGTCCGGCGATCGGGAACCCCACCGCCACATCGCTTGTCGCGCTGATTTTCGCCAGCAGCACCGCCAACGCGGCCTGCATCACCATGAAGCTGGTCGCGTTGTGTTCCGCCGCCACGCGGCGCAGCTGCTGCTGCACTTCGACGGGCCACTCCACCGCCACCGTGGCCCCGCGGTAATCGGCCACCGGCGGATAGGGCCGGTCGGTGGGCAACGCCAGGCGCTCGGGCATCCCCGCCAAAGCGCCTTCCCAGTAAGCCAATTGCGCCCCGATGCGACTCTCGCTGTCGTCGAGCTCACCGAATTGGGAGCGCTGCCACAGCGTGTAATCGACGTACTGCACCGGCAATGGCATCCACCCCGGTGCCTGTCCCACCGCGCGACTGGCGTAGGCCATGCCCAGATCGCGCACCAGCGGCCCGACCGACAACCCGTCGGCCGCGATGTGATGCACCACCGCGGCCAGCACATGGTCGTCGTCGGTGGTCCGGAAAAGCCGCGCCCGCAATGGAATCGCGGAAGAAAGATCGAATGCGTAGCCCGCCATTTCCTCGATCGCCGCCGACAGCTGGCTTTCCGACCAGCCCGCGGCATCCACGACCTGCCAGCCGAAGTCGGCCCGCTCAGCCGGCATCACGACCTGCTGCGGTTGGCCGTGCGGGGCGACGAAGACGGTGCGCAGGCTCTCGTGGCGGGCCACCACATCGGCCAACGCGGCGCCCAATGCCTCGGCGTCCAACGGCCCGCGCAAGCGCAGGGCCACCGCCATGTTGTAAACCGGTGAGGGCCCGTGCAATTGGTCCAAGAACCACAACCGGTTCTGGGTGAACGACAACGGCACGACCGCCGGCCGCTCCCCGGCCACCAGGGGCTCGAGCCCGTCCCCGTCGGCGCCGACACGCAGGGCCAACTGCGCCACCGTCGGCGCTTCGAACAAGACACGCACCGCAAGCCCGGCGTCCAGCGACTTGTTGGCGGCGGCGATGACCCGCATCGCCGACAGCGAATCCCCACCCAGCTCGAAGAAGGAGTCGTCAACCCCCACCCGCTCCAGACCGAGGACCTGGGCGTAGATGCCGGCCAGGATCTCCTCCACCGCGCCCGAAGGGGCGCGATAAACGGCACCGTCCTGGTATTCCGGTGCCGGTAGGGCGCGGACGTCGAGTTTCCCGTTGGGTGTCAGGGGCAGCGCGTCGACGACGACGATCGCGGCCGGCACCATGTACGGCGGCAGTTGGTCGGCCAGCTGGGCGCGCAGGCGAGCCGGCTCGCCGGCCCCAGTGACATAGCCCACCAGCCGCTTGTCGCCGGGCCGGTCCTCGCGGGCGATCACCGCCGCGTCGTCCACCCCGTCCAGGCCGGCCAGCGCCGAGCGCACGTCACCGAGTTCGATGCGATAGCCGCGGACCTTGACCTGCTCGTCGGCGCGGCCCAGGTACTGCAGCTGCCCGTCGGGCCGCCAGCGCACCAGATCCCCGGTGCGATACATCCGCGTCCCGGCCCCGCCGAACGGGCACGCCACGAACCGCGACGCGGTCAAACCTGCCCGGCGGACGTAGCCGCAGCTGACGCCGCGACCGGCCGCGTATAGCTCCCCGACCACCCCGGCCGGCACCGGCCGCAACCACTTGTCCAGCACAAACAACGCCGACCCGGGCACCGGCGAGCCGATCGGCACCACACCCGACCCCGGCGCCAGCGGCGCGCTCAACGTCACCACCATCGTCGTCTCGGTCGGGCCGCAGGCGTTGAGCATCAGCCGCCCCGGCGCCCACCGATCCACCACGTCGGTCGGGCAGGCCTCGCCGGCGACGATCAACGCCATCTGCCCCAACTCCTGCGGCGACAACGTCGCCACCGCGGACGGGGTCCAGGTCAGGAGGCTGACCCGTTCCCTGACGAGCAGGGCGTGAAAGTGTTCGGACGCGGCGGCAACCGATTCCGGCACCACCACAACGCGCCCGCCGTGCAGCAGCGGGCCCCAGATCTCCCACACCGACGTGTCGAAGCCATAGGAATTGCACTGCGTCCAAATCCCCGGCGGCACATAGGAATCCGCGACCGCGAGGAACTGGGTCACGTTGCGGTGGGTTACGGCGACCCCCTTGGGGACACCGGTCGTGCCCGAGGTGTAGATGATGTGGGCGATGTCGTCCGGTGCGGGTCCGGGCAGTGCGGTGCTGGGCTGGGCGCGAATCCGCGGGTCGTCGACATCGATGACCGACACACCGTGCCCGTGTAGCCGGTCGGCGTGCTCGGCGGTGGTGATCGCGGCGATGGGCGCGGCATCGGCCAGCATGAACTCGATCCGCGCGTCGGGGTGCGCCGGGTCGATCGGCAGGTAGGCGGCCCCGGTCTTGAGCACCGCCGCAATCGCCACGATCGCCTCGGCCGATCTGGGAAACAGCACCGCCACCGACTGCCCCGGGCGCGCACCGTGGCCGGAAAGCAAGTGCGCCAACCGATTCGACGCCTCGTCGACCTCGCGGTACGTCCATGACCGCTCCCCGTGCCTGATCGCTACGGCCTCCGGAGCCTGGACGACCTGCGCGGCGAACAACGCCGGGATGGACGCCCCCGGGACTGGGGGCTGGGCCAGCACTGCCCGGTTCCCCCACCGGTCCAGCTGGGCCTGCTGGTCGTCGTCGACGAGATCGATCGACGACAGCCGCCGGGCCGGGTCGGTGGTGAGGGCCACCAACACCCGCCGCAACCGCTCGATCAGCCCCTCGATGCTGGCCGCATCGAACACGTCGGTGCGAAATTCCACCTCCCCGCCGATTCCGGCGGGCTCGCCGGCGTCGGTCCAGCGTTCGGCCAGGGAAAAGGCGAGGTCCATGCGGGCGGTGTGGGTGTCGACCGGCAGCGGCGTGACCCGCAGATCCGCCAGGCTCAGCGTGGCGGGCTCGTTGTTCTGCCAGGCCAACAACACCTGCACCAGCGGATGGTGGGCCTGGCTCCGGGTGGGGTTGAGCCGCTCCACCAGGACCTCGAAGGGCACGTCTTGGTGTTCGTAGGCGGCCAGGCTGCGCTGGCGCACCTGGTCCAACAATTCGGTGGCCGTGGGATCACCGGTCAGATCCACCCGCAGCACCAGGGTGTTGATGAAGGAGCCCACCAACTCGTCGAGCGCGGGGTCGCGCCGCCCGGCGATCGGGAACCCCACCGCCACGTCGTCGGTGGCGCCGAGCGTGGACAGCAACACCGCCAGCGCGGCCTGCATCACCATGAAGCTGGTCGCATCGTGCTTGCGGGCCACGTCGCGCACCCGCTGCTGCAGGTCCGCCGGCCAGTCAACCGAAACCCGGGCACCGCGGTAATCGCCGACCGCCGGGTAGGGCCGGTCGGTGGGAAGCTCGAGCCGCTCGGGCATCCCGGCGAGGGCGTCCTGCCAGTAGGCCAGCTGCGCGGCCATGCGGCTGTCACTGTCGTCGAGCTCACCGAACTGCGTGCGCTGCCACAGCGTGTAGTCGACGTACTGCACCGGCAGCGGCGTCCAGTCGGGGGCTTGCCCAATGGACCGGCTGGCATACGCCACACCCAAATCACGCACCAGCGGCCTCACCGACCAGCCATCGGCGGCGATGTGGTGCACGGCGGCCACCAGCACGTGCTCGTGTTCGCCGACGTGGAAAAGCCTTGCCCGCAAAGGGATCTCGCCGGCAAGGTCAAACGTGTACTGCACCGAGGTGCCGATGGCTTCCCGCAGCCGGCTTTCCGGCCAGCCGGTGGCGTCGATAACTTCCCAACCGAAGTCGATCCGCTCGACCGGCAGCACTATCTGCTGGGGGATCCCGTCGTGCGCGGCAAACACTGTCCGCAGACTTTCGTGGCGGGCCACCACATCGGCCAGGGCCGCACCCAACGCGTCGGCGTCGAGGCGCCCGCGCAGCCGCAACGCCACCGCCATGTTGTAGATCGGGGATGGCCCCTGCAGCTGGTCGAGGAACCACAACCGATTCTGGGCAAACGAGAGCGGAACCACCGCCGGCCGCTCCCCGGCCACCAAGGGCTCCAGCCCGTCCCCGCCCGCACCGATGCGGGGCGCCAACTGCGCCACCGTGGGCGCCTCGAACAGGGTTCGCACCGAAACGCCTGCATTCAGAGACTTGTTGATCGAGGCGATCACCCGCATCGCCAACAGCGAATCCCCGCCCAGATCGAAGAACGACTCGTCCACGCCGACCCGCTCCAGCCCCAACACCTGGGCGTAGATCCCGGACACGATCTCCTCGGTCAGGGTCGCTGGGGCGCGGTAACCACCGGCATCCGAGTATTCCGGTGCGGGCAGGGCGCGGGTGTCGAGCTTGCCGTTCACCGTCAACGGCAGCGCGTCCAGCACCACCACCGCGGCCGGGACCATGTACTCGGGCAGCCGCTCGGCCAGCGCCGCGCGCGCCGTCGCCGGCTCGACGGTCCCCGTCACGTAGCCGACCAGCCGCTTGTCGGCGGGGCGGTCCTCGCGGGCGATCACCACCGCCTGCTCCACCCCGTCCACGCCGGCCAGCGCGGCCTGGATTTCGCCGAGCTCGATGCGATAGCCGCGGATCTTGACCTGCGCGTCGGCACGCCCGAGGTAGTGCAGCTGTCCGTCGACGCCCCAGGAGACGAGATCGCCGGTGCGATACATGCGTGCTCCGGGTCCGCCGAACGGGCACGCCACGAACCGCGTCGCCGTCAACGCCGCCCGGCCGACATACCCGTACCCCTGGCCGGAGCCGGCCACATACAACTCCCCGACGACGCCGGCGGGCACCGGCCGCAACCAGCCGTCGAGCACGAAGAAGCCGAGGTGTCCCAGCGGCACCCCGATCGGGCTGACGTTGACGTCGACGTCGTCGCCGACAATCTCGCGGAACGAGGCATGCACCGTCGTCTCGGTGATGCCATACATGTTGATCAGCCGCGGCGATCCGGGGTGGTTGTCCAGCCAGGTCCGAAGACGTTGTGGTTCAAGCGCTTCGCCGCCGAACACCACCGTCTCGAGTGTGAGCTGATCTCCGGACGATTGCGCGTCGACGGCTTGCAGCGCATAGAACGCCGACGGGGTCTGGCTCAGCACGCTGACCCGTTCGCGAATCAGCAAGGCACGCAAGTCTTCCGGCGAGCGCACCACCGCCTCGGGCGCCACCACCAGGCGCCCGCCGTGCAACAGCGCCCCGAAGACCTCCCACACCGAGAAGTCGAAGGCCAGGGAATGGCATTGGGTCCACGCCTGCCCCGGCGACAGCTCCAGGTCGGCGTCGAGCACCTCGAGCAGCCGAACAACGTTGCGGTGGGCGACGGCCACCCCCTTGGGGACACCCGTCGTGCCCGAGGTGTAGATCAGGTAGGCGATCTCATCCGCGCCCGGTGCCGGCAACCCCGTGCTCGGCTGGGCGCCGATCCGCGGGTCGTCGACACGGAGGACGGGAAGGTCGGACCCGCCCAGCCGCTCGGCCAGCTCGGCGGTGGTGATCGCGGCGGCCGGCGCGGCATCGCCGAGCACGAACTGCATCCGCGCGTCCGGCACCACCGGGTCGATCGGCACATATGCCGCACCGGTTTTCAGCACCGCCAGGATCGCCACGACCGCTTCGGCCGACCGGGGAAACAGCAGCGCCACCCGCTCGCCCGGTCCGACGCCCCGGCCGATCAGCAAGTGCGCCAACCGATTCGACGCCTCGTCCAGCTCGCGGTACGTCGTGCAGCGGCCTTCGAAGCTCAGCGCCACCGCCTCGGGCGCGCGCGCGACCTGCGTGGAGAACAACGCCGGAATCGACGCCGACGTGCTGGCCGGCCGGGTGAGCGCCGCCCGGTTGGCCCATCCGTCCAGGCGGGCGCGTTCCTCGGCGTCCAGCACATCCATCGCCGACAGCCGCTGGGCGGGATCGGCGGCCATGGCCGCCAAGATGTGCTGCAGCCGCCCGATCAGTGTGTCGATGGTGGACGCGTCGAACACATCGGTGTCGTATTCGACGCGCAGGCCCAATTCGCTGCCCGGCAGCACCTGCACGGCGAGCGGGTAGTGGTTGTATTCGCGGTTGGTGAACTCGGTGACGGTCAGCCCGTCGACGCCCGACAACACCTCGATGTCGATCGGGTAGTTCTCGAACGCCAAAAGGGTGTCGAACAACTGGTTGTGACCGGTGACGCGGTGGATGTCGCGCAGCGCCAAGTGCTGGTGGTCGAGGGTGTCGTTGTGGACCTGCTGCAGCCGATCGAGCAGGTCCGCGACCGTGGTGCCCGCCGCCATGTTCGCCCGCACCGGCACCGTGTTGATCAGCAGTCCCACCATCGAGTCCGCGCCCAGCACCTCGGCGGGCCGACCCGAGACCGTGACACCGAAGGCGACATCATGCTGGCCGGTCAGCAGGGTCAGCAGCTGCGCCCAGGCGCCCTGCAGCACGATGTTGACCGTGGTCCGGCAGGACCGCGCGAGCTCTCCGACGTCGCGGGTGATCTCTGCCGGGACCCGGAACGAGGCAACGGCGCGCCGCCCCAGCTTGAGCCGATCGGGCGGGCCGACCAGGGTCGGCGCCTCGAAACCCGCGAGCGCCGCCTGCCACGCCGCGCGTGCCGCGCCGACGTCTCGATCGGCCAGCCAGGTGACAAACCGGCGATACGGCGCGGCCGCCGGCAGCCGTTGGCCGTAATAGCTGGCGAAGATTTCCTGCAGCACGATCGGCAGCGACCAGCCGTCGACCACGATGTGGTGGAAGGTCAGGACGAACCGGTGTTGATGCGGCGCGGTGCGGATCAGCGCCGCCCGAAAAGCCGACTCCTCAGCGAGATCGCGGACCGCCGCGCGCTCAGCGGCACAGAGCCGCTGCACCTGCTCCTCGACGTCGGCGTCGGTGCCGCCGTCCAAATCGACGTACTGCCAACCGGTCTCGGGATCGGCCGGAATGATCTGCACCGGCTGGTCGAATTGCTCGGAGAACAACGCCGCCAGGTTGGGATGCCGGTTGACCATTGTTTGCACCGCATCGCGCAGGCGATGCGGGTCAAGAGGGCCGGTCGCGGTGATGTCGAGCTGAACGGCGTACAGATCGTCGCCACCTTGGACGGTGCTGGCGTGGAAGAGCAGCCCCTGTTGCAGTGGGGTCAGGGGCAGGACGTCAGCGATCCGCATAGTGTCGCTGGAGCTCGTCGATCTGCTGCTGGCTAAGACCGGCGAGCGCGATATCAGACGGCGTCAACCCGCCTCCACCGCCGCGCACATGCGCGCAGATACCGGCCAGGGCCTCGAACCACAATTGGCTCAGCCGGTTAACGTGCGCGTGAGTCAGCGCCGAGGGCGCCCAGGTCCAGTTGGCCTGCAGGCGCGGGCCCGAGCCGGTGTCGACGGTGCCGGCATTGAGCTCCAGGGTGTGCATCAGCGGCATGGGTATTGCCGCGCTGGCACCGCCGGCCGCCAAACCATCCTCGCAGAGTCGCCACAGGTCGTCGGACATCTCGGCTGACCCCGCGCCCATGCGCCCCAGGTAGTTGAAGCCGATTGGCGGGTCGGCATCGGCCAGGTCGACGTCGGGGTTCAGGTAGCGCAGCACCCCGTAAGTCAGCGGGTCCGGGAGCGCCCGGAGCTGCTCTTTCGCCTCCTTGACCAGGGCACCAAGCGCGGCTTCGCCGGCTCCCACCTGAGCCCAGCGCAGCCCGCTAAGGGCAAGGGCGACAGGGTATTTGGTGGTAAACCAACCCACCGTGCGCGACAGATCAACATCGGCGCCCAGCTCCTCGTGGCGTCCGTGGCCCTCGACGTCGATACCGATCGGCGCGCCACCGGTGCCCAAGAACTCCGAGAGCGCCAACCCGAACGCGATCAGCAAAATGTCTTGCACCCCAGCGCGAAACGCGGACGGCACCTCACCGAGCAGCATCCGGGTCGTCTCGACGTCCAGCACCGCCGACAACTGCCCGGCGCTGACGTAGCTGTCGATCTCCGGTTGGACCTCGGGCAGCACCGCCGGGACCGCCGCCACCTGCCGCCACGCCTCGGTCTGATCGACTACCGCCGGATCGCGTGCGTATTCGCCCAGCAGCTTCGCCCACCGGGCAAACGATGTCCCGCCGGCCGGCAACGCCACCGGTTGCCCGCTGTGATGCTGGGCCCACGCAATGTTGAGGTCTTCCAACAGGATTCGCCAGGACACGCCGTCGACGGCCAGATGGTGGACGATCAACGCCAACTGCCCGGTGGAGGCCGCCCACACGGCGCTGAGCATCACGCCGGCGGCCGGATTCAACCGCGACCGCGCATCGACGAGGACCTCGTCGGAGAGCACGTCGACCGATTGCAGGCATGTGCCGGCATCCACCGATCCCACGTCGGGCACCTGCAGCGACCAACCTCCGGTGCCGTCGTCGTCGACGCGCAGCCGCAGCATCGCGTGCCGATCCAGCAGCGCCTGCAGCACCACCTTCACGTCGGCCTCGCTGACGCCGGCCGGAGCCGCAACGACCACGGTCTGGTTGAACTGGTCGACCGGGCCGTCGATGTCGTTGAGCCACCGCATGATCGGGGTGGCTATCACCGCGCCAAGGCCCTCGTCGACCACGTCGCCGGAACCGTCGGCGACACCGGCCACCCGGGCCAGCCGGGCGACGGTCTGCTCGACGAAGATGTCGCGCGGACGGCACACCACACCGGCCGCCCGCGCCCGGGCCACCACCTGCATCGACAAAATGCTGTCGCCACCCAGCTCGAAGAACGACTCGTCGACGCCGACCCGCTCGACGCCGAGCACCTGGGCGTAGATGCCGGCCAGGATCTCCTCGACCGCGCTGACGGGGGCGCGGTAACGATCGGCATCGGAGTACTCCGGCGCGGGCAGGGCGCGCTTGTCGAGCTTGCCGTTGACCGTCAGCGGCAGCGCCTCCAGCCTCACCACCGCGGCAGGCACCATGTAGGACGGCAGCCGCTCGGCCAGCGCGGCGCGCGCCGCGGCCGGCTCGGCGGTTCCGGTCGTGTACCCCACCAGTCGCTTGTCGCCGGGGCGGTCCTCGCGGACGATCGCCACCGCCTGCTGGACCCCGCCCACGCGGGCCAGTGCCGCCTGGACTTCGCCCAGCTCGATCCGGTAGCCGCGGATCTTGACCTGCTCGTCGGCGCGGCCCAGGTATTCCAGCTGCCCATCGCCACGCCAAGACACCAGATCGCCGGTGCGATACATCCGCGTTCCCGGCGCTTCGGGCTCGCTGAACGGGCAGGCCACAAACCGCGTCGCGGTCAACCCGCCCCTCCCGACGTAGCCGTATCCCAGGCCGGAACCGGCCACATACAGCTCGCCGACCACCCCGGCCGGGACCGGCCGCATCCAGCCGTCCAGCACGAAAAAGCCCAGGTGCTCGAGCGGCACCCCGATGGGACTGGCGGTGCTGTCGATGTCGGCTTCGCCGATCTCCCGGAACGAGGCGTGCACCGTGGTCTCGGTGGTGCCGTACATGTTGATCAGCCGCGGCAGCCCGGGGTGGTTGTGCAGCCATTTCTTGAGACGTTGGGGCTCCAGCGCCTCGCCGGCGAATATCACCGTTTGGAGCTTCAGCTGGCGGCCCAGCTCGGGCGACAGCGCGTCGGCGGTTTGCAGCGCGTAGAACGCGGACGGCGTCTGGCTCAACACGGTGACCTGCTCCCTGACCAGCAGGGCGTGGAAGTCTTCCGGTGAGCGAGCGACCGATTCAGGCACCACGACCAACCGGCCGCCGTGCAGCAGCGCGCCCCAGATCTCGCAGACCGAGACGTCGAACGCCAGGGAATGCCACTGCGACCACACCTGGCCGGTCAACTCCAGGCTGTCGTCCAGCGTCTTCATCAGCTGGATCACGTTGTGGTGGGTGATCGCCACGCCCTTGGGCACGCCGGTGGTGCCCGAGGTGTAGATCAGGTAGGCGGTCTCGTCGGCCGCCGGGGCCGGCAGCGCCGCGCTGGGGTGGGTGGCGATCCGCGGGTCGTCGACATCGATGACCAGCAGCTCGTGCCCGTCCAGCCGGGCGGCCAGGTCGCCGGTGGTCAGCGCCACGAGCGGGGCGGCGTCCTCGAGCATGAACTCGATGCGGGCCGCCGGCACCGCCGGGTCGATCGGCACATACGCCGCCCCGGTCTTCAGCACCGCCAAGATCGACACGATGGCCTCGGCCGACCGGGAGAACAGCAATGCCACCCGCTGCCCCGGCCCCACTCCCTCGCCGGCCAGCAAGTGCGCCAACCGGTTCGACGCCTCGTCGAGCTCGCGGTAGGTCGTGCAGCGGCCCGCGAAGCTCACCGCCACGGCCTCCGGCACGCGCGCCACCTGCGCCGCAAACAACGCCGGGATCGACGCGGCGGGCGCCGGCCGCTCGGCCAGCACGGGCCGGTTACCGATCTCGTCGATGCGGGCCTGCTCGGCCTCATCGAGCAGATCGATCGACGACAGCCGCCGTGTCGGGTCGGCGGTCATCGCGGTGAACACCCGCTCCAGGCGCTTGGCCAGCTCGCCGATCTCGCAGTTCGCAAACAATTGGCCGGTACCCGGCGTGCTCAGGAAGAGCTTTTCCTCGTCCCGGAAAAAGACCAGGCGGAACTGATCCCCCAAACCGTCGTGGGTCAGCGTCGCCGTCACCGCGGAACCGGCAAGGTCCGTCAGGTGTGTCGTCGGAATGAAATTAAGCCCAACCCGATTCGACGCCTGCCCGAAGGCATGGAAGTGCGCCGCGTTCTCCATGGCGTGCACCGGGAAACGCTGGTGCTGCAACGTCTCGCGGATCCGCGTGTCGACATGCGCACAGAACTCGGCGATCGACGCGCTCGGTGACGCCGTCAACACCAGCGGGACGACGCCGGAAATCATCCCGGGCACCAACTTCAGCTGCGGATCCACCCGCCGGCTGACCGGGAAGTCGAACACGACCTGCGAGCCCTCACCGTCGCAGCCGCCCACCAGCAGCGCGCATGCCGCGGTCATCACCGACGATCGGCGCATCCCCAGCGCCCGCGCCAACTCGTCCATCCCGGCTACCGCGACCGGGTCCAACTCCACCGGAGCACCAAACTCGTGCGGGTCACGCCCGCCGGCCTCCACCACCGACCCGGCCTGCCGTTCGCTGTCCGGCGGAAGGTGATCCGCCCAGTAGGCCCGGTCCTCGTCGTAGTCGGCGGAGGCTTCGTACGCCAGCTCGCAATCGACCAGATCGGTCAGCGACCCGAAGAACGCGGGAGGGGCCGACACGCCCTCAGTCATCGCGTTATAGACGGTCGCCAGCCGGTGCAGAACGAAGGCGAGGCCGACGCCGTCGGTCACGATGTGGTGGCAGCAGACGAAGAAATAGAACTCGTCGATCCGCGTTTGCATCAACGCGAATTTGAACAGCGGACCGCTCAGCGGCATTACCGTGCGCTGAATCGACGACGCCAGCCGATACGCATCGCGCTCGGGATCGTGCGAGCCCATCAGGTCATAGCGGGCAAGCTCAACGTGCGGGTCGTCCACGATCTTCTGGAAAACCTGGCCGTCCTGCTGGAAAAACGACGCGCGCAGCGGTTCGGCCTCGCTGACCGCGTGACGGATCGCCGATTCGAACACATCGGTGTCGAGTGGTCCGGCGATTCGCACGAACACGCCCAGTTGCCACCTGGCGCCGAAGAGCCCCGTCTCCTCGGCCAGCCAGATGTCCTGCTGAGCTCTCGTCAGCGGAAGTGCCCGGTCCTCAAGTTCCATAAGATCCCCCAAGCCCGATGGTCTACTTCTCTGCCTGAACCGCTGCCAGCCTCTCGCGCAGACTCCTCGGCCGGATATCGGTCCAGTTCTGTTCGATGTAGTCCAGACATGCAGCGCGCTCGGCTTCGCCGTAAACCACCCGCCAGCCGGCAGGAACATCGGCGAAGACCGGCCACAGACTGTGCTGCTCCTCGTCGTTGATCAAGACGAGGAAGCTGCCACCGTCGTCGTCGAACGGATTGACGCTCACCGATTCTCCGTACCCGCTAGTCGAAATGAAGGAAACCCCTCACAAACGGTAATGGAGGCTAGTAGGGCCTGTATGCGCTTTCGAAAAAGTCCCTGGTGCGATCCGAGTGACCCTCGACACAACTCGCCGATCAGTGCCCCATACGGGCTTTCGCGGCTGGCGCTTCCGGCGCTCTGAGCTGCGACGATGGGTTCCGCTTCGGCGCGGTTGTCCGCCGGAGCCCTAGCCGCTCCAGACGGTGAATTTTTGGTGCTCGTCAATGCCGCGTTAACACAACCCCGACGTTGCCGCTCATAAGAACTTCATAAGCGGCGCCGAAGAATTCGCTGCCGACGGTTATTCGTCAAAGCGCGCGGGCCTCGACGTTGGCCGGCCGGGCGGCCGCGAAATCCCTTGGCGTGGTTCGGGTTCCGGCGCCGCGTCACTTCGCGGTGATGACGGCCGTCGGCATGCTGCCCAAGTGCTGACTCAAGCTTCGAACGGAGGCCGCGTCGAATAGGGCGCGCACCGCAAGGCGGACGTTCAAAGCGGCGTTGATCGCCGCGATAACCCTCATCGCCGCCAACGAATCCCCGCCCATATCGAAAAACGAGTCATCGACGCTCACCCGCTCGATCCCCAGCACCCGGGCATAGATATCGGCCACGATCTCCTCGACCGCATTGGCCGGCGCCCGGTAACCCTCGGCATCCCGGTGTTGCGCCGCCGGCGGCGCCGTGGGGTCACGACGGCCGCCTGGCCGGGCGTCCGCATCGGCGTCCAGCGCATCCATCGACGACAACCGTCGCGTCGGCTCCGCGGTCATCGCCACCAGCAGTCCGCGCAATTGCCCGATCAACGCTTCGATGCCGGCCTCGTCGAAAAGCTCGGTCCGGTATTGGACGCGAAGCTCCAGCTCACGGCCCGGCGCGGCTTGGATCGTGAGCGGGTAGTGGTAGTAGTCGCGGGTGGTGACGTCGGTGATGGCCAGCCCGTCGATGCCCGACAACGCCGCGGTGTCGGTCGGATAGTTTTCGTACACGAAAACCGTGTCGAACAACCTTTCCCGGCCGGCGATGCGATGAATATCGCTAAGGGCCAGGTGCTGGTGTTCGAGCGTGTGATTGTGTGCGCTTTGCAGCTGGTCCAGCAGGTCCGCTGCGGTGGTTTCCGCCGCGACGATGGCCCGTACCGGCACCGTGTTGATCAACAGGCCCACCATCGATTCCGCGCCGGCCACCTCGGCCGGCCGCCCCGACACGACGGCGCCGAAGGCGACGTCACGCTGACCGGTCAGCGACATCAGCAGGAGCGCCCAAGCGCCCTGCAACACGGTGCTGACGGTGGTGCGCCGCGAGCGGGCCAGCTCGCCGATGGCGCGGGTGGTCTCCTCGGGCACCCGGAACGTTTGATCGCCGCGGCGCCCGAGCCCTAACCGATCCGGCGGGCCCACCAGGGTGGGGGTGTCGAAGCCGGCCAGCGCGTCGCGCCAGGCCGCGTGGGCGGCTCCGCGATCCCGATCGGCCAGCCAGTCGACGAATCGGCGATACGGCACGGCGGCGGGCAGGCGATGCCCGCAGTAGCCGGCGAAGATTTCCCGCAGCAGGATCTGCAGGGACCAGCCGTCCATCAATATGTGGTGATTGGTGAGCACAAACCGGTGCCGATCCGCCCGGGTGCGGATCAACGCCACCCGAAAGGCCGGTGGGTTGTCGAAATCGCAGACCGCGGCGCGTTCGTCGGCGCAGAGCCGCTGGATCTGCTCCTCGACATCGGCGCCGCTCGCGTCCAGCTCGACGTACCGCCACGGCGGCGCCGGATCGGCCGGGATGAGTTGCACCGGCTCGTCGAATTGCGCGCAGAAGCGGGCCGCCAGGTTGGGATACCGTTTGACCACCGCGGACGCCGCATCGCGCAACCGATGCTGGTCGAGCGGGCCCGTGATGGTGATGTCCAGCTGCACCGCATACGCGTCGTCGCCCGATCCGTGCGCGGCGTTGGCGTGGAACAACAGCCCCTGCTGCAGGGGGGTCAGCGGCAAAATGTCGGCGACGCGGTGTTGCCGCTCCAGGTCGTCGATCTGCTGCTGGCTCAATCGGGCGGGCACGATGTCGGACGGCGTCAACCCGCCCCCGCCGCGGCGCACGTGCGCGCAGATGCCGCCCAGAACGTCGAACCACAGCCGGCTCAGCCTGCCGACCTGTTCGTCGTCCAGCGCCGATTGCGCCCACGTCCAGTTGGCCTGCAGGTGCGGGCCGGCGTCGGTATCGACGGTGGCGGCGTTGAGGTCGACGGTGTGCGGCAGCGGCATCTCGATGGCCGCGCTGACGCCGGCGATCTCTTCGCCGTCGGAGCTGACACGCCAGAAATCGTCGGAGATCTCGGTGGCCGCCGCGCCCAGCCGCCCCAGGTAGTTGAAACCGATCCGCGGACCCGGTCCGGCCAGCTGCACCTCGTTGTTCAGATAACGCAGCAAGCCGTACGTCAACGGATCCGGCAGAGCGCGAAGCTGCTCCTTGGCCTCCTTGACGGCGGCCGCCAACGCGGCGTCGCCCGCCACGATCTGCGCCCAGGGCACCCCACCGACCGCCAGGGACACGGGGTAGATGGTCGTGAACCACCCGACGGTGCGCGACAGGTCAAGATCGGGGGCCAGCTCCTCATGACGCCCGTGGCCCTCCACATCGATGCCGATCGGCGCGCCGTCGCTCCCCAAAAACTGCGCCCACGCCAGGCCGAACGCGATCAACAGGATCTCGTGTATCCCGGCGTGAAACGCCGCCGGCACCTCACCCAGCAGCATGCGGGTGTTCTCGACACCCAGCGACACCGACAAGCGTCCGGCGCTGGCGAATGTGTCCACCGCGGGTCGCACCGCCGGCAGCGCCGCCGGAACCGCCGCCACCCGCCGCCAAGCGTCCGCCTGGTCCACGACTTCCGGGCGCTGCGCATGCTCGGCCAGCAGTGACGCCCACCGGGCAAACGACGTCCCCTCCGCGGACAAGACCACCGGCTGCCCACCGCGATGCTGAACCCAGGCGATGTTCAAGTCGGTCAGCAGCACCCGCCACGACACCCCGTCGACGGCCAGATGGTGGATCAGCAACGCCAGCTGGCCGGTCGAGGGCACCCACAACGCGCTGAGCATCGCCCCGACGGCCGGGTTCAACCTCGACCGGGCCTGCAGCACCGCCTCGTCGGAGAGCGCCTCGACGGATCGCAGGTGCGCGCTCGCGTGGACCAACCCCGCCTCGAGCACTGTCAACGACCAGCCGCGGGCCCCGTCGTCGGCGACGCGCAGCCGCAGCATGGGATGCCGGTCCAGCAACGCCTGCAGCACGACGACCACGTCCGCCTCGGTCACGCCCGCTGGAGCCTGCAACACCGCCGTCTGGTTGAACTGCTCGACGGGGCCACCCAGCCCCTTCAACCACCGCATGATCGGCGTTGCGACCACATGCTTGACACCCTCGTCCGCCGTGCGATCCGGACCGATGGTCACGGACAGCAACGGCGCCTTGCGGACCACCCGGGCCAGCCGGGCCACGGTCTGCTCGACGAAGATGTCGCGCGGACGGCACACCAGACCGGCCACCTGCGCCCGCGCCACCACTTGCATCGACAGGATGCTGTCGCCGCCCAGCTCGAAGAACGACTCGTCGGCGCCGACCCGCTCCAGCCCGAGCACCTGGGCGTAGATGCCGGCGAGGGTCTCCTCGACGGGGCCCTCCGGGGCGCGGTACTGATCGACCTCCTGGTATTCCGGCGCGGGCAGGGCGCGGGTGTCGAGTTTGCCGTTGACGGTCAGCGGCAGGGCGTCGATCACCAGCACCGCGGTCGGCACCATGTAGGACGGCAGCCGGTCGGCCAGTGCGGCGCGCGCCGCGGCCGGATCGGCGGTCCCGGTGATGTACCCGACCAGGCGCTTGTCGCCGGGGCGGTCCTCGCGGGCGATCACCGCGGCCTGCTGTACGCCGGGCTGCGCGGCCAGCGCCGCCTGCACCTCGCCGAGTTCGATGCGATACCCGCGGATCTTGACCTGCTCGTCGGCGCGGCCCAGGTACCGCAGTTGTCCGTCGGCACCCCAGCACACCAAGTCGCCGGTGCGATACATGCGTGCTCCTGGCGCTCCCGCGCCGGCGAACGGGCAGGCCACAAACCGTGTCGCCGTCAACCCGGCCCGGCCGACATACCCGTACGCCAGCCCGCCGCCGGCCACGTACAGCTCCCCGACCACCCCGGCGGGCACCGGCCGCAACCAGCCGTCGAGCACGAAGAACCCGAGGTGTGCCAGCGGTACGCCGATCGGGCTGGCGTTGCTGTCGACATCGGCGTCGACGACCTCCCGGAACGAGGCGTGCACCGTCGTCTCGGTGATGCCATACATGTTGATCAGCCGCGGCGACCCCGAGTGGTGGTGCAGCCACGTCGCGAGACGCTGGGGTTCCAGCGCCTCGCCGCCGAAGACCACGGTCTCGAGCTTGAGCTGGTCCCCCAGCTCGGGCTGCAACGCGTCGGCGGTTTGCAGCGCGTAAAACGCCGAGGGGGTCTGGCTCAACACATTGGCTTGTTCTTTGACGAGCAAGGCGTGGAGGTCTTCGGGCGAGCGCACCACCGAATCGGGCACCACCACCAGGCGCCCGCCGTGCAACAGGGCACCGAAGATCTCCCACACCGAGAAGTCGAATGCCAGGGAGTGGCATTGGGTCCAGACCTGACCCGGCGACAGGTCGCGGTCCAGAGATTCCAACAGCTGGGTCACGTTGCGGTGGGCGACGGCCACCCCCTTGGGGACGCCGGTGGTGCCCGAGGTGTAGATCAGGTAGGCGACGTCGGCGGGGGTCGGCCCGGGCAACACGGCGCTGGGTTCGGCGTCGGCGGGGAGGTCGTGGGGTAGGTCGTCGATATTGACGACGGGAAGGCCGCATCCGTCCAGCCGCGCGGCCAGTTCGGTGGTGGTGATCGCGGCGATCGGTGCGGCGTCGTCGAGCATGAACTCCATCCGCGCCGCGGGCGCCGACGGGTCGATGGCCAGATACGCCGCCCCGGTTTTCAGCACGGCCAGAATCGACACGACCGCTTCGGCGGAACGGGCGAACAGCAGTGCCACACACTGGCCCGGGCCCGCCCCCTGCCCGATCATCAAGTGCGCCAACCGATTCGACGCCTCATCGACCTCCCGGTAAGTCATGCCGCGATCCCCACAGGTGATCGCCACCGCCTCCGGGGCCCGCGCCGCCTGCGCGGCGAACAACGCCGGAATCGACGCCGCGGGCGGGGCCGCCTCGGTCAGCACGGCGCGGTTGCCCCACGCATCCAGGCGGGCGTACTCACCGGCATCGAGCACATCCACCGAGGACAGCCGGCGGGCGGGATCGGCGGTGATCGCCACCAGCACCCGTCGCAGCCGCTCGATCAACGCCTCGATGCTCGACGCGTCGAACACGTCGGTGCGAAACTCCACCTCACCACCGATCCCGGCGGGCTGGCTGTCCTCGGTCCAGCGTTCGGCCAAGGAGAACGTCAGGTCCGTGCGGGCGCTCTGGGTGTCCACCGGCAACGGGGTGGCCTGCACGTCGCCCAAACTCAGCTTCGCGGGCTCGTTGTTCTGCCACGCCAACATCACCTGGACCAGCGGGTGATGGGTCAGCGACCGGGTGGGGTTGAGCCGCTCCACGAGCACTTCGAACGGCACGTCTTGGTGTTCGTAGGCGGCCAGGCTGCGCTGGCGCACCTGGGCCAACACCTCGGCGACGGTCGGATCGCCGGTCAGGTCGACCCGCAGCACCAGGGTGTTGACGAAGAAGCCGACCAGCTCGTCGAGCGCGGTGTCTCGACGGCCGGCGATCGGGAATCCCACCGCCACGTCGGGGCTGGCGCTGAGTTTGGACAGCAACACCGCCAGCGCGGCCTGCATCACCATGAAGCTGGTCGCGCTGTGCTCGCGGGCCAGCCGGGTGACCTGCTGCTGTAACTCGACCGGCCAGTCGACCTTCACACTGGCGCCGCGGTGATCGGCCACCGGCGGGTAGGGCCGGTCGGTGGGCAGCGCCAGGCGCTCGGGCATCCCGGCCAGGGCGGCCAGCCAGAATTCCAGCTGGGCGGCGATGCGGCTGTCCGGATCGGTCAGCTCACCGAGCTGGTCGCGCTGCCACAACGTGTAATCGGCGTACTGCACCGGCAGCGGCGCCCACCCCGGGGCCTGTCCGGCACTCCGACTGGCATAGGCCACGCCGAGGTCCCGCACCAGCGGGGTCACCGACAACCCGTCGGCGGCGATGTGGTGCATCGCGGCCACCAGCACGTGTTCGTCTTCGGCGACGCGGAAAAGCCTTGCCCGCAAAGGGATCTCGGAGGCCAGATCGAAGGGGTGACGTGCCGCCGCACCGATGGCCTCATCCAAGCGGCTAGCCGACCAGTCGGCGGCGTCGACGACCTGCCACCCGAAGTCGGCCCGCTCGACGGGAACAACCACCTGCTGGGGCATGCCGTCGCGCGCCGCGAACAGCGTGCGCAGGCTTTCATGGCGGCCCACCACATCGCCGAGCGCCGCGCCCAACGCGTCGACGTCAAACTCGCCGCGTAGCCGCAACGCCACCCCGATGTTGTAGGTCGGTGACGGTCCCTCCAACTGGTCCAGGAACCACAACCGGGACTGGGCGAACGACAGCGGCAGGACGGCGGGCCGCGGGCCGGCCACCAACGGCTCGGGCCCTTCCCCGTCGGCACCGATCCGGGGCGCCAGCTGGGCGACGGTCGGCGCCTCGAACACGGTGCGGACCGCGAGGCCGGCGTCCAGGGCGGTGTTGATCGCGGCGATCAGGCGCATCGCCGAAATGCTGTCCCCGCCCAAATCGAAGAACGACTCATCGGCCCCGACGCGCGCCAGACCAAGCACCTGGGCGAAGACACCGGCCAGGGTCTCCTCGACCGGGCCGTTCGGGGCTCGGAAGTGGTCGCCGTCCTGGTATTCCGGTGCCGGAAGCGCACGGGTGTCCAGCTTGCCGTTGGAAGTCAGCGGCAGCGCGTCGATCGCGATCACCGCCGCGGGGACCATGTAGACCGGGAGCCGCTCGGACAGCAGCGCGCGGATCTCGACCGGGTTCGCCGTCCCGATGACATAACCCACCAGCCGCTTGTCGCCGGGGCGGTCCTCGCGGGCGATCACCACCGCCTGCTCCACCCCATCGACGGCGGCGAGGGCGGCTTGCACTTCGCCGAGTTCGATGCGATAGCCGCGGATCTTGACCTGCTCGTCGGCGCGCCCCACATACTGCAGCTGCCCGTCGGTGCCCCAGCGCACGCGATCGCCGGTGCGATACATCCGCATCCCCGGACCGCCGAAGGGGCAGGCCACAAACCGGGTCGCCGTCAACCCGGCCCGACCGACATAGCCGGCGGCCACGCCGGTGCCGGCTACGTAGAGTTCCCCGACCACCCCGGTGGGGACGGGCCGCAACTTCCCGTCGAGGACGAACAACGCCGCCCCGTCGACGGGCGACCCGATCGGCGGCGCACCCGATCCCGCCTTCAGCGGTGCGCTGATCGACACGCACATCGTGGTCTCGGTGGGGCCGTAGCCGTTGACCATCACCCGCCCCGGCGCCCATCGATCCACCACCTCGGCCGGGCAGGCCTCACCGCCCATGACCAACGCCGAGTCCACGCCCTCGGGTGACAATGCCGCCACCGCGGTTGGGGTTTGGGTCAACACGCTGACCCGATCGGCAACCAGCAACGCGTGGAAGTCGTCCGGTGAGGCGGTCACCTCTTCGGGCGCCACCACCACTCGCCCGCCACGCAGCAGCGCGCCGAAGATCTCCCACACCGAGACGTCAAAGGCCAAGGAGTGGCACAGCGCCCACACGCCCGGCGCCGGCAGACCGCCATCCAACGTCGACAACAGCTCCGTCACGTTGCTGTGGGTGGTCGCCACCCCTTTGGGCACACCCGTGGTGCCGGAGGTGTAGATCAGGTAGGCGAAATCCCCGGCCGTCGGTGCCGGCGTCGGCAGGCCCGTGCCGGGCTGAGCGGCGATGCGCGGGTCGTCGACGTCGACGACCGGGACGTCGTGCCCGTCCAACCGGCCGATCAGCTCGGTGGTGGTGATCGCGGCGACCGGCGCGGCGTCGCCGAGCACGAATTCAACCCGGGAGTCCGGCACCACCGGGTCGATCGGCACATAGGCCGCACCCGTCTTCAATACCGCCAAGAGCGCCACGATCGCCCGTTCCGACCGCGGCAATAGCAGCACGACGCACTGCCCGAGCCGTGCACCGTGGCCAGAAAGCAAGTGCGCCAACCGGTTCGACGCCTCGTCCAGCTCGCGATACGTCATGGTGCGGCCGTCGAAAGTCACCGCCGCCGCCTCGGGCGTGCGCGCCACCTGCTCGGCGAACAACGCCGGAATCGACGACGCCGCCGTCGGCGGCCGGGTCAACGCCGCCCGGTTGCCCCACACATCCAGCTGGGCGAACTCGTCCTCATCGAGCAGATCGATCGCCGATAATCGCTGCCCCGAACGGGCGCTCATGACTGCCCTTCGAGATCGGCGGTCATGGCCACAATCACCCGCCGCAACCGCTCGATCAGCATCTCGATGCTGGCCGCGTCGAACACGTCGGTGCGAAACTCCACTTCCCCGCCGATCCCGGCGGGCTCACCGGACTCGGTCCAACGCTCGGCCAAGCCGAACACCAGATCCATGCGAGCGGTGTCGGCCTCGGCTGGAACCTGCGTAACCCGCAGATCACCCAGCGCCCACGCGGCGGCGGGATCGCTGTCCTGCCCGGCAAGGTTCTGCCACGCCAGCGCCACCTGGATCAGCGGGTGATGGCTCAGGCTACGGGTGGGATTGAGCCGCTCGACGAGCACTTCGAAGGGCACGTCTTGGTGCTCGTAGGCGGCCAGGCTGCGCTCGCGCACCTGCTCCAACAATTCCTCCACGGTGGGGTCCCCGGCCAGATCGACGCGCAGCACCAAGGTGTTGACGAAGAAACCGACCAGCTCGGTCAGCGCGGGATCGCGGCGCCCCGCTATCGGGAAACCGATTGCGACATCGCTGCTTCCGCTGAGCTTGGACAGCAGCACCGCCAGGGCGGCTTGCACCACCATGAAGCTCGTCGCGCCGTGCTCGCGCGCCACCTCTCGCACCCCCTGCTGCAAGTCGGCCGGCCAGTCCACCGCGACGCGGGCGCCGCGCTGATCGGCAACCGCCGGATAGGGCCGGTCGGTGGGAAGCGCCAACTGCTCGGGGATCCCGGCCAGGGCATCCTCCCAATAGGCCACCTGCGCGGCGATGCGGCTGTGTGCGTCGTCGAGCTCGCCGAGTTGCTCGCGCTGCCACAGCGTGTAGTCGACGTACTGCACCGGCAACGGCGCCCAGTCGGGGGCTTCTCCCGCACAGCGGCTGGCATACGCCACACCCAGATCACGCACCAGCGGGCCAACCGACAACCCGTCGGAGGCGATGTGGTGCACCACGGCCACCAGTACGTGTTCGTCGTCGGCTACCCGGAAAAGCTTTGCCCGCAAAGGGATTTCGTTGGCGAGGTCGAACGTGTACCGCGACGCTGTGCCGACGGCCTCCTGCAGCCGGCTTTCCGGCCAGTCCGTCGCCTCCACGACGTCCCAACCAAAATCGGCCCGCTCCACCGGAATTACCAACTGCTGCGGGGTTCCGTCAACCGCCGGGAACAGCGTGCGCAGGCTCTCGTGGCGGCCGATCACGTCGGCGAGGGCGGCACCCAATGCATCGGCGTCGAGGCGCCCGCATAGGCGCAACGCCACCGCCATGTTGTAGAGCGGGGACGGCCCCTGCATCTGGTCGAGGAACCACAACCGGTTTTGGGCGAACGACAGCGGGATCACCGCCGGGCGCTCGACGGCCACCAACGGCTCCAGCCCGTCCCCGCGCGCACCGATGCGGGGCGTCAGCTGTGCGACCGTGGGCCCCTCGAACAGGGCGCGCACCGAAAGACCGGCATCCAGCGCGGCATTGATCGCGCCGATCACCCGCATCGCCGACAGCGAATCCCCGCCCAGCTCGAAGAACGACTCGTCGACGCCGACCCGCTCCAGCCCGAGCACCCGGGCATAGATCCCGGCCACGATCTCCTCGGTGAGGGTGGTCGGGGCGCGGTAACCGCCGGCGTCCTGATACTCCGGCGCGGGCAGGGCCCGCTTGTCGACCTTGCCGTTGACCGTCATCGGCAGGGTATCGATCACGACCACCGCGGCCGGCACCATGTATTCGGGCAACCGCTCGCCCAGCTTCGCGCGCGCCGCGACCGGATCCGCGGTCCCGGTCACGTAGCCGACCAATCGCTTGTCGCCGGGGCGGTCCTCGCGGGCGACCACCACCGCCTGCTGCACCCCGTCCACGCCGGCCAGCGCGGCCTGGACTTCACCGAGCTCGATCCGATAGCCGCGGATCTTGACCTGTTCGTCAGCGCGCCCCAGATACCGCAACTGCCCGTCGGAACCCCAACACACCACATCGCCGGTGCGATACATGCGCGCGCCGGGCGCCCCGAATGGGCAAGCCACAAACCGCGATCCGGTCAACCCGGCGCGGCCCACATAGCCATACGCCAACCCGAAACCGGCCACATACAATTCCCCGACGACCCCGGCGGGCACCGGCCGCATCCAGCCGTCGAGCACGAAAAAGCCCAGATGCGCCAACGGCACCCCGATAGGACTCGCCGCGCTGTCGACATCGCTGTGAACGACCTCGCGGAACGACGCGTGCACCGTCGTTTCGGTGATGCCGTACATGTTGATCAGCCGCGGCAGCCCCTGGTGATTGTCCAACCAGGTCCCAACACGCTGCGGTTCCAACGCTTCACCGCCGAACACCACCGTCTCGAGCTTGAGTTGATCTCCCAACTCGGGGGATTGCGCGTCGACGGTTTGCAGCGCATAGAACGCCGACGGGGTTTGGCTCAACACGCTGACCTGTTCGCGAATCAGCAAGGCGTGCAAGTGTCCCGGCGAGCGAACCACCGATTCGGGCACCACCACCAGCCGCCCACCGTGCAATAGCGCGCCGAAGATCTCCCACACCGAGAAGTCGAAAGCCAGGGAATGACACTGCGTCCACACCTGCCCGGGCGAGAGCCCGAGGTCGGCGTCCAATGCCTCGAGTAGCTGGGTCACGTTGCGGTGCGCGACGGCCACCCCCTTGGGGACTCCGGTGGTGCCCGAGGTGTAGATCAGGTAGGCGATCTCGTCGGGGGCGGGGGCCGGCAGCGGGGTGCTTGGCTGGGCGGCGATCCGCGCGTCGTCGACGTCGATCACCGGCAGCCGCTGCCCGTTGAGGCGGTCGGCGTGGGCTGTAGTGGTGATCGCGGCGACGGGCGCGGCGTCGCCGAGCACGAACTGCATCCGCGCGTCCGGCACCACCGGGTCGATCGGCACATACGCCGCACCGGTTTTCAGCACCGCCAGGATCGACACGACCGCCTCGGCCGACCGGGAAAACAGCAGTGCCACCCGCTGTCCCGGGCCCACCCCCTGGCCAACCAGCAAGTGCGCCAACCGATTCGACGCCTCGTCAACCTCCCGGTACGTCATGGGACGGCCCTCGAAGCTGATGGCCACCGCCTCGGGGGCGCGGGCCACCTGCGCCGCGAACACCGCCGGAATCGACACCGACGTGGTCGGGGGTTGGGTCAGCGCCGCGCGGTTGGCCCAGCCATCCAGGCGGGCCTGCTCCCCGGGGTCGAGCACATCGACCGAGGAGAGCCGCCGCGTCGGGTCGGCGGTGATCGCCACCAAGACACGCTGCAGCCGCTCGATGAGGGTCTCGATGCTGGCCGCGTCGAAGACATCGGTGCGAAACTCCACCTCGCCGCCGATCCCGGCGGGCTGGCCGTCCTCGGTCCAGCGTTCGGCCAACGAAAACGTCAAATCCACGCGGGCGCTATGGGTATCCGCCCGCAGCGGGCTGACCTCCACATCACCCAAGGCCACTCCGGCGGTGGGATCGCCTTGTTGCCAGTTCTGCCAGGCCAGCATCACCTGGACCAACGGGTGATGGGCCAGCGAGCGGGCCGGGTTGAGCCGCTCGACCAATACCTCGAAGGGCACGTCCTGATGCTCGTAGGCGGCCAGGCTGCGTTGACGCACCTGCGCCAAGACCTCGGCTACGGTCGGGTCGCCGGCCACATCGAGGCGCAACACCAGGGTGTTGACGAAAAAGCCGACCAAGTCATCCAGGGCCGCGTCACGCCGCCCGGCGATCGGGAACCCCACGGCCACATCGCTTGTCGCGCTGATCTTCGCCAACAGCACCGCCAACGCGGCCTGCATCACCATGAAACTGGTCGCGTTGTGTTCCGCCGCCACGCGGCGCAGCCGCTGCTGCACCTCGACCGGCCACTCCACCGCAACCGTGGCCCCCCGGTAGTCGGCCACCGGCGGATAGGGCCGATCGGTCGGCAACGCAAGGCGCTCCGGCATCCCCGCCAAAGCGCCTTCCCAGTAAGCCAATTGGGCGCCGATCCGGCTCTCGCTGTCGTCGAGCTCACCGAATTGCGCGCGCTGCCACAGCGTGTAATCGACGTACTGCACCGGCAACGGCATCCACCCCGGCGCCTGCCCCACCGCGCGACTGGCGTAGGCCACGCCCAGATCGCGCACCAGCGGCCCGACCGACAACCCGTCGGCCGCGATGTGATGCACCACCGCGGCCAGCACATGCTCGTCCTCGCCGACGCGGAAAAGCCGCGCCCGCAACGGGATCTCGTCCGCCAGATCGAACGCGTAGGCCGCCATCTCCTCGATGGCGTCCCGCAGCCGGCCTTCCGACCAGCCCGCGGCATCCACCACATCCCAGCCGAAGTCGGCCCGCTCAGCCGGCATCACGACCTGCTGCGGTGCGCCCTGCGGGGCGACAAACACGGTGCGCAGGCTCTCATGGCGGGCCACCACATCACCCAACGCCAAACTCAGCGCATCGGCATCGAGCTGACCCCGCAGGCGCAGGGCCACCGCCATGTTGTAAACCGGTGAGGGCCCGTGCAATTGGTCCAAGAACCACAACCGGTTCTGGGTGAACGACAACGGCACCACCGCCGGCCGCTCCCCGGCCACCAGGGGCTCGAGCCCGTCCCCCTCGGCGCCGACACGCAGGGCCAACTGGGCCACCGTCGGGGCCTCGAACAAGACACGCACCGCAAACCCGGCGTCCAGCGACTTGTTGGCGGCGGCGATCACCCGCATCGCCGACAGCGAATCCCCACCCAGCTCGAAGAAGGAGTCGTCAACCCCAACGCGCTCGAGCCCCAGCACCTGGGCGTAGATACCCGCCAGGATCTCCTCCACCGCGCCCGAAGGAGCGCGATAGTGATCGCCGTCCCGGTATTCCGGTGCGGGCAACGCCCGCTTGTCGAGTTTGCCGTTCACCGTCAGCGGCAGCGCGTCGACCACGACGATGGCGGCCGGCACCATATACGGCGGCAGCTGGTCGGCCAGCTTCGCGCGCAGGCGAGCCGGCTCGCCGGCCCCAGTGACATAGCCCACCAGCCGCTTGTCGCCTGGCCGGTCCTCGCGGGCGATCACCGCCGCCTGCTCCACGCCGTCCAGGCCGGCCAACGCCGCCTGGACTTCACCGAGTTCGATGCGATAGCCGCGGATCTTGACCTGATCGTCGGCGCGGCCCAGGTACTGCAACTGCCCGTCGGCGCCCCAGCGCACCAGATCGCCGGTGCGGTACATGCGGGCCCCGGATGCGCCGAACGGGCACGCGACGAACCGCGACGCCGTCAACCCCGCCCGGCGCACATACCCACACGCCACGCCGCGACCCGCCACATACAACTCCCCGACCACCCCGGCCGGCACCGGCCGCAACCACTCGTCGAGGACGAACGACGCCGCGCCCGGCACCGGCGAGCCGATCGGCGCCACCCCCGACCCCGCCGCCAGCGGCGCACTCATCGCCGCATAGACGGTGGCCTCGGTGGGCCCGTAGGCGTTGATCATCACCCGTCCCGGCGCCCACCGGTCCACCAACTCGGTCGGGCAGGCCTCGCCGGCGACAATCAACGCGGTCGAATCCAGACCCGCCGGGGACAGCATCCCCACGGCGGACGGGGTTTGACATAGGACGCTGACGTTTTCGGCGACCAGCAAGGCGTGGAAGTCCTCCGGCGAGCGCGCCACCGCCTCGGGCACCACCGCCAGGCGCCCGCCGTGCAGCAGCGCACCGAAGATCTCCCAGACCGAGACGTCGAAGCTGTAGGAATGCCACTGCGACCACACCTGTCCCGGTCCCTGCGGTAGGTCGGCGTGCAGCTTTTCCACCAGCTGGGCGACGTTGCGGTGGGTAACCGCCACGCCCTTGGGGATGCCCGTCGTGCCCGATGTGTAGATCAGGTACGCGATATCGTCAGCTGCCGGCGCCCGCAGCGGCGTGCCGGGCTGGGCGCGAATCCGCGGGTCGCCGATATCGATGACCGGCACCTCGTGACCCCGCATCCGGTCGGCGAACTCGGCAGTGGTGATCGCGGCGGCGGGCGCGGCATCGGCCACCATGAACCCGACCCGGGCCACCGGCAGCGCCGGGTCGATCGGCACGTACGCCGCCCCGGTCTTGAGCACCGCCAAAATTGCCACGATCGCCTCGGCCGACCGGGAGAACAGCAGCGCCACCGACTCCCCCGGGCCCGCGCCGTGGCCGGAAAGCAAGTGCGCCAACCGATTCGACGCCTCATCCAGCTCGCGATACGTCCACGAGCGTTCGCCGCAACTGAGGGCCGCCGCCTCGGGAGCGCGCGCCACCTGCGCGGCGAACAACTCCGGGATCGACGCCGACGACGATTCGCTCGCGGTCAAGACGGATCGGTTACCGATCTCGTCGAGCCTGGCGCGCTCGCCGGCGCCCAGGAGATTCACCGACGACAACCGGCGCCCCGGGTCGGTGGTCATGGCCACCAACACCCGCCGTAACCGCTCGACTAGCCCCTCGATGCTGGCCGCGTCGAATACGTCGGTGCGAAATTCCACCTCCCCGCCGATACCGGCGGGCTCGCCGCTGTCGGTCCAGCGTTCGGCCAACGAAAACGTCAGGTCCATGCGGGCGGTGTGGGTGTCCACCGGCAATGGGGTGATTCGCAGATCGCCGAGGTTCAGCGTGGCGGGCTCGTCGTTCTGCCAGGCCAACACCACCTGAATCAACGGAGAATGGGTCAGGCTTCGGCTGGGGTTGAGCCGCTCCACCAGGACCTCGAAAGGCACGTCTTGGTGCTCGTAGGCGGCCAGGCTGCGCTGGCGCACCTGCTCCAACAATTCGCCGGCCGTGGGATCACCGGCCACATCGACCCGCAGCACCAACGTGTTGACGAAGAAACCCACCAAGTCGTCCAGCGCGGGATCACGCCGCCCGGCGATCGGGAACCCCACCGCCACGTCGCTGCTGGCGCTCAGCTTGGACAGCAGCGCCGCCAGGGCGGCCTGGACAACCATGAAACCGGTCGCGTCATGCTCGCGCGCCACTCGCGCGATCTGCTGCTGCAGCTCCGCCGGCCAATTCACCGCGACTTTGGCACCCCGGTAATCGGCGACGGGCGGATACGGCCGATCGGCGGGAAGCTGCAGCCGCTCGGGTAGGCCGGCCAGCGCGTCCTCCCAGTAGGCCAGCTGCGCGGCGATGCGACTCTGATCGTCGTCGAAATCGCCCAACTGCTGGCGCTGCCACAGCGTGTAGTCGACATACTGCACCGGCAGTGGAGGCCAGTCGGGGGCCCGCCCCATGGACCGGCTGGCATACGCCTGGCCCAGGTCTTGCACCAGCGGTCGCACCGACAACCCGTCGGCGGCGATGTGGTGCACGGCGGCCACCAGCACGTGCTCGTGTTCGGCGACGCGGAAAAGCCTTGCTCGCAAAGGAATTTCGGCTTCCAGGTCGAAACCATAGCGGACCGCTTCGTCGACGGCCCCATTGAGGCGGCTTTCCGGCCAGTCGGTGGCGTCGATGATCTGCCATCCGAAATCGGCCCGTTCGACGGGGGCGATCAGCTGCCGGGGCACTCCGTCGGGCGCCGCGAACAGCGTGCGCAGCGACTCGTGGCGGCCCACCACGTCGGCCAGCGCCGCACCCAGCGCCTCGGTGTCGAGGTGCCCACTCAGCCGCAGCGCCACCGCCATGTTGTAGACCGGGGACGGACCCTCCAGCTGGTCCAGGAACCACAACCGGCTCTGGGCAAACGACAGCGGAATCACGGCCGGCCGCGGGGCGGCCACCAACGGCTCCAGCCCGCTCCCCTCGGCGCCGACGCGGGGCGCCAACTGCGCCACCGTGGGCGCCTCGAACAGATCCCGCACCGAGAGGCCGGCGTTCAAAGCCTTGTTGGCCGCGGCGATCGCCCGCATCGCCAACAGCGAGTCCCCGCCCAGGTCGAAGAAAGACTCGTCGACCCCGACCCGGTCCAGCCCCAACACCTGGGCATAGATGCCGGCGAGGGTCTCCTCGGCGACCGTGGCCGGAGCGCGATAGCGATCGGCGTCCGAGTATTCCGGCGCCGGCAGGGCCCGTTTGTCGAGCTTGCCGTTGACCGTCAACGGCAGCGCGTCCAACACCACCACCGCGGCCGGGACCATGTACTCGGGCAGCCGCTCGGCCAGCCTCGAGCGGGCCGCGGCCGGCTCGACGCTCCCCGTCACATAGCCGACCAGGCGCTTGTCGCCGGGGCGGTCCTCGCGGGCGATCACCACCGCCTGCTGCACCCCGTCCACACCGGCCAAGGCCGCGCGGACTTCGCCCAGCTCGATGCGGAACCCGCGGATCTTGACCTGCTCATCGGCGCGGCCCAGATACCGCAGCTGCCCATCGGCGCCCCAGCAGACCAGGTCCCCGGTGCGATACATCCGTGCCCCGGGTCCGCCAAAGGGGCACGCCACGAACCGCGACGCGGTCAAACCGGCCCGGCGCACATACCCATAGCCGGCCCCCGAACCCGCGACATACAACTCCCCGACCACACCCGCGGGCGCCCGCCGCAACCAGCCGTCGAGCACGAAGAAGCCCAGATTGGCCAGCGGCACACCGATCGGGCTGACGTTGCCGTCGACATCGTCGCCGACGATCTCGCGGAACGAGGCATGCACCGTCGTCTCGGTGGTGCCATACATGTTGATCAGCCGCGGCAACCCTTGGTGGTTGTCCCGCCATGCCCGAAGACGTTGCGGTTCAAGGGCTTCGCCGGCGAACACCACCGCCTCGAGGCTCAGCTGTTGGCCGAGCTCGGGTGCCAGCGCGTCGGCGGTTTGCAGCGCATAGAACGCCGACGGGGTCTGGCTCAACACGCTGACCCGTTCGGCTACCAGCAGGGCGAGAAAGTCTTCGGGTGAGCGCGCCACCGACTCGGGCACCACCACCAGCCGACCGCCATGCAGCAACGCACCCCACATCTCCCACACCGAGACGTCGAATGCCAACGAATGCCATTGCGACCAAACCCGTTTCGCCAGCTCGAGGCGATCGCCCGCGGCGTCCAGCAATTCGGTCACGTTGCGGTGGGATATGGCGACCCCCTTGGGGACGCCGGTCGTGCCCGAGGTGTAGATCAGGTAGGCGACGTCCTCGGCCTTCGGCGCCGGCAACGCCGTGGCGGGCTGGGCGCGAATCCGCGGGTCGTCGAGCTCGACGACCGGTAGGCCGGACCCGGCCAGCCGCCCGGCCAGCTCACCGGTGGTGATCGCGACGGCCGGCGCGGCATCGCCGAGCACGAACTGCATCCGCGCGTCCGGCACCGCGGGGTCGATCGGCACATACGCCGCACCGGTTTTCAGCACCGCCAGAATCGCCACGATCGCCTCGGCCGACCGCGACGACAGCAACGCGACCCGCTCGCCCGGACGGACGCCCTCGCCGATCAGCAAGTGCGCCAACCGATTCGACGCCTCGTCCAGTTCGCGGTACGTCGTGCCGCGGCCATCGAAGGTCAGCGCCACCGCCTCCGGGGCACGAGCCGCCTGCACGGCAAACAGAGCCGGGATCGACTCCGTGGACTTCGCCGGCCCGGTCAACACCCCGCGGTTGGCCCACGCATCGAGGCGGGCCCGCTCGGGCTCGTCGAGCAGATCTGTCGACGACAACCGCTGCGCCGGGTCGGTCGTCATCGCCGCCAGGATCCGCTGCAGCCGCTCGATCAGTGTGTCGATGGTGGACGCGTCGAACACCTCGGTGTCGAATTCGACGCGCAAGCGCAACTCGCTGCCGGGCGACACTTGCACCGCGAGCGGGTAGTGGTTGTATTCGTGGTTGGTGAACTCGGTGACCGCCAACCCGTCGACGCCCACCAATCCATCGGTATCGAGCGGGTAGTTCTCGAACGCGAAGAGGGTGTCGAACAGCTGGTCGTGACCTGTGGCGCGGTGGATATCGCGCAGCGAAAGGTGCTGGTGCTCAAGCGTATTGCCGTGCGTGGTGCGCAGCTGCTCCAGTAGGTCGGCGGTGGTGGTCGCCGCCGTGATGCGCGCGCGCATCGGCACCGTGTTGATCAGCAGCCCGACCATCGAGTCCGCGCCCAGCACCTCCGGCGGCCGACCCGAGACGGTGATACCGAAGGCGACGTCGTGCCGGCCCGTCAGCAGGGTCAGCAGCTGTGCCCAGGCGCCCTGCAGCACGACGTTGGCCGTGGTATGGCAGGAGCGCGCCAACTCACCGATGGCCTTGGTGGTCTCCTCGGAGACCTGAAACGATGCGACGCCGCGCCGCCCGAGCCGCAACGGGTTGGGCCCGCCCACGAGTGTCGGGGTGTCGAAACCGGCGAATGTCTCCCGCCACGCCGTGTGAGCGGAGGCAAAGTCCTGATCGGCCAGCCAGGTGACGAACCGGCGATACGGCGCGGCTGCGGGCAGCCGCTGGCGGTGATAGCTGGCGAAGATTTCCTGCAGCACGATCGGCAGGGACCAGCCATCGACCACGATGTGGTGGAAGGTCAGCACAAAGCGGTGCCGGTCGGACGCGGTGCGGATTAAGGCGGCCCGAAAGGGCAATTCGGTACCGAGGTCGCAGACCGAGGCGCGTTCGACGGCGCACAGGCGCTCCATCTGGTCGCCGATGTCGTCATCGCCCTCGAGCTCGAGATAGCGCCAGGGCACCTCGGGGTCAGCCGGGATGATCTGCACCGGCTGGTCGAATTGTTCGCTGAATCGGGCCGCGAGGTTCGGATGCCGGCTGGCCATTGTTTGCACCGCATCGCGCAGGCGGCGCGGGTCAACCGGGCCCGTTACGGTGATATCCAGCTGCACCGCATACAGATCGTCGCTACCTAGCGCGGTGCTGGCGTGAAATAGCAGCCCCTGTTGCAGCGGGGTCAGCGGCAGGACGTCAGCAATCCGCATATTGTCGCTGGAGCTCGTCGATCTGCTGCTGGCTAAGACCGGCAAGTGCGATGTCAGACGGCGTCAGCCCACCCCCACCGCCGCGCACGTGCGCGCAGATACCGGCCAGGGCCTCGAACCACAACCGGCTCAGCCGGTTGATCTGCGCGCGGTTCAGCGCCGACGGTGCCCAAGTCCAGTTGGCGTGCAGGCGCGGACCGGCCTCGGTGTCCACGGTGCCGGCATTGAGGTCCAGCGTGTGCATCAGCGGCGTCGGCACCGCGGCCGCCGCGGCGGTCAGCGACCAATCTTCGTGGCTGATCTGCCACAGATCGCCGGACGCCTGGGACGCGGGGGCGCCCAGCCGACCGAGGTAGTTGAACCCGACCGGCGGGTCCGACTCGGCCAGGTCGACGTCGCTGTTCAGGTAGCGCAGCAGACCATAGGTCACACCGTCCGGGACGGACCGGAGCTGTTCTTTGGCGTCCTTGAGCACGGCGCCCAGGGCGGCTTCGCCGGCGCCTACCTGCTCCCAGGACAGCCCACCGACGGCCAGGGAGACCGGGTATTTGGTGGTAAACCATCCGACCGTGCGCGACAGGTCCACATCGGCGGCCAGCTCCTCGTGGCGCCCGTGTCCCTCGACGTCGACTCCGATCGGGGCGCTGCCGGTGCCCAAGAATTCCGCCAAGGCCAGCCCGAACGCGATCAACAAAATGTCCTGCACGCCGGCGTGGAAGGCCGCCGGGACCTCGCCGAGCAGCATCCGGGTCGTCTCGACATCCAGCTCCGCCGACAACACTCCCGCAGTGGCATACGTATCCGCCGCCGGTTGTACCGCCGGCAACGCGCTGTGCGTCGCGGCCAACTGGCGCCACGTCTCGGCCTGGTCCATCACATCGGCGGCGTGCGCCTGGCCGGCCAGCAGCTTCGCCCACCGGGCAAACGACGTCCCGCCGGCGGGCAACGCCACCGCTTGCCCGCCGTGATGCTGGGCCCACGCAATGTTGATGTCCTCCAACAGGATTCGCCAGGAAACTCCGTCGACGGCCAGATGGTGACAAATCAACGCCAACTGGCCGGTGGAAGCCGCCCACACAGCGCTCAGCATCACGCCGGCCGCCGGGTTCAACCGCGACCGCGCCTGCGCCAGCGCCTCCTCGGACAACACGCCGACAGAGCGCACGCAGTCACGCGCATCCACCGATCCCGCCTCGGGCACCGTCAAGGACCAGCCCCGGGCGCCGTCGTCGTCGACGCGCAGGCGCAACATGGCATGCCGATCCAGCAAGGCCTGCAGCACGACCACCACGTCGGCCTCGATCACGCCGGCGGGGGCATGCACCACCACCGTCTGGTTGAACTGGTCGACGGGTCCGTCGACGCTTTCCAGCCAGCGGATGATCGGGGTCGCTACCACCGGTCCGAGGCCCTCATCGACCGGGCCGCCCGCATCGTTGGCCATATCGGCCACCCGGGCCAGCCGGGCCACGGTCTGCTCGACGAAGATGTCGCGCGGCCGGCACACTACACCGGCCGCCCGGGCCCGGGCCACTACCTGCATCGACAGGATGCTGTCGCCGCCGAGCTCGAAGAACGAGTCGTCGACGCCGACCCGCTCCAGCCCGAGGACCTGGGCGTAGATGCCGGCCAGGAGCTCCTCGACCGCGCTGTCGGGGGCGCGATAACCGTCGGCGTCGTGATACTCCGGTGCCGGCAGGGCGCGTTTGTCGAGCTTGCCGTTGACCGTCAGCGGCAGTGCCGGCAATGCGACCACCGCCGCCGGCACCATGTAGGCGGGGAGCCGCTCGGCCAGCGTCGCGCGCGCGGCGGCCGGGTCGGCGCTCCCGGTCACATACCCCACGAGTCGCTTGTGCCCGGAATGATCCTCGGGGGCGACCACCACCGCCTGCTCCACCCCGTCCACGCCGGCCAGCGCCGCCTCGACCTCGGCGAGTTCGATGCGGAATCCGCGGATCTTGACCTGCTCGTCGGCCCGCCCGAGATACTGCAGCTGCCCGTCGGCGCCCCAGCACACCAGGTCCCCGGTGCGATACATGCGTGCTCCTGGCGCCCCCGCGCCGGCGAACGGGCAGGCCACAAACCGCGACGCCGTCAATCCCGCCCGGCGCACGTAACCGTGCCCCGTTCCGCGGCCGGCGACATACAGCTCACCGACTACGCCGGCGGGCACCGGCCGCAGCCACCCGTCCAGCACGAAAAAGCCCAGGTGCTCCAGCGGCCCCCCGACGGGACTGGCAGTGCTGCCGATGTCGCTCCGAACAATCTCGCGGAACGAGGCATGCACCGTGGTCTCGGTAGTGCCGTACATGTTGATCAGCCGCGGCAAGCCCTGGTGATTGTCCAGCCACGTCCGAAGACGTTGTGGCTCAAGCGCTTCGCCGGCGAATATCACCGTTTGGAGCTTCAGCTGATCGCCCAGCTCGGGCGCCAGCGCGTCGGCGGCTTGCAGCGCGTAAAACGCCGACGGCGTCTGGCTCAACACGCTGACCTGTTCGGCAACCAGCAGGCCGTGGAAGTCTTGCGGCGAGCGCGCCACCGACTCGGGCACCACCACCAGCCGACCCCCGTGCAGCAGCGCGCCCCAGATCTCACACACCGAGACGTCGAAGGCCAGGGAATGCCACTGCGACCAGACCTGGCCCACCAGGCCCAGGTTGTCGTCGAGGGACGCCATGAGCTGCGTCACGTTGTGGTGGGTGATGGCAACGCCTTTGGGGACACCGGTGGTGCCCGAGGTGTAGATCAGGTAGGCGACATCCTCGGCATCCGGGGCCGGCAGCGCCGTGCTGGGCTGGGTGCCGATCCGGGGGTCGTCGACGTAGATGATCGGTACGTCGCAGTTCTGCAGCCGGTCGGCCAGTCCCGCGGTGGTGAGCGCCGCGATCGGCATGGCGTCATCGACCATGAACTCGGTGCGGGCCGCCGGCACCGCCGGGTCGATCGGCACGTACGCCGCCCCGGTCTTCAACACCGCCAAAATCGAGACGATCGCCTCGGCCGACCGCGACAGCAGCAGCGCCACCCGCTCGCCCGGGCCCACACCCTGGCCGACCAGCAAGTGCGCCAACCTATTCGACGCCTCGTCGAGCTCGCGATACGTCATGCCGCGGCCCTCGTAGGTCACCGCGATGGCCTCGGCGGCGCGCGCGACCTGCGCGGCGAACAGCCCCGGAATCGACACCGACGCCGACGGCTCGGTCAGCGACGACCGGTTGCCCCAATCGTCGATGCGGGCCTGCTCAGGCTCGTCGAGCAGATCCATCGACGACAGCCACCGATCGGGGTCGGCGGTCATCGCCGCGAACACCCGCTCCAACCGCCGCGCCAAGTCGTGCACATCGCAGTTCGCAAACAGTTGGCCGGCGCCGGGCGTGCTGAGATAAAGCTTTTCCTCGTCCCGGAAAAAGACCAGCCGGAACTGATCCCCCAAGCCGTCGTGGGTCAGGGTCGCCGTCACGGCGGAACCCCCGAGATCCGTCAAATGTGTCGTCGGGATGAAATTGACCGCGATCCGGTTGGACGCCTGCCCCGACGCGCGATAACGGGCGGTGTTCTCGATCGCATGAACCGGGAACCGTTGGTGCTGAACCGTTTCCCGGATCCGGGTGTCGACATGCTCACAAAACTCGGCGACCGTCGACCCCGGCGATGCCGTCAACACCAATGGGACGACGCCGGACGCCATGCCGGGCACCAGCTTGGCCGCAGGATCAACCCGCCTGGCGACCGGGAAGTCGAACACGACCTCCGAACCCTCGACGTCGCAGCCACGCACCAGCAGCGCGCACGCCGCCGTCATCACCGATGACCGGCGCATCCCCAACGCCCGCGCCAACTCGTCCATCTTGGCCACCGCGGCCGGGTCCAGTTGAACGGGAACGGAAAACGCGTCCCAATCACGCCCGCTGGGCGCCGCTAGCCGATAACGAGGTTCGTTATCCGGGCGAAGGTTCCTGCTCCAGTAGGCCTGATCGTTGGCGTAGTCGCTGGACGCTTCGTACTCGAGCTCGCAATCGATCAGATCGGTCAGCGATCCGAAAAAGGCGGGCGGAGCCGACGTTCCGGACGCCATAGCGCTGTAGATAGTCGCGAACCGATGCAGAACGAGAGCGAGCCCGACCCCGTCGGTCACGATGTGATGGCAGCAGACGAAGAAATAGAACTCGTCGATGCCGGTCTGCAACAACGCGAATTTGTACAGCGGGCCGCTCAGCGGCATCGCGGTGCGCTGAATCGACGACGCCAGCCGATACGCGTCGCGCTCGGGATCCTGCGAGCCCATCAGGTCGTAGCGCGCCAGCTCAACATGCGGGTCGTCCACGATCTTCTGGAAAACCTGGCCATCCACCTGGAAAAACGACGCCCGCAGCGGTTCGGCCTCGCTGACCGCCTGTCGGATGGCTGACTCAAACAAATCGGGGTCGATCGGGCCCGCGATTCGCACGAACACGCCAAGTTGCCACCTGGCACCGAAAACACCGGTCTCCTCGGCCAGCCAAATATCCAACTGTCCCCGTGTCAGCGGAAGTGCCCGCTCATGAAGTTGCATAGATCCCCCAAGCCCCACGGTTTACTTGTTGGCCTGAACCGCTGCCAGCCTCTCGCGCAGACTCCTCGGCCGGATATCGGTCCAGTTCTGCTCGATATAGTCCAGACACGCAGCGCGCTCGGCCTCGCCGTAAACCACCCGCCAGCCAGCAGGAACATCGGCGAACGCCGGCCACAGACTGTGTTGCTCCTCGTCGTTGACCAACACGAAAAAGCTGCCACCGTCGTCGTCGAACGGATTGACGCTCACCGCTGCTCCAAACCCTCCAGTCGAAATGAAGGAAACCCCTCACAAACGGTAGTGGAGGCCTATAGGGCCTGTACGCGCTTTGGCAAAAGTCCCTGATGTGACCTGCTGTTACTCGCGACACACCTCAGCGCGGGTACGGGTGGGCGCTCGGGGACGATCCGCTGCACTGCTCGTGCGGATTGGCGGGCAGCCCGAATTGCTTTGAGCCACGCGATTACACACATGCGCCAGGCCGCGCCGTAGCAAACGACCGCCACCCCCGAGCGCCTCGCAATGTACACCAGGGTTTGACCGCAACCGGGTTAGCCTCGCACCCAATAGACGCAACATGGCCCGAGTCGGTTCATTTGCTGCTGCCGAAGTGTGACAATAGCCCCTATTCGAAGCACGCGTCCTCGGGCAAAAGTGGTGTCGGCGAAGAAGGGATTTCGCCCCGACATCGAGGGCCTTCGCGCGGTAGCGGTGCTGGCCGTCGTGCTGTTTCACGCGGACGTGCCCGGGGTGGGTGGTGGATACGTCGGCGTGGACGTGTTCTTCGTGATCTCGGGCTTCCTCATCACTGGCCTGCTCTGGCGCGAGGCCAGCACCACCGGCACCATCCGGCTGCGCCGCTTCTACGGAGCGCGGGCCCGCCGACTTCTGCCGGCATCAGCGGCGGTAGGCGTCATCACCGCGATCGCCTCGGCTGTCCTGTTGCCCCCGTTGGAGGCGTCCAGCGTCCTCGAAGATGGCATCTTCAGCGCGCTATACGTCGGCAACTACCGGTTCATTCTCGAAGGCGTCGACTACTTCGCGCCTACCGTGCATCCGTCGCCGTTCTGGCATTACTGGTCGTTAGGCGTCGAGGAGCAGTTCTATTTGGTGTGGCCGGCGTTGATCCTCAGTACGGCATGGCTTATCCGGCGGGTGCGTCGACGCACCCGGGCCCAGGCCACCTCGTCACAACGCCCGTACCTGGTGGTCCTAGCACTGGTCGCGGTGGTGTCATTTGCGCTTTCGCTGGCGATCACTTACGTGGTGCCTTTGGTGGCGTTCTTTTCGCTGCCCACGCGGGCCTGGCAGTTAGCCGCCGGCGGACTGATCGGCCTCACCGCCGCTCGGTGGCGCCGACTGCCGGCAATACTTGCCGCGGTCGCGGGATGGGCAGGGCTGGCAGTAATACTTTCGGCCTGCACCCTGTTGAGTCCGACCACACTCTATCCGGGGACTGCGGCGCTGTTGCCCGTGCTGGGCACCACGCTGGTCATTGGCGCCGGCTGCGCCGCACCTTCGACGGGATGCGGGCGCCTGCTAGCCATGCCGGCGATGTGCGCAGTCGGGCGGGTGTCTTACTCGTGGTATCTCTGGCACTGGCCGGTTCTGCTGCTCGCACCGCCCCTGTTGGGTCACCCGCTCGGGCTGGCGGAGAGGCTCGCAGCGGTCCTCATTTCTGGCGGGCTGGCCGCACTGACGCTGCATCTCATCGAGGACCCTTTGCGATTCGCCGCACCCGTGCGCCGATCTTCCCTCACCAGTCTGGCCCTTGGTGGTGTGGCCACCGCCGTAGCGGTCTGTGTGGGCGTGGCTCTGCTGGTATCGGTGCCGATCCCGGTCGGGCGCGGCGCCCCGGCTACGCCGTTGACCATCACGGCGGCGCCTCCCCCCGCCCGAGCCGACCTTGACGCCTATGACGCCGCGGTGCAGCACGTGGTCGCCCAAGTGCGGGCCGCCGTCTCGGCAGCTGCTGACCTCAGAGCCGTGCCGTCGAACCTGAACCCGTCGCTCGCCGGCGCGGCGGGTGAGCTCAAGGCCACATTCCTCAACGGTTGCATGCGCCAACTTTTCCAAGGCGGGCAGCCCGAATGCGCGACGGGCGATACCGCCTCCACGACGACGGTGGCGCTAGTCGGCGACTCACATGCAGCGATGTGGGGTCGCGCGTTCCAGCAGGTCGCCACGCAGCGGCGCTGGCGGCTGGAAACCCTGACCAAAGCAGATTGCCCCGTAATGAACTTGCCGATCGCCAACCCACTCCGTCGCTTGCTTTCCACCAGCTGCGAGCAGTGGCGTGGTCAGATCATGGCTCGGTTACGCGCCGAGCACCCGCGGCTGGTCGTGATGAGTATGTGGCGCGGGTACGGTGTCGGACACACTTTCATGCAAGGTTTCACGTCATATGACCCCGCGTGGCTCGACGGCTTGACCCGCCTCCTGGAGCAACTGCGCAGCGTCGGTGCACATGTGCTAGTCCTCGGGCCGATCCCGGCTTCGCCCACGGTGGTGCCGATCTGCCTGTCGGGCCACCTCGATAACGCCACGGCCTGCTCACTGTCACGGTCGACCGCGGTGAACCAATCCGGCATCGCGGCGGAGTCCGCGGCCACCAAAGGTGGCGGCGGACACTACGCCGACCTCACCGACCTGTTCTGCACCGCCGACCGCTGCCCCGTCATCGTCGGCAACACCCTGGTCTACTTTGATTCGAGCCACCTGACGTTCGAATATTCCACGGCATTGGAGCCGGTAATCGCGGCACTGGCCGACCGCGCGCTCGCCGGCGCCTGACACGCCGATCGTGGGTTCATCTCCCCGAACGGGCGAAATCTTCGAGCAGATCGGCGGCGGCGGTCACGCTGTCGGCGGGTTTGCTCATTTGCGTCGCGATCTCGCGGGCCCGCGCGGCGCAGGCGGGCTCGAGGACGGTACGCAGGTCCGCGACGAGCGACTCGCGGGTGGTGCCCGAAAAGCGCCGGGCGGCACCCACTTTCAAGCGTTTGACCCGCACCCCCCACAGCGTCTGATCGAGATCCGTCGACAGAATCAGCGTGGGGACTCCAGCGCGCAGGCCGATTGCCGTGGTACCCGCGCCCCCGTGGTGCACAACCGCGCGGCAGGCCGGGAAGATCGCCGCGACATTCACCGCGCCCACCGCCTTGACGTGATCGAAATGCGGGACGTCGCTGAAGTCACTCCAGCCGGCAACCACCAGCGCCCGCTCGCCCAACTCCGCGCACGCCGCGGCGATCATGGCGACCGTGTCGGCCGGAGAATCCACCGGCATGCTGCCGAACCCGAAGAAGATCGGCGGCGTCCCGGCGGCGATCCACGACGCGACCTCCTCGTCGGCATCCGTCGGCACCTCCATCGTCACCGCGCCGACGAAGGGCCGCAGCCCATCCCATTTCGCCCACTCGGCCGCCAACCCCGGAAAGCACACCTCGTCGTACGCCTGGATTTCCAGCGAGCCGCGTTCGGCAATCCGCCGCGCCGACGGCGCCGTGGCCTTCGGCAGCCCCAGTTCACGGCGCTGCGCGTCGTCGAGCTTCTTCTCCGCGCGCCACCCCACCCAGTCGTAGACCCGCATCGCGGAGCGACCCACTGGCGCCGGCAGGAACGACAGCAGCTGGCCGTTAGGCCGCACCGGGAAGTAGTGCAGCGTGGCCAACGGAATGCCGTGATGCTCCGCGACATTGGCAGCGAGCTCCTGGTAGACCAGGCCGGTGAAGAGCAGGTCGGCACCCTCGGCCAGCGACGTCAGCGTCGCGTTCATCTCCCCCAGGGCCTGGGTCCTGGGCTCCCACACTTCCCGCCACAACCGGCGCAGCTCCCCGACCCGCCAGAAGTCGCCGAAGAAATGCGTCCAGAACTTGCGGTGCGCGTCCAGCCATGCCTGCCTGTCCAGCCCGTAGGCGACCGCCGAAAGCCCAACCGACTCGATGAAGCCAACCAGGTCGGGCGGAACCGCCAGGCGCACCTCGTGCCCCCGGCGCAGCAATTCACGGCCGATGGCGGCGCTGGGTTCGATGTCGCCGCGACTTCCCCAGCTCGCCAGCGCAAACCTCATCGCGGCTGGTCCCCTGCGGGTTCTTCGAGATACCACGAGTTGGCCCGCGCCCAGTCGATCGTGCGACGGATCCCCTCCTCGACGTCGACCTGGAGCCGCCAGCCGAGCTCCCGCTGCGCCTTGGTCGAGTCCGGAATGCGGCGGGGGATGTCCTCATAACGACCCCCGTAGCGCGCCGCGGTGTCAACGGCTTCGGCCGCGGACACCGAGTCGACGTTCGCGATCTTGATCGCCAGCCCGACGACGTCGCGCATCGTCGTCTCGGTCATGCTGCCGATGTTGAAGGCCTCACCGATTGCCGCGTCGCTGTCGGCCGCCAGCAAGGTGCCGGCGATGGCGTCGTCGACGTAGGTGAAGCAGCGCGTCTGGTCGCCCGAGTCGTACAGCAAAGGGGGGCGGCCGTTGAGGATGCGGTGAATGCTCTGAGAAATCACGAAGATTGGGTTTTGACGCGGGCCGTAGACGTTGAAGTAGCGAACGACGGTCACCGGCAATCCGTGGGCCGTGTGCATCGCGAAAACGAGATGTTCGGCCATGGCCTTGCTGGTGCTGTAGCTCCACCGCGCGGTCTTTGTCGAGCCGAGGACGCGATCGTCGTCCTCGGCGAACGGCGGGTTCGGGTTCTTCCCGAACACCTCCGATGTGCTGGCGAACAGCACGTGCGTCCCGTGCCGCTGGCTCAGCTCGAGGACGTTGCGGGTGCCGGTCACGTTGACGTCGAGAACCCGCAGCGGATCCTTGACGTAGTTCTGCACGCCGACGACCGCGGCCAGGTGAAAGACCGTGTCGACGCCCGGCGTCAGGGCGGTTTCGAGCGCCTCGATATCGGTGACGTCGCCCTGCACGAAGCGGAAGTTGGGGTGCCGGTCGAAGTCGATGCTGCCGTCGCGGGTGTTCTTCGCGAAATCGAATACCGTGACCGAGTCCCCGCGCTCCAGCAGCGCGGAGACCAGGTGCGATCCGATGAAGCCGTAGCCGCCCGTCACGACGACGTTGGGCATTATCGGCCGATCCCCTTGTAGACCAGGCCGGCGGCGCGCACCGCCGCGGGGTCGAAGCTGTTCCGTCCATCGAGGAACACGCAGTTGGGCGCCGCCAGCTCCGCGAGTCGGGCCAGCGGGATCTGGTGGAATTGTCGGTGGCCCGCCAGGACCACCAAGGCGTCGGCGTTCTCGACCGCCGATTCGATGTCGGCGGTCAGGGGGATCTTCGTGACGGTGCGCGCCTCCTCTTCGGGCACCCACGGGTCATGCACCGAAAGCTGGCAGCCGGACTCCTCGAGCAGGGCGACGACGTACTTGGTGGGCGTGAGCCGGCAGTCACCGGTGTTGTTCTTGAACGCGATGCCCAGCACGGCAATCTTGCTGGTCTCGATCGACTTGCCCTGGTCGGCGAGTAGTTGCGTGAGCAGCCCGTAGGTGTAGCCGGGCATCGTGTCGTTGACGGTCCTCGACGTCCGCGGAATCGCCAGCTCCAGCCCCAGGGACTGGCCCAGATGGCTGACGAACCACGGGTCCTTCGTCAAGCAGTAGCCGCCCACGCCCATGCTCGGCATCAGGATGTTGACGTTGTGGTTGACCTTCGGCATCGAGTTGGCCGCGTCAATGACCTGGAGTACGTCCATGCCGAGCCGGTCGCATACCTTGGCCAGTTCGTTCGCGAGCGCGACGTTGAGGTCGATCCACACGTTGTCGGCGAGCTTGACCATCTCGGCGGTTCGCGGATCGTCGACGACGATGGAGTCCATTCCCAGGGTGTGTCGCCACAGCGTGGAGCAGGCGCGCGCGCTGCGCTCATCGACGGCGCCGACGACGATCGGGATCGACGTCAGCTCGCGGATGGCTTGGCCCTCGGCGAGCCGTTCGGGGCAAAATGCCAACCCGAAGTCGACGCCCGCGCGCAGGCCCGAGGTTTCTTCGAGGATCGGCTGAAACAGCTTTTCGGTGGTGTCGGGCGGCACCGTGCTCTTGAGGATGACGACGTGGCCGGGACGCAGGTGCTCCGCCACGGCGCGCGCCGCCGCCTTGATGTCGTCCACGATGGGCTCGAAGTCCGGACCGAGCGGCGTCCCGACGGTCACGATGATGAAGTCGTTGTCCGCGAGCGCGCCGAAATCGGTCGTGGCGCGAAGCCGGCCGACTCGCACGTTGTTGGAGACGAGCTCGTTGAGCCCCGGCTCGGGCACGGTGGTCTTGCCGAGGTTGATCTCGTCGACGACGCTCTGCCGCACGTCGATCCCGGTCACCGGCCAGCCGCGGTCGGCCAGCACGGCGCCGATCACCGTGCCGATGTACCCGAAGCCCACAATTGCGATCCCGGACCGCATGCCACGCACCAGGAGGTCGACCTCGGCGTCGCTACGTCCGAACACGCCTTCAGGCATCGTTGATTCTTCGCCTTCCTGTACGCACTCCCCAAAATGAAAGCCGGGGCTTCACGTCCCCGGCTCACCCGTCCGGCAGTCTAATCCACGACCCACGCTACAAACCTGGAATCGAAAAGCTTCGATCAGCCAACACCCTTGCGGCGAGCGAAATTCTCCACAAGATCCGCGGTGGCCGCGGCGCTTTGTGCGGGGCTGGTCATCCTCGTGGCGATCTCACGGGCCCGCGCGGCGTATTGCGGGGCGAGTATGGTGCGCAGGTCGGCGACCAACGACTCCCGGGTAGTGCTCGAAAAACGCCGCGCGGTACCAACTTTCAGTCGTTTGAGCTGATCTCCATAGATCGCGTGAACGAGGTCCCAGTACAGGATCAGCTGCGGGACTCCGGCGCGCAGCCCGATGGGTGTGGTGCTCGAGCCGCCGTGGTGGACGAGCGCCCGACAGGCGGGGAAGATGGCCGCGAAATTCATCGCACCCACGAGCTTGACGTGGTCGAAGTGGGGGACGTCGCTGAAGTCGCTCCAGCCGGCACCAACCAGCGCCCGCTCGCCCAGCTGCGCGCACGCGTCGGCGATCATGGCCAGCGTGTCGGCCGGGGATTCCACCGGCATGCTGCCAAAGCCGAAGTAAATCGGCGGAGTTCCCGCGGCGATCCACGACGCGACCTCCTCGTCGGCGTCGGTCGGCAGCTCCATCGTCAGGGTGCCGACGAAGGGCCGCAGGCCGTCCCATTTCGCCCATTCGGCTGCCAGCCCCGGAAAGCAGACCTCGTCGTAGGCCTGGATTTCCAGCGATCCGCGTTCGGCGATCCGCCGCGTCGCGGGGCCCTTGGCCTTCGGTAAACCGAGTTCACGGCGCTGCGCGTCCTCGGCTTTCTTCCAAATGCGCCATCCGAACCACTCGTACACGGTCATCGCAATGCGGACCAGCGGCGGGGGCAAACGCGTCGGAAACGCGATCTGGCCATTGGTCCGCAGCGGGAAGTAATGCAGCGTGGCCAGCGGAATGCCGTGGTACTCCGCGACATTGGCGGCGACTTCCTCGTACACCAGGCCGGTGAAGAGCAGGTCGGCGCCGTCCGCCAGCGACGTCAGCGTCTTGCTCATCTCCCCCATGCACTCGCTGCGGTGCCCCCAAACCTCGCGCCACAACCGGCGCAGCTCGCCGATCCTCCAAAAATTGCGGTAGAACTGCGTCCATAAGTTGCGGTGCGCGTCCAGCATCGCCTGCGTCTCCGGCCCATAGGCGACCGCCGAAAGCCCGGCCGATTCCGCGAACCCGACTAGTTCGGGTGGGACCGCCATCCGCACCTCGTGGCCCCTGCGCAGCAACTCGCGGCCGGCGGCGACGGAGGGCTCGACATCGCCCCGCGTGCCGTAGCAGGCCAGCACAAATTTCATCGCGGGTCCTAGCCTTTCACTTCCCGTCGGCGTTCGACGTCATGGCCTCATTTTCTCGACTGACGCCGGGGAAAACTCCAGCCTGCCAGCACCGGCCGATGGTAGGTTCATGTTCGCCCAACAGGGGTACAGCTTGGGCCATCTTCTGCTGAGGGGTTCGTTTTGGCTGACGGCGAGGTGAACGCGCGCGAGGCGGAACGCGTTACGTGGGACGTCATTGTCGTGGGCACCGGCATGGGCGGCGGGATGCTGGGCTACTCGCTGGCCCGGTCGGGCCGTAGGGTCCTTTTCGTCGAGAAGGGGCGCTCGACATTGCCCGGGGCTCCGGGGACGATTCGCTCTGCGATACCGGAAATCGCCGAGCCAGTCGCCGCCCGCGCGGCGACGACCTACCACGACGCCTTGGCCCGGGCCGGGCGCTCCACCGACGAGATCGAAGACATCAGCGGGCGGCACGCGCGACGCTACTTGGCCGGGGTCGGCAGCGGGACCGGCGGCTCGTCGGCCATCTACAGCATGGTCTGCGAACGGTTCTTTGCCCGCGATTTCATTCCCCGGCAGGACTTTCGCGACCCCGGCGATTCCACCGTGCCGGAGGCGTGGCCGATCACCTACGACGAGCTGCGGCCCTGGTACGCCGCGGCCGAGCAGCTGCTGGGGGTGCGCGGCCAGCATGATCCCCTGCGGCCCGAGGCGGCGGACGCCGATCTCCCTGCGCCACCGCCGTTTTCGGCGAACAACCAGCCGCTGGTCGACTACTTGCTGGGTCGCGGATTGCATCCCTATCACCTTCCGATGGCCTGTGATTACACCCAGGGTTGCGCGACCTGTCAGGGCTATCTCTGCGACCACTCGTGCAAGAACGACGCCGCGCGCAACTGCCTGCTGCCCGCGGTGGCCGAACATGGCGCCGAACTGCTTGCCGAATGTCGTGTCCTGCGCGTGGATGCGGACGGCACGCATGTCCGGCAGGTGATTTGCGAACATCACTCCGGCAAGTTGGCTTTGAAGGCCAAGGTGGTGGTGCTGGCCGCCGGTGCGTTGGCCACCCCGGTGCTCTTGTTCAATTCCCGGTCGGGTGATTGGCCGCGCGGATTGGCCAACGGCTCAGACTTTGTGGGCCGCAACTTGATGCGACATCTCGTCGACCATATCGAGGTCTGGCCACAACCCGACTGCAAGGCTTCAGACCAAGACAAGCAAATCGGGCTGAACGATTTTTATTTCTGGGAGGGGCAGAAATACGGCACCGTGCAGTCAGGCGGCGCGATGCCGCCCATGGAGGCGCTGACCAACCACCCCGGCTGGCAGCACAAGGCAATGCGCTTCATCAGCCCAGCGGCGCGCCCGATCTACGAGCGGTTCTTGAGCGGCGGACTGCTGCTGGACGCCGTCATGGAAGACCTGCCGTATCTGGACAATCGCATCCTGCCATCCGATCAGCCAGGCTCGGACGGCCGCCAGCGGCTACGACTTCAATATCGCTTGCACCCCAACGAGATCGAGCGCCGCGCCGTGTTCATGAAGCAGCTGAAACAGGTGTTTGAGCCGTTTCGGAAAATTACCCTGCGGACGGCCAAGGACAATGTGGTCCTGGCCCACGTCTGCGGCACGTGCCGCTTCGGTGCCGATCCCAAAACCAGTGTGCTGGACCCGCAAAACCGGGCGCACGAACTGGACAACCTCTACGTGGTGGACGCCTCGTTCTTCCCATCCAGCGCCGGCATCAATCCCAGTTTGACCGTCGCGGCCAACGCCCTGCGGGTAGCCGCGCACGTGAACGACGTACATTTCGCCGCCTGACGAGCTGGGCTCACAAAAGTGTGCCCGTCAGCGAGAATTCGTCCAAGGCGTCCGAAAGCTCTTGTCGCAAACTGTCATTCGAGTTGGGGCGGCCGGGCTGGTAAGCAGTGACCGAGACGAAGACATGTTTCGGTGTTGCTCCTGAGACCAACCACAGCAGTCCGCCAAACGTGTGCACCATCGCCTTCGTCATGCCCGGGTAGAGAACTTTCATGGCGAAGTAGTCGGCCTCCGTACCAGCTGGCCGACCGGCATCCGGAGTGACCATCCCGAGGTTGGACGAGAGAACGCCGTTGGGCACGCCGCCCATTCGCTTGATTAGTCGCGCAGGAATCAGGGGAACAAGGGTCAACAATGACCGGTGCTCAGCGGTTCCCTCCTCCTGGCGAGTCAGCGATTCCTTGATCGCGGCTCGGATTCCGCCGAGGTCCTTTGTCACGGGTGCGGGGTCGACCGTGACCGGGACAGCGAAATTCGCGTTGGCGCGAGTATCGTCGGCGGTCCGCTCGTTGACCGGCATCCCCAAGAAGAGCGAGCCGCCCGCGGCGACGCGTCCCAATCGCTGGGCGAGTCGCGCCGCCAATCCCACAAGCAACGTGTTGCTGGTCCCCCCGAGCGAGTGTGCGCGGGCCTTCCACTCGTCGCCATCGACGAAAACCGTTGCCGTTGAGAATGTGATGGGTTCATCGGCGCCTGCGGGCAGCGCCGGCGCCGGGGTGACAGTTCCGGCGCTTTCCCTGCGGCTACGGCGGGCCATCCGCACCGCGGTGGCGATGCCGCGGCCGATGGCGGGAATGTCGCGCAGGGTTTGGCGGGCGTCCTCGCGCACGGCCTGCCAGCGCCGGCGCGACGCGGCGGCAGGCCAGCTGATCGTGTCGTCGCGGCCACGTACGGCATCCGCCACCGCCTCGCACATACCCACGCCGTCGGCAAGGCAATGGGAAACCACCAAGCTGATCCCGGCGCCGCCGTCGGTGAACGGGACGACGGCAAGGTGCCATCCCGGTCCGTGCTCGCAATCCAATGGGGTATTGGCCTGCTCGTCGAGCCAGGCCCCGAATTCTTCACGCGGCCGGGCCGACGCGACGATCTCAATGTCGGAGGAGCAGACCGCTGATATCCAGCGGTGGCGGCCGAATGGCAGTGGTGACCGTTCGATGCAACGAGATAACCGCCCCCGCAGAAGATGTTCATGAAACTGCCGCAGGTCGTCGATCTTGACCGGGCCGTCGTACAACCACATGCATTGCAGCCGGGTGCCAACCCCCGTCGCGCGCCCGAGGTCGAAGGCGGCCTGGTCCATCAGATCGAGAACGCTGTCCATGTGCGTACCGTACTTCGTATCGCCTGTCTGAGAAGTGGCTTCGTTCGTAGATCCGCGCTGAGCTTCCCGGGGTCGGGCGAACGGCCTGCCTTCGTCGATCAGCCAGCGCGCCGCAGGCGGGCGAAACCTTCCAGGAGGTCCGCCGCGGCCGCGGCGCTCTCGGAAGGCTTGCTCGTTCGGGTCGCGATCTCGCGGGCCCGAGCGGCGTGTTGCGGGTCGAGGATGGTGCGCAAGTCCGCGACCAGCGACTCCTGGGTAGCCTTCGAAAAGTACCGGCCAGTGCCCACTTTCAGTCGTTTGACCGCATTTCCCCATATGGGCTGATGCATCCGCAACGTGGCGAGGATCAACTGGGGGACGCCGGCGCGCAGGGCCGCGGCCAGGGTGCCCGCGCCGCCGTGGTGCACGACGGCGCGACAAGCCGGAAAGATGGCCGCGTGGTTCACCGCGTCCACCACCTTGACATGTTCGAAATTGGGGACGCGGCTGAAGTCACTCCAGCCGGCGCAAACCAACGCCCGCTCACCCAACTGCGCGCAGGCCCCGCCGATCATGGCCATTGTGTCGGCGGCGGACTTAATCGCGGTGCTGCCAAACCCGAAATAAATCGGCGGTGTTCCCGCGGCAATCCATGACGCGGCCTCCTCATCGGCGTCGGTCGGCAACTCCATCGTCAGGGCGCCGACAAAGGGCCGCTGGCCATTCCATTTCGCCCATTCGGCTGTCAGCCCAGGAAAGCACAACTCGTGGTAGGCCTGGATTTCCAGCGAGCGGCGTTCGGCGATCTGCCGCGACGCCGGGCCCGTGGCCTCAGGCAGGCCCAGTGCGCGGCGCTGGACGGCCCCCAGCTTCTTTGTCAGGAGACGCCAACTGAGCCATTCATCCGCGCGCATTGCGAAACGCCCCAACCGCGCCAGCGGGGTCGGAACGAGGTGGCCGTGAGCCCGGAGGGGGAATGTATGCAGCGTGGCCAATGGAATGCCGTAGTAATCGGCGACATTGACGGCCGCCTGCTCGCCAAACCAGAAAGTGACGAGGAGGTCGGCCCCGTCCGCCAGCGACATCAGCGCGCTACCGATCTCCTTCCAGCACTGGGTGAATAGTCTGTGATCTTCGCGCCCCAGCCTGATCAAATCCGGGATTTTCCAGAAGTCGCGCGAGAAACGCGTCATAAAGTCGTCGTGCAGGTTCTGCCACGCCAGCGAATCCGGCCCGCAGGGAACCGCCGAAAGCCCAGCCGCCTCGACGAAGCCAACCAGGTTGGGCGGGACGGCTATTCGCACGTCGTGCCCTCGATCCAGCAGCTCTCGGCCGACCACGGCGTAAGGCTCGATATCGCCACGCGTTCCATAGCATGCCAGCACAAACTTCATGCGGCGATCATAGGGTCGTTGTGATGCTTGCTTGCGATCCGACACGCTCGGATTCGCTCGCCTATCGTGCGCAAATGCGGTATGAATTACGAAGAGTCCGTGTGTCTTTGGCGATTAGCCGGCTGCGATGAGCTCGACCGTCACATTGCCTCGCGAGTCGTAGCTGCTTAATTCCCTGTCGCGCAATAGTTGTCGATGATCCTAACGGCCGACGGCAATGAGATCTGCGCACTCGCGGCGCAGCGATCGCGATTGCCCCGGGCCAAAATCCCGACCCGCGCCCGCCGGCGGCCGTTCCCCGCCGGCGCGTCGGCATCCGAGTCGTTCGACGCACGTCGAACGGGCAGGCGGCGATGACCCGCAACCGACAGTGGCTGAGATTGGGCGCTACCGAACTGGCGGTTCGACCGTGCGGCGGCGATCGCCACGATAGCCTGGGACCCGTGGTTGAAACGTCGGCCAACGTCGGCCCCCGCATACTTCTTGTCGGCGCAGGAAGATTCGGGAGAAAACACCTGGACACGCTCGAAGTACTGCACCAGCGGCAGGCGCTTCGGCTTGCAGGGGTGGTGGTCCGCACGAAAGAAAGCGCCGAATCGTTGCGCGCGTCGATCGAATTTCCGGTATTCGAGGAATTGAGCGATGAATTGCTCGCAGCGGTCGACGGCGTTGTTGTCGCTACGCCGATGGCCACCCATGCAGACCTTGTTCGGCGGATACTGCCCCACGCGCATGTCTTGGTCGAAAAACCGCTCGGCGTAAGCGATGCTGAAACAGAAGATCTCGTGCGATTCGCGCAAACCCAGCCGCGCGCACTCATGGTGGGACACACCATGCGCTTCGACTCCACCGTAATGCGACTGAAAGAAATGATCCGTCGCGTGGATCCACTGGGCGTAGAGATATCGTTCATACAACCGCAAAACACCGATTTGGGTCGGGACATCGAACTAGAATTATTGCACCCATTCGACATCGTCGACTTTTTGTTCGACGATAGGCGCCTGATTCGGAAGCGCACCACCAGGCTCACCGATCGCTGCCAGCTCGTCGGCGCGCAATATGCAGAGAATTTGCATGCAGTGTATCGGTTTGGTTGGGCGGGCGAGAAGAAGATACGGTCGATAAAGCTGCTCGCGGATGACCTGGTTGTCGCCGCGGACCTCCTCACCGGGCAGATCGTTACCTATAAAAAGGGGCAAATCGCGAACGCGATCGATTGTTCGGACCCCGTTACCCCGCTCGAGCGTGAATTGTCACATTTTCTCGGTGTTATCGGCGGAGAAACGATCGAGTACCCGGACGCCAACCTCGGCGGACGCGTAGTCAAGACCGCACTCGAGGGGCGCGGAAGAAAGGCGCCCGACGGAAGACCAAGGGTAGCAGTCATCGGCGCCGGGATCTTCGGAACGAACTGCGCGCTCGAGTTGTCGCCAGGATTCGATGTGACGCTGTTCGAAAAGAATGACGATATATGCACCGAAGCATCGAAGTACAACCAGTACCGGCATCATTGGGGTTATCACTACCCCCGTAGTCAGGAAACCATTGACGATATTGCGGCGACGATCGGCCCGTTCGAAGAGCGGTATGAAGCCGCGGTCATCAGGAATTTTCCGACATACTATAGCGTGGCAAAACGCGGTTCGAAGGTCAGTAGCGCGGCATATCTCGCGTTCTGCCGCGATAACGACCTCGCCTACCACGAAGACTATCCCGACGAAAGATATCTCGACCGGATGAAAGTGGGCGCAAGTCTCAAAACCTTTGAGCCCATCTACGATTTCAAGCAGCTGAAGACGATCACCGCAGATCTGCTCGGAGCATCGGAAGCGCAATTGCGGTTCAACAGCGAGATCGTCGGCGCGCGCATCGTCCAAGACGGAAAAATTTTGCTCGTCGTCAAAGACGGGGACGGCAATACCACCGAGGAAGTCTTCGATCATGTGGTGAACGCGACCTATGCCCGCCACAACCACTTCCTCAAATGGCTTGGATTTCCGATCAAGCCGATCCGTATCGATCTGGTCGAGGTCGCCTGGGTGAGGCTCGGCATACCGAAAATCTCTTTTGCAGTGATGGATGGTCCCTTCACCAACATGGTACCGACCAAGGACGACGGGCTATTCACGCTCGTTCACATCAAGCACTCCGTCCGGAAGCGCTTCGTACCAAAGGATGGCCTGGTGCCGTCCGACATATTTCGAGAGATCGGATCACCGGTGACCGAAAAGGTCATCCGTGAGAGTGCAAAGTGGCTTCCCATCGTGCGTGAGGCCGAGGTAGACAGCATCCACTATGTGTTGCGCGGAGTGAACGCGTATAGAGAGCACGATGACATGCGCACTTCCGATATCACCGAACATGGATTCGGCTGCTACTCGATCCTCGGCGGGAAGATCATCCACGCGGTCTCCGTCGCCCGGGAGGTCGCGCGAAGGATCAATGCGCAGTATTCGTGATCGGGCTAGGCGTCCCACGAATAGCGGAGCCGTTTGTTCACAAAAATTTCGTCGAAAAAGAGTAGGCCCTGGTACTCGAAGCCCGACGCGGTCAGCAAGTCGTAGACGTCGGCGAACGTGTGAGTGTGTTCAACGCCGATGACGTTGACCTGCACCCTTTCGAAGTCGATACCGTGCAGAACCTCGAGCTCGGCACCTTCGACATCGATTGACAGGTAGTCCACGATTTTCACGCCGGAATCGTCGAGCACGGTGTCGATGCGATGGCAGGGCACGGTCACCCGTGTTTGCTCGAGTTTCATCGGCTTACGGATCCAGTCGATCCATTGAAGTTGGTCCATGTGTTCGGGTATGCCGCTGAGCATGGTGCCCCCGTGGGTCGAGTCGAATATCGTCGACAGCATGCTGCGAGGCGAACCCGACTTACCGCCTTTGCGCTGCCCCCCTTGCGACAGCGCAAGGAAGGGGACCTCGCCATCCTGATCGTAGGCGCAGCCTTGGATCAACTGGCAGGAGCGATTGGCTCGCAGCACCTCGAACGCGGAGGGGTTGGGCTCGAACGCAATACCTTTCCAGTTCAGTTGCTTTTCGAAATAAAACGTATTGCTGCCTACGACTCCGTCGAACGCGCCGACGTCAACGAAGAAGCCAGGTCCTCTGTCCTTGAAGAACCATCGGTTCAGGAACATGTCTTGGCCCATTTGACTTTGGTAACCCCGGCTGAGCCGCTCAGGGGAGAACACATCTCGATAGATGTCTTTTGGCGAGGCACCCGGATCATGGCTCCGGAACAGGTAACCGATTGCTGCGCCGGCGGGTCCGGGCGTCATGGATTTGTCGAGAATTATTCGTAAAAGATTTGGCTCGATGAGCGAAGCGATCCTTCGGACCAGGGGAACCCGCGTCAAGTAGATGATGGCCGCTAGTGCGACTCCTTGGAGCCACCGCCGAGCTTTAGTGAGGTAAGCTAACATTTTCAGCACGCTGCCGCGCGCGCACTTGAGCGGTCGGCGGCGAAGTGCCGCCGGGCCCTGTGAGAGACCAGCCACGCCCGCACCCCGACGCGCTGTCCCGACGAAATATTTCTTCTCACCACGCTCCGATCCCCGCCGTTCCCCTTCTGCCACATCGTGCCTTCATCCGAAAGCTGTTGCGCGCAAAACACACAATTTACCTCCGCTTGGCGCTCGGGAGTCTTCATCGCGCGGTTTGACCCGTATCGAGCCAATGGAGCGTCGCTTCATTCAGCTTCAAGGACAACGCGCCCACGTTCTCGGCGAACTTCTCGAACGTCGAGCAGCCCACCACGGCGAATGGCTGAAGCGGGTGGCGCAGCACGTAGGCGAGCGCCACCTGCGCGACGGTGGCATCGTGCTCACGCGCGAACGTCCTTGCGCGCTCGAGCCTTTCGATGTTTCTGTCGGTCCCGAAGTAGGTTGCACACCACCGGCTCCGTCGGTTGGCACCCGGATCCTTCGGATCGTAGTGGTCGGAAAAAAATCCGCGGGCAAGGCTCGAGTACGCGAACACCGGCAGCCCGTGCGCCGCATACCACTCGCGTGCGCCACGCGCGCCGTCGCCGCCGAGAGTGACGCCGCCAGGCCACGGAGGTCGCGTCCACTCGGCGAGGCTGAATTGAGCGCTCGACGCGCTGAACGGTTTGAGCCCCGCGCTGTCGGCGAACGCGTTGGCGGTGGCGATCCGCTCGTGCGACCAGTTCGACGCCCCGATCGCGCGGATCTTGCCTTCGTCGATGTGGCGGTTGAGCCGCTCGATGAGCGGTTCGATCCGCGCACTTGGGTGGTCGAAGTGCAGCAGATACAGGTCAACGAAATCCGTCCCGAGCGCCTTGAGCGATGCGTGCAGGTCGTGCGACACGTCGGAGGCCGAGAGCCGCGGTCGACGTGATAAGAGGTGGTGATGGCATCCCTTGCTGATGACGACGACCTCGTCACGGTTGCGACGTTCCCGGATCCAGGCGCCCAGCGTCCGTTCGCTGTCCCAGTAGATGCGCGCCGTGTCAAATGTGTTGCATCCGAGCTCGAATGACCGATCCATAAGCGAGAAGGCTTGCTGCTCAAGGGTTCGACTGCGCACCAGGGGCAGAGGCCGGCCATGCAGTCGATCGGTGCCGAACACAATGCGCGAGATCGGCTTGTCAATCCCAGCGACCCTCGCGTAGTCCATCTAGTTCACGCGCTTTCGATAGTCACCAACGATGAACCGACACGCTCGAACGGTCAGAGCCATCATCGTGAGCGTGGGATTCTGGAACCCGGGTGAGACAAAGCATGCGCCGTCGGTCACGAACACGTTGTCAGCGTCCCAGCACTGACAGTACGAATTGAGCACCGAGTCGTCCGGTTTGTCGCCCATGCGAGCGCCGCCCGTCTCGTGAATGGCGCCCCCGGGCCATAACGCGCCGCAATCCGCAAGGACGAGCGATCGAAGCCGCCGCACGGGGATGTTCCAGCGACCGACCTCGATGGTTTTTCCGACCCGCAGGCCCCCGGCGGCGGCAATTTCTGGAAGCTTGCGCTTCATGTGCGCAACCATCTCGAGGTCATCCTGCGAATGGGTGCACTCGATTCTGGCCACCGGAATCCCCCACGCGTCCTTGACAGTCGGGTCGAGCGACACGTGATTTTCGTATCGGGGCTGCATCTCGCCGAACGCGCTCATGATCCACACCGGCGCACCGCGGCCAATCGCCATCTGAATCCCGTAGCCGCCGGAAAAGTTCTTCGATTCCTTGTCGAGGAAGCTCGGAATGTAGAGGCCCGTGCCGGCGAAGTCGAATCCATCCTCGTTGAGCCCGCGCTCCACGTCTTCGTCAGACACCGTGCCGACTTGCGTGTACGAAACGTGGTCGCACAGATAACGTCCCAGATGGCCCGACGATCCCCCGACGCCGGCGGGGTGCCTGGCGGATTCCGAGTTCAGCAGGATCCGCACGCTCTCGATCGCCGACGCACACATCACGACGACGTGCCCCCGAACCTCCCGCGTAGTGCCCGTCAACCGCTCCACATATTCGACGCCGGTCGCCCTGCCCGACCGCTCATCGATCAGCACTCGGCTGACGACGGTGTCGGTCCGAACTTCGAGCCGGCCGGTCGCCATTGCCAACCGCACGGGAAGCGGAACCCTGTTGTTGTCGTACTTGGTCTTCCTCGCATGCGTGACGCGGACGTTCGGGAGGTGTTTCTCGACATTCGCCCGGAACGCGTCTTCGAGCTTCGTCGTTTTCGCGGGACCGATGAACTGTCCGTCCGGGCAGTTTGGAATGGCCGCCGGTGCCCCGTAGACACCGAGCGTCCGCTCGACGATGTCGTAATACGGGGCCAGGTCTTCATACGACAACGGCCAATCGAGGCCGTCGCCACGGACGCTGGCGGCCTTGAGCTCGAAATCCGACATCCGGGGGACATGTCTCCACCACGTGTGCAGGCGGCCGCCGAGTTGCCGGCCCCTAAACCAGAGGAACGTATCGCCCCGCGGGTTCGTATACGGGTTCTCTCGGTCGCTGACGTAAAACTGCTTGGTGGTGTCGGAAAACGATGAGCATCGCGCCTGAATGTGTTGTCCCCGTATCGCCGCTTTGACGCGACCGGCAACGCCCATCACGCCCACATCGGCGCCGGCCGGAAAGTCTCGGGCGATGTCCAGGTCCCGGCCCGCCTCGAGCAGGACCACATCCAGACCGCCTTCCGTCAACTCCTTGACCGCCCACGAGCCGGCGGCTCCCGAGCCGACGACGATGGCGTCATACGTTGAGTCGCTACTGCGCATGCGTCCGGTACTCATGCCGAGGCGATCGGGCAGCGCCGCCGGCGCCGGTCAGCTGACGCGCTTCTGGCGGGCAAAATTCTCCAGGAGATCAGCGGCGGCCGCAACGCTGTCGGCGGGTTTGGTCATCCGGGCGGCGATTTCGCGGGCCCGGACGGCGTAATCCGGGGCAAGGATGGTGCGCAGGTCCGCGAGCAGCGACTCGCGCGTCGTCCTCGCAAAGCGCCGGGAGGTCCCGACCTTCAACCGTTTGACCGCGGCTCCCCAGAGTGGCTGTTCGCCCAACAACCACAAGATCAACGTGGGGACTCCGGCGCGCAGGCCCGCGGCCATGGTGCCCGGGCCCCCGTGGTGGACGACGGCGCGGCAAGTGGGAAACACGGCCGCGTGGTTCACCGCGCCCACCACCTTGACGTGTTCGAATTCGGGAAGGTCGCGGAAGTTACTCCACCCGGAGCCAACCAGCGCCCGCTCCCCCAGCTCCGCGCATACCGCCGCGATCGTGGCGAGCGTGTCGGCGGGAGAGTCGACCGGGATGCTGCCAAACCCAAAGTAGATCGGCGGTGTCCCGGCGGCGATCCATGAGGCGATCTCCTCGTCGGCATCCGTTGGCAACTCCATCGTCAGCGCGCCGATAAAAGGCCGTTGGCCGTTCCACTTCGCCCATTCCGCGGCCAGCCCGGGAACACAAACCTCGTCGTAGGCCTGGATTTCCAGGGATCCGCGTTCGGTGATTCGTCGGGACGCCGGACCCTTCGCCTTCGGCAGGCCCAGCTCACGGCGCCGCGCATCCTCCGCCTTCTTCCACACCCGCCAGACCATCCACTCGGTGACCGTCATCGTGGCGCGGCCCAACGGCGCAGGCAGGTAAGGCACGTACTGACCGTTGGGCCGGAGCGGGGCGTGATCGAGCGTGGCCAACGGAATGTTGTGATATTCCGCGACGTCGGCGGCGACGCCCTCGAAAATCATGCCGGTGAAAATCAGATCGGCCCCCTCCGCGAGCGACGTCAGGGTCTTGCTCATTTCCCCCCAGCTCGCGAAATTGGGCTCCCACGATGCGCGCCACACCTCGATCAGATCCCGGGTCCGCCAGAAGTTGCCGAAGAGATCCCTCCAGAAGTTGCGGTGCGCGTCTATCGTGACCTGGGTATCCAGCCCGTAGGCGACCGCGGCGAGCCCCGCCGATTCGGCGAAGCCAACCATGTCGGGCGGGACCGCTATGCGCACGTCATGCCCGCGGTGCAGCAGCTCACGACCGACGGAGGCGCAGGGCTCGACGTCGCCACGTGTCCCGTGGCACGCCAGCACAAACTTCATTGCGGACCCTCGCCTTTCACTTCCAGTGCGGCGTTCTACAGACGAAAGCGGCGGCCGTGCGTGCCCGGCTCAGCCGCCCAGCAGTATAGCCAGGCGCCAGCGTATTGATCTGGGAACCAGAAGATTTGGGCACGCGCCTTTGCCCCGAATTGCCCCTGCAATCAAGTGATCTCACAGCGGCAACGGCTTTCCCTGCACCACCGTTGAACCGCGGGCGGCATGGCCTCGTGCTTCAAATGCGGGGTTGGCAAAAGCCAGCCCATTTGCTGGATGTAAGAATGCCCTCTATTCGAGACGCGTCCTGTTACAAGCTGGTGACCTTGCGCCAAACCCGCACCGTCGGCCCTGCCGAGAGCGAGCATGCTCGTCGGTTGGCACCGAAGGAATTTCGCCAGGACATCGAGGGCCTGCGCGCCGTTGCGGTGCTGGCCGTTGTCCTCTTTCACGCTGAGGTGCCCGGCATCGGTGGTGGATACGTCGGCGTGGACGTGTTCTTCGTGATATCGGGCTTCCTGATCACCGGGCTGCTCTGGCGCGAGGCGAGCACCGCCGGCACGATCGGCCTGCGGCGCTTCTACGGGGCGCGGGCCCGCCGATTGCTGCCCGCATCGGCGACGGTAGGCGTCGTCACCGCAATCGCCTCGGCCGTCCTGCTACCCCCGTTGCAGGCCCAAGGCGTGCTCGAAGACGGCATCGCCAGCGCGTTGTACGTCAGCAATTACTGGTTCATCCTCCAAGGCGTCGACTACCTCGCTCCAGAACTGCCGGCGTCGCCGTTCCAGCACTACTGGTCGCTGGGCGTCGAGGAGCAGTTCTACCTGGTGTGGCCGGCGCTGATCCTCGGTACGGCGTGGCTGATTCGCCGGGTGCGCAGGCGCACCAGAACTGAGGCCACGTCGTCGCAAACCCCGTATCTGGTCGTCCTCACGGTGGTCGCGCTGGTGTCGTTCGCGCTGTCGCTGGCAGTCACCTACTGGTTGTCCGCCGTGGCGTTCTTTTCGCTGCCGACCCGGGCCTGGCAGCTGGCCGCCGGCGGCATGGTGGCCCTCACCGCGGGGCAGTGGCGCCGCCTACCCGCAACATTTGCCGCGATCGCGGGGTGGGCGGGGCTAGCTCTGATCCTGTTGTCCTGCACCCTATTTAGCACCGCCACGCCCTATCCGGGTACCGCCGCGCTGGTGCCGGTGTTGGGCGCGGCGCTGGTGATCGGCGCCGGCTGCGGCGCGGCTTCCCGGGGATGCGGACGCGTCCTGGCGGTGTCGCCGATGCGCGCGATCGGCCGGGTGTCCTACTCGTGGTATCTGTGGCATTGGCCCGTGCTGCTGCTCGCGCCCGCGCTGCTTGGCCACCCGCTCGGGCTGGCCGGGCGGCTCACGGCGGCCCTCGTCTCCGGCGGGCTCGCCGTGCTCACCCTGTATCTCATCGAAAACCCGTTGCGATTCGCCGCTGCCGTGCGCCGGTCTCCCCTGGCCAGTCTGGCGCTCGGCGGCATGGCCACCGCGGCAGCCGTCGGTGTGGCCGCGGCACTGCTCGTGGCCATGCCCCCGCCGGTCGGTCGCGGCGCGCCGACGCCGGCGCTGACCATCACCGCGCCGCGTCCCCCCACTGGCTCCAATATCGACGCCTATGACACCGCGGTGCGGGACGCGGTCGCCCAAGTGCAGGCCGCGGTCGCGGCGTCCACCGACCTCAAAGCCGTACCGTCCAACCTCGACCCGCCGCTTGCCGACGCGGAAGCCGAACTCAAGACGTTGCGCACCGCTGGCTGCATGCGCGCTCTTCTCGAGGTCGAACAGCCCGAGTGCGCGACGAGCGACACCGCGTCCGCAACGACGGTTGCCCTGGTCGGCGATTCGTATGCCGCGATGTGGAGTCCGGCGTTCCAGCAGGTCGCCACGCAGCGGCATTGGCGGCTGGAAACCCTGGCCAAGGCGGCCTGCCCGCTGATGGAACTACCCATCATCAACCCGCATAGTGGGCGGCAGTACACCGAGTGCGAGCGGTGGCGCGGTCAGATCATCGACCGGTTACGCGCCGAGCACCCGCGGCTGGTCGTGGTGAGCATGTGGCGCCGGTACGCCGTCTACGGATATGCATCGGGTTTCACACCGTACGACCGGACGTGGATCGATAGCCTGGCCCGCCTCGTACAGCAGCTGCGCGACACCGGTGCGCAGGTGTTGATGCTCGGGCCGACCCCAGACCCGCACTCGATGGTGCCGATCTGCGTGTCCGGGCACCTCGATGACGCGATGGTCTGTTCGGCGCCACGGTCGACGGCGGTCAACGAAGCCGGCATCGCGGCCGAGTCCGCGGCCACCAAAGCGGGCGGCGGGCGCTACGCCGACCTCACCGAGCTGTTCTGCACGGCTGACCGCTGCCCCGTCATCATCGCCAACAACCTCGTGTACTTCGACCAGAATCACGTGACGCGTGAATACTCGCGGGCATTGGCGCCGGTGATCGGGGCGCTGGCCGACCGCGCGCTCGCGGGCGGATAAGTCTCCCGCCCTAAAAGCGCGAGATGGCGGAGGACCGTTCATTCGGGGCTATCGAAGTGTGACAATGCCTGTATCGCGTCGTCTTACAAGGTGGTGACCTTGGCCCGAGCCGACAGCGTCTCCCCTGGCGAAGGGGTGCAATGTCGGCGCCCCGCACAGACGGGATTTCGCCCCGACATCGAGGGCTTGCGCGCCGTCGCGGTGTTGGCCGTTGTCCTCTTTCACGCCGAGGTGCCTGGTGTGGGTGGCGGATACGTCGGCGTCGACGTGTTCTTCGTCATCTCGGGATTTCTGATCACCGGGCTGCTCTGGCGCGAGGCGAGCGGCGCCGGAACCATCCGGCTGCGCCGCTTCTACGGGGCGCGGGCCCGCCGACTGCTGCCGGCCTCGGCCGCGGTGGGCGTCGTCACCGCGATTGGTTCGGCCGCCTTGTTGCCCCCGTTGCAGGGGCGAAGCGTCCTCGGTGATGGCATCGCCAGCGCGTTGTACGTCGGCAACTATCGCTTCATCCTCCAAGGCGTCGACTACCTCGCCCCCGTACTGCCCCTCTCGCCGTTCCAGCACTACTGGTCGCTGGGCGTCGAGGAACAGTTCTATCTGGTGTGGCCGCCCTTGATCATCGTGACGGCGTGGCTGGTCCGGCGCGTGCGTCGGCGCAACCGCGCCCAGGCCACCTCGTCACAACGCCCATATCTGGTGGTCCTGGCGCTGGTCGGGATCGCGTCGTTTGCGCTATCGCTCGCGATCACCTACTGGCTGGCTGCTGTGGCGTTCTTTTCACTACCGACCCGGGCCTGGCAGCTGGCCGCCGGCGGCGTGGTGGCCCTCACCGTAGGTCAGTGGCGGCGACTGCCGGCACTGCCCGCCGCGATCGCCGGATGGGCCGGGCTGGCCCTGATCCTGTTGTCCTGCAGCCTATTTAGCACGATCACGCCCTATCCGGGGACTGCGGCAGTGGTCCCCGTGCTGGGCGCGGCGCTGGTGATCGGCGCCGGCTGCGCCACACCCGCCCAGGGATGCGGCCGCGCGCTGGGCTTGCCGCCGATGCGCGCGATCGGCCGGGTGTCCTACTCGTGGTACCTGTGGCACTGGCCGGTACTGCTGCTCGCGCCCGCGCTGCTTGGCCATCCACTCGGGCTGGCCGGCAGGCTGGCAACGGTCCTCATCTCCGGCGGGCTGGCCGTGCTCACCCTGCATCTCATCGAAAACCCGTTGCGATTCGCCACTACCGTGCGGAGCTCTGCCCTGGCCAGCCTTGCGCTGGGCGGTGCCGCCACCGCGGTAGCCGTCGGTGTCGGCGCGGGGCTGTTGATCGTGATGCCGCTGCCGGTCGGCCGCGGCGCGCCGGCGGCGGCGCTGACCATCACCGCGACGCCTCCCCCCGCCGGGTCCAGCAGTGACGCTTACGACACCGCGGTGCAGCACGCCGTCGCTCAAGCGCAGGCCGCGGTCGCGGCGTCGGCCGACCTCAAAGCCGTGCCGTCAAACCTCGACCCACCGCTCGCCGACGCGTCAGGCGAGCTCAAGGTCATGTTTGTCAACGGCTGCCTGCGCAATTTTCTTCAAGTCGGACAGCCCGAGTGCGCGACGGGCGATACCGCCTCGACGACGGCGGTGGCTTTGGTCGGGGACTCGCACGCCGCGATGTGGGCTCCGGCGTTCCAACAGATCGCCGCGCAGCGCCATTGGCGGCTGGAAACCATGGCGAAAGGCGGCTGCCCACTGATGAACTTGCCCACCAACCCCAACCCCCTCCGGCGCCTGGTGTCCACCGATTGCGAGCAGTGGCGCGGTCAGATCATCGACCGGTTGCGCACCGAGCGCCCGCGGCTGGTCGTGGTGAGTATGTGGCGGGGCTATGGCGCCGGCTCCGGTGCCGACTTCGGATGGCTGCCGGGTTTCACCTCATACGACCCGGCGTGGATCGACGGCTTGACCCACCTCGTGGCGCAGCTGCGCGGCATGGGTGCACAGGTGCTGGTCATCGGGCCGATCCCGGATCCCCAGTCGGTTGTGCCGATCTGTTTGTCCGGGCACCTCGGTGACGCAACAGCCTGCTCTCCGACACGCTCGACGGCGGTGAACCAATCCGGCATCACGGGCGAACTCGCGGCCACCAAAGCCGGTAGCGGCTACTACGCCGACCTCACCGAGCTGTTCTGCACCGCTCGCCGCTGCCCGGTCATCGTCGGCAACACCCTGGTGTACTTCGACCAGAATCATCTGACGGTCGAATACTCCCGGGCGCTGGCGCCGGTGATCGGGGCGCTGGCGGACCGCGCGCTCGCCTAGCAGGCGTTTACCCATTATCCCTTGCGGGACAGGCGCTTTCAGTGACGCCGATCAGCGAACACGCCGCGAGCGGGCGAAATCCTCCAGCAGATCAGCAGCGGTGGCAATGCTGTCGGCGGGTTTGCTCATCTCGGTGGCGAGCTCGCGGGCCCGCGCGACATATTCCGGGGCGAGAACGGTGCGCAGGTCCGCGACCAGCGATTCGCGAGTAGTCCTGGCAAACGGCCGGGCCGTGCCCACTTTCAATCGTTTGACCACAGTTCCCCAGAGCGTTTGATCCAGCCACGTCGGAAGGATCAACGTGGGCACTCCGGCACGCAGGCCGATGGCCGTGGTGCCCGCGCCACCGTGGTGCACGACCGCACGGCAAGCGGGAAAGGCCGCCGCATAATTCATCGGGCCCACAACCTTGACGCCCTCGAAATTGGGAACGTCGCTGAAATCGGTCGAGCCGGCGCAAACCAGCGCCCGCTCGCCCAACTGTGCACAGGCCGCGCTGATCATGGCCAGCGTGTCGGCCGGAGATTGGACGAGCGTGCTGCCGAACCCGAAGAAAATCGGCGGAGTTCCCGCGGCGATCCACGACGCGATGTCCTCGTCGGCGTCCGTCGGCAACTCCATCGTCAGCGCGCCGACGAAGGGCCGTAGGCCATCCCATTTCGCCCATTCGGCCGCCAGCCCGGGAAAGCACGCCTCGTCGAAGGCCTGGATTTCCAGCGATCCGCGTTGCGCGATCCGTCGCGGCGCGGGCCCGGTGGCCTTGGGTAGACCGAGTTCACGGCGCTGCGCATCCTCGAGCCTCTTGGTCATGGGCCGCTCCAGCCACTCGTTCACCGCCATGAAGGCGCGGCCCAACGGCGCCGGCCGGATCGGAAAGAGCTGACCGTTGACCCGGGTCGGGAGGGTATGCAGCGTGGCCAGCGGAATGCCGTAGTACTCGGCAACATTGGCGGCGGGTTGCTGACCAAGCAAGCTGGTGAACAGCAGGTCGGCCCCGTCTGCCAGCGACATCAGCGTCGCGCTCATATCCCGCCAGCCCTGGGCGAACCGCTGCCAATCTTCGCGCGCGAGCCTGATCACCTCCCGGATCTTCCAGAAGTTGTGGAACATGTGCGTCGTGAAGTCGCGGTGAAGGTCCTGCCACTTGCGCGCATCCGGCCCGTAAGCGACCGTCGCAAGCCCGGCCGACTCGGCGAAGGCGACGAGGTCCGGCGGGACAGCCGCGCACACCTCGTGTCCCCTGCGCAGCAGCTCGCGGCCGACGGCGACGGAGGGTTCGACATCACCACGTACGCCGTAGGCTGCCACCACAAACTTCATCGCGGACCTCAGCCTTCCAGTTGTCGCGCGAGTGGCCGACCACACGCGCAACGGCCATTATCCCTAGTTCTTCGATTCTCGGCTGGGCGTTCGCCGATTGGCTTCGGCTGTAACGGTGTTCGCTCGATGCCGGCTCTAGGCCCAAGTCCCGCGGCGCCGGTGAGCCAGCGCGTTGACCTCCATGATCAGTTTGAACACGGAGGGCCGGACGCGCCGGTTGAGCTTATGCAGCCGCTGGAAATCCTTGAACACCGTCCGGAAACCGCTTTCGCTCGCGCGATACGCCTCGAAAACGCGATCCAGCGCAGCATGATCCCAGAGTTCGTCACGCGCGGCGGCGCCCAGCGTTTCGTAGACCGCGGTAACCCAGTCCGTGCCAAAGGGCTCTGCCACCGGATCGCAGTGTCGCTGGCGGTGCAAATCCGGCTTGAGAAACTCATCGATTGCGTCCTCATCCCGGGTGTCGAGGTCAACACCGAGCGCCGCGGAAATCCGCTTTATTTCCCGGCGCCAGTCATCGAGAACATTGGCGTACTCGACGAACACGCGCGGTAGGCCGCGCGTGTTCCGCTCGGCCAGCAGGTTGAACTTCAGCCACAGGGCGCTGGACAGATCCGGCGAGGCCGAAATCTGCGCGGCCACCGACGCGATGACCTCCTGCGGACGGCGCACCGTAATCACGGTCATGACGTCAAATCCGGCCAGCCGCGCCGCGTCGAACCACACGCCGGACAGCAGCGTGATCCTCGGGTCCTTGATGACCACCAACGGCGCGGCCGGCAACGTCTTGAGATACGCCCCGATCTCGGCGACGCAGGCGGCCTTTTCCTTTTCGCCCAACGCGCCTTCCTCATGCAGTCGCAGGGTCGGGTCGAAGATGGTGCTGCGGTGCCGGTACAGGATTGCTTCGTTGAGATAGTTGGCTTTGCGCGGCTCGAAGTAGCCAAGCGGATTGTCCGCCATGGCGCCCACCAGCCCAGCCGGGAGCGTGCCACCGCACAACGACAGAAGTCCCGTGAGCGCCGTCGTCCCCGAACGGTTCATGCCCAATACGAACAGAAGGACCGGGCGGCCGGGAGTCTCCATCCGTGCGGAACAAGATCCGGCAGCGCGTCGGCTCTTGACCATGGCGACAGGTTAGACGAAGGCGGGGGGTGCGGCCATTTTTCGCGAATCACGGAATGTCGCATGAATACCCCGGGGGCCCACTCGGCGCCGTCGCCCCGCGCTTCGCCGCCTCGCGGACCAGATTCGTTGTCCCCGTTGCGATATCGGCGGTGACCATGGCGGGGCGCGAGTCGAAACAAGATCAGACGGCGAGGTTTGCCGGATCGCACGAAGAGGGGCAGTCATCACCGGGGCGGCGAACCGGGACATCGGCAACCAACGGGGCGGCGCCGCCTCCCCTTTCCGGGTTCCGAAGCTCCCCGCGATACGTTGCGCGACAAGGTATTTCGCCGAACGGCGCGACCAATCGGCGCGGTTGCCGGCTCGCTCGCGTTCGCGCCGGTGGCTCGGAAAACAGCGTGTGCGGGCTGCGCTGGCACCATTTCGTCGTGACCGGGCTCTGACCAGCCCGGGAAGGGGCGAACAGTATAGAAAAGTCATCGTCGGCGTGGGCCCGACGCCATCGATCAGGAAGCGGGAGATCGCTGGGCTGACCGCGGTCGAGCCGCCGGTGAGTGGAGGGCGCCAGCCGATCGCGAACGCTCAAGTAGGCGTTTAAGACTGGATCGTCCGATGGGAAGAATGTTTATCTCGTCGTTCTGCCGTTAACAATTCTTAAGATGCGGTAGCGTCCCGCTATGACGGCTCTAACGATGCAGGGCTGCATACCCCACTAAACGACAGAACGGGCGGAATGAGCGACCCCATGCCCATGGAATCGACTGCGCTGGGCCACACCAGCAGCGACGAGGAGACCAGCATGCCGTCGCGCCGGTTCGTCGCCGCAATCGTGACCCTGGGTGGCATGCAGCTGATGTCGATGATGAACGGCACCATCACGATCGCCGCACTTCCCAAGATCCAGAACGAGCTGAACCTGTCCGATGCCGGGCGGAGCTGGGTGCTCACCGCCTACTTGCTGGCCTACGGCGGGCTGATGCTGGTTGGCGGTCGCGTCGGCGACACCATCGGACGCAAGCGTGCCTTCATCGGAGGGGTCGCGCTGTTCACCATCACCTCTGCGGTCTGCGGCATCGCCCAGAACGGGGGGACCCTCATTGCGGCCCGCCTGCTGGAGGGCGTGGCCGGCGCGGTCATCGCACCGACCACGATTGCGCTGGTGGCGACGACCTTCCCGAAGGGGCCGACACGCAATACAGCGATGGCGGTGCTGGGCGCGATGGGCAGTGTCAGCTCGGTGCTGAGCCTGGTGGTGGGCGGCGCGCTCGCCGATTTGGCGTGGCGGCTCGTTTTTCTGGTCAACGTACCGGTCGGGCTGTTCGTGATCTATCTCGCTCGCACCGCGCTGCGGGAAACCCAGCTCGAGCGGATGAAGCTCGACGTCGCGGGGGCGGCCTTGGCCACGCTGACCGGCATCACCGCAGTTGTCGCCTTGTCGCTGGGGCCCGAGAAGGGCTGGCTGTCGGCCCCGGCAATCGGCGCGGGCGTGCTGGCAATAGCCGCTTTTGCGGCGTTCATCATGGTGGAGCGCACCGCTGAAAACCCCATCGTGCCGTTTGACCTGTTCTTCGACCGCAACCGGTTGGCCACGTTCGCGACCATCTTCCTCGCCGGCGGGTTGCTGTTCAGCCTGACCGTGCTGGTCACCCTGTATGCGCTGAACATCATGGGCTACACCGCGCTGCGCGCGGGCCTTGGCTTCATTCCGTTCGCCCTTGCCGTGGGCGTCGGCGTCGTCGCGTCGTCAAAGCTGGTGACGCGGTTTCCGCCGCGGGTACTGGTGGTCGCGGGCGGGATGCTGCTGGTGAGCACCATGCTGTACAGCTCGACGTTCCACCGCGGCATCCCGTACTTCCCGAATCTGGTGGTCCCGCTCGTCATCGGCGGTATCGGTATCGGCCTGGCCAACGTCCCGCTCGGGCTATCGGTGATCGCGAGCGTCGGTCAAGACCGGATAGGCCCCACGTCCGCGATCTCGCTCATGCTGCTCAGCCTCGGCGGGCCGGTCGTGATGGCCGTCATCCAGGCCATCGTCACGTCGCACACGCTGTCCCTGGGCGGCGTCAACGGGCCGGCGAAGTCGATGAACGCCGCCCAGCTGCATGCGCTGGACCAGGGTTATACCTACGGCCTGCTGTGGCTGGCCGGGGTAAGCGTCCTCGTCGGTGTGGTGGCGCTGATGATTGGCTACACCGCCGAGGACGTGGCACGCGCACAGGAAGTCAGGAAGGCCATGGACTCCGGGGAACTGTAGTCCTTCGCACCCGACCGTGCGGCCTTGCCCCACAGTCACTTTCGCCTATCAACCAACACGTCGCGAGCGGGCGAAATTTTCCATGAGATCGGCGGCGGCCGCGACGCTTTCGGCGGGTTTGCTCATCCGCGTGGCGATTTCGCGGGCCCGCGCGACATATTCCGGGGCGAGGATGGTCCGCAGGTCCGCGATCAGCGACTGCTGGGTGGTGTTCGAGAAGCGCCGGGCGGTGCCCGCTTTCATGCGTTTGACCCGACCCGACCAGATCGCCTGATCGGGCCCCGTCCAAAGCGCCAACAGGGGGACCCCGGCGCGCATGGTGGCGGCCGTCGTGCCCGCGCCACCGTGATGCACCACCGCGCGGCAGGCCGGGAAGGCGGCCGCGTAATTCATCGGACCGACCACCTTGACGTGTTCGAAATGGGGAAGCTCGCCGAAGTCGGTCCAGCCGGAGCCAACCAGGGCCCGCTCGCCCAGCTCAGTGCAAGCCGCGCTGATCATGGTGAGCGTGTCGGCGGGCGACCCGACGTGTGTGCTGCCGAACCCGAAGAAGATCGGTGGTGTTCCCGCGGCAATCCACGACGCGACCTCCTCATCGGTGTCCGCCGCCACTTCCCTCGTCAGAGCACCGACGAAGGGTCGCTGAGCCTTCCACCTCGCCCATTCGGCCGCCAGCCCGGGGAACCAAAAGTCGTCGTAGGCCTGAATTTCCAGCGATCCGCGCTCGGCGATCCGCCGGGGCGTGGGCCCGGTGGCCTTGGGCAGGTTCAGCTCGCGCCGCTGCGTGTTGACGAGCTTCTTTCCCCAGCGCCAACCCAGCCACTCCAGCGCGTTCATCGCGGAGCGGATCACCGGCGGCGGCAGGAACGGAAGGATCTGGCCGTTGACCCGGATCGGCGTGATATGCAGCGTCGCAAGCGGAATGTCGTGATACTCCGCGACGTTGGCCGCGACGTCCTCGAAACCGGGGCAGGTTAGCAGCAGGTCGGCCCCATCGGCCAGCGACGTCAGCGTCCTGCTCATTTCCATCCAGCGCTGGGCACCGAGTGCCAGCACGTCGCGCCACACCCTGATGTGGCCCTGGACCTTCCAGAACTTGCCGGGCAGAAACGTCGCCGCGTTGCGCTGCGCCTCCAAAACGGTGACCTGCGTGTCCGGTCCATAAGCGACTGCCGCGAGCCCGGCCTCCTCGACGAAGCCCACGAGGTCGGGCGAGACGGCCAGGTGCACCTCGTGCCCGCGGCGCGCCAGCTCGACCCCGACGGCGAGACCGGGCTCGACATCGCCGCGAGTTCCATAGCTCGCCAGCACAAACTTCATCGCGTGGTCCGGCCTTTCACGTGTCGTACGCATTCCGGCGAAAATGAAAGCGGATTTCCCCTCCACAGCTCAATCGCCCGGCAGTATAACGGTGATACCCGCGCTGCCGGGGGCGAATCAGCGACATACCGCAAGCTGCGCACCGGCCGTCGGCAAGTGACCCACCACCGCTGGGTCCCGCTAGTCGTCTGAGACATGTTGCGCGACAACGTACCTCGCGGATACATAACTAGAACCGCTGTGCGGCAACGCATCTCGAAGTATCGCGGTCCCTATAGGCAAAACAGCTGGTCAGATTGTTCGGCTGGCCGTATGGTGTTCGCACCGACGTATCGGAGTGGCGTTCCTCCATGCGATCGCTCGCGAATCGGCTAGTCTCTTCTGATGGCGACCCGGACACGCTGGCGTGCACGCACATCCCGAAAGGATCGCGAATCCAAACGTGATGCGAGGCCGGACAATCGGCTCGCGATCATGGACCACGCCCTGTTCTCGCAGCATCGCGCCATCGGCCGGCAGGTTGTCGTCCAGGTCGTCTGGGTGTATGAGCACCCTGTCGACCTCGATGGAGTGAGGCGCTTCAACCGCGCCCTCGCGGACGGCCTGTTGGGCCGGCACATCGAGCGTTCGCCGATCTTCGCCCGTCATCGGTGGGTCGCGGATCCGGGACCCGCCGACATCGACGTCGCCCCCCGTCCCCGCCCACGCGCGGAACTCGGCGACTGGGCCGACGAGCGCTCACAGCTGCCGATCGATTTGGAACGCGGCCCGGGCTGGAATATCGGTGTCCTTCCGCTCACGGACGGCTCGACGGCCGTCAGCCTGGTGACCTCGCACTACCTCATTGACGGCTTTGGGCTCGCGTTCACGATCGCCGAGGCGATCCTGGAGCGATCGCGCGATCTTGGCTACCCGCCCCCGGCCTCACGCACCCGCCTGCGCGCGGTGGCGCAGGACCTCCGCCAGGCCGCGCGGGACGTGCCCGAGGCCGCCCGAGCGGTTGCCGCGGCGAGAAGACTGGCCCGTCGCCAGCGCCGCGAGGCTGCCGGATCACCGGCGCCGCAACCCGTCGCCGCCGGTGCAGCCGACGGTGACGACGAGACGGTCGTCGTGCCCGTCATCACGGCCCACATCGACGTGGATGAGTGGGAAGCCCGCGCGAAAGCTCTTGGCGGAACGAGTGAAACGCTGCTCGCCGGGATCGCCGCGAAGCTCGGGGAGCGCGTCGGACGCCGACGTGGCAGCGACGGCGCCGTTACCTTGCTATTGCCTATGAGCGAACGCACCGAGAGCGATACGCGAGCGCTGGCGGTGTCGTATGCGAGCACCCACGTCGATCCGACGCGGGTAACGACGGACCTGGGTGACGCCCGCGCCGCCATCAAGCAGGCGCTGGCCACTCTGCGGGAGGCGCCGGACGAAGACGAGCGGCAGCTCCTCTGGTTGACCCCGTTAGCGCCGAAGCGTGCATTGAAACGGGTGGCCGACGCGGCGCTCAACGACCCGGATCTCCCGGTGTTCTGTTCGAATCTCCGCGATCTCGGCTTGGTGGTGATCCTGCTTGCCCGCAACGAGGCCGAGTTCGCCGCCCTCTCCGCTCACCTGTATCCCCTGCACCTCATCCGAGTGATCGCGCAACGCGTGACGCGACAGTGGCTTGAGCGCGCCGGCGGCCAATTGACCCTGCAGTCCTGGCGCATTGGCGACAAGATCGGCATCACCATCGAGTCCTACCAACCCGGCGCGGAGAACACCAAGCCTGCATTGCGCGAGCTTGTTACGCGCACGCTGGCTGAATTCGAGCTGACCGGCGAGATCGACTAAGCCCCGAGCTCGCCGCGAATCCTCCTGCGGCCCTTACTCGTCGGAAGCGCCGCCCGCGGCCAGCCTGTCGCGCAGGCTCTTCGGCCGGATATCGGGCCAGTTCTGCTCGATGTAGTCCAGACAGGCGGCGCGCTCGGCTTCGCCGTAGACCACCCGCCAGCCAGCTGGAACATCGGCGAACGCCGGCCACAGGCTGTGCTGCTCCTCGTCGTTGACCAACACGAAAAAGCTGCCACTTTCGTCATCGAACGGATTGACGCTCACCGCGTGATTCCCCCGCCCCTCTAGTCGACATCGGTAAAGCCGTTCCAAACCATACCTCGCGGGCGAGGCGGCCGGTCCGGGGTTTCGGACAAGTTTCCGGCATGACTTCCCCTCGCCGACCTTGGTTGCTGTGACCTGCGGTCGAGCCAGTCAACGTCACCGATGCACGTGGCGTGATTTGCCAGAGATATGGAGGGTCGGTCGAGTGCTGTCGCGAATATGGCGTGCATTACGATCCAATATCGCGTTGAGAACGAGCCGAGATGGGGGCTTGCCCGCATGGTTTACTCGTCAGGATCGGGTTGCGCTTCCCGAGTTGCTGCACGTTTGAGGTAACCGCCGCACGGTTAGCCTGCGACGACAACCACATTCGATGTACGGTCAACGAGGTGTCGCGGCCGGTCTTGGGTGGCATGCTCGACGGCTGAGAGAGCGCCGAGCATGGAGACTGGTGGGAGGTTAATGCGGTGGTGGAACGCGGTGGCGTTGCGCAAGCGCGGTCCGATCTCGCTAACCCTGGTCCCCCAGACGTTAGTTACCCAACCGGCCGCTCAGCCGCTAACTGGGAAAGTGCTCACCGGCCTCCAGAGCTAAGTGGTTCTCACGGGAGTCGTCGCGATCGGGGGTTTTCGATTTTCAGTGTTATAAGGCGTCTGTGGGTTCCGCTGGTCATCCTCGTGGTCGTGCTTGCCGGAGGGTTCACTGTGTCGCGGCTGCACGGCATCTTCGGCAATGAAAAACGACTCTCCTATTCCGACACCCGAGTCGACAACGCCAAGCCTTTCAACCCCAAGCACCTCAGGTACGAGATCTTCGGAGACCCGGGGACCGTGGCCGACATCAGCTACTTCGACGTCAACGGTGAACCCCAGCACCTCAAGGGAGCGCCGCTGCCGTGGACGCTGGAATTCGCGATCAGCTCGGCTACGGCCATCGGAAATGTCATGGCGCAGGGCGACAGTGACACCATCGGCTGCCGCATCCTGGTCGACGATGTGGTCAAAGCCGAGAAGACCACGCACGAAACGAACGCGTTCACCTTCTGCCTGCTGAAGGCCGCATGATTGACCAGGCCACGCGCAACGAGCCGGCCGCGCCGTCCCGCGCAGCGCGGCTGATCCACCGATTTTCGCTGCCCGTCATTCTCATTTGGGTGGGTATCGCCATCGTCCTCAGCGTCGCCGTCCCCTCCTTGGAGAAGGTCGAGAAAGAGCATTCGCTGTCGCTGAATCCCGCCGATGCGCCGTCGTTCCAGGCGATGAAGCGGATGGGCCAGGACTTCAAGGAAACCAATTCCGACAGCGTGGCAATGATCGTCTTGGAGGGCCAGCAGCCCCTCGGCGACGAAGCCCACAGCTACTACGATCGCCTGATTCGCCAGCTGCAGACCGACACGAAACACGTACAGCACATCCAGAATTTCTGGGGCGATCCACTCACGGCCGGCGCCGCCCAAAGCTCCGACGGCAAGGCCGCCTATGTGCAACTGGACCTCACCGGTAGCCCGGGTTCCACGCTGGCGAATGATTCGCTCCAAGTCGTCAAGGACGTCGTGGCACGGACGCCGGCGCCGCCCGGAATCAAGGCCTACGTCACGGGACCCGCGGCCATCGTCTCCGACATGGGCAGCAGCGGTAACCGAACGGTCGTCCTCATCACGGTGGTGAGCCTGGCGGTCATCTGCACCACGCTGCTCCTCGTCTACCGCTCGATCATCACCGTCGTCCTGCTGTTGGTGATGGTCGGGATAGAACTGCAGGTGGCGCGGGGAATTGTGGCGTTCCTCGGTGACCATGGGCTGATCGGTCTGACCACCTTCGCCGTCAACCTGCTGGTATCCATCGGAATCGCGGCGGGCACCGACTACGGCATCTTCTTCTTCGGCCGATATCAAGAGGCGCGCCAGGCCGGCCAGGACAAGGTATCCGCCTACTACACCACTTACCACGGGGTCGCCAAGATCGTCTTGGCCTCGGGCCTGACCATCGCCGGCGCGCTTTTCTGCCTCAAGTTCACCCGGCTGCCGCATTTCCAGGCGCTGGCCATTCCGTGTGCGCTCGGCGTGATCGTCGCGGTCGCCGTCGCCCTCACGCTCGTTCCCGCGGTAATTCACGTCGGGAGCCGGTTCGGGTTGCTCGACCCCAAGCGGAGGATCTCGGAACACCGCTGGCGGCGAATAGGCACAGCGATCGTTCGGTGGCCCGCGCCCATTCTGATCGCGACATTAGCGGTCGCACTGATCGGGCTGTTGACGTTGCCGGGATACAAGCCCAGCTATAACGACATGCACTACATGCCGCAAAATATCCCGGCGGCCCTGGGGCTCCAGGCAGCGCAGCGACATTTTCCTCAGTCACGAATGCTGTCGCCCGAGATCCTGATGGTCGAGGCCGATCACGACCTGCGAAACTCGGCAGATGCGTTGGTATTGAACAAACTAGCCAAGGGCGTCCTGGCCGTTCCTGGAATTTCCAGAGTGCAGGGCCTTACCCGACCCGAGGGCACCCCGATCGCGCACACGTCGATACCGTTTTTGCTCAGCATGCAAGGCGCCGCGCAGCAACAACTCTTGCCGTACCAGAAACAACGCATGAATGACTTGCTCACGCAGGCCGACGAGCTGACGAAAATGATCGACATCATGCAGCACATGTACGGCCTGATGCAACAACTCGTCGCCACCACTCATCACATGGTCGGTGAAACGCACGACATACAAGCCATCACCGACGAGCTGCGGGACCACGTTTCGGATTTCGAGGACTTCTGGCGTCCGATCCGCAGCTATTTCTACTGGGAAAAGCATTGCTACGACATTCCGATCTGCTTTTCGCTGCGATCCGTATTTGACACCCTCGACGGCATCGACTTGCTCAGCGACAAGCTGAAGGACCTGGTCGCGGATCTTGATCAGCTAGACGTGATCATGCCGCAAATCATCACGCAGTTCCCGCCGATGATCGAAACCATGCAAAGCATGCGGACCATGATGCTGACCATGCACAGCACCATGTCCGGGATGTTCACCGCGATGGACCAGTCGACCGACAACTCGACGGCCATGGGGAAGGCTTTCGACACCTCCAAGAACGACGATTCTTTCTACATCGCGCCCGAAACTTTCAAGAACGAAGACTTCAAACGAGTCATGAAGATTTTCCTGTCGCCAGACGGGAAGGCCGCCCGCATGCTCATTACGCAACGGGCCGATCCGGCGTCGCCCGAGGGCGTCGAACGGGTCGAGGCGATAAGGACCGCGGCCGAGGAGGCGCTCAAGGGAACTCCCCTGGAAGACGCCAAAATATATCTGACCGGCACCGCCGCGATGACGAAAGACATTGTGCTCGGCTCCAAGTACGACCTCATGATTGCGGGCGTCGCAGCCGTATGCCTCATTTTCATCATCATGCTGATCATGACGCGAAGCTTTATCGCCGCGCTGATCATCGTGGGCACGGTGTTGCTGTCGCTGGGCGCATCCTTCGGGCTGTCCGTGCTGGTCTGGCAGTACTTGATCGGTATACAGATCCATTGGCTCGTGCTGATCATGGCGGTGCTGATCCTTTTGGCGGTGGGGTCTGACTACAACCTGCTGCTGGTGGCCCGCATGAAAGAGGAATTGGGCGCCGGCATAAAGACCGGCATCATTCGCGCCATGGGGGGTACCGGCAAGGTCGTGACGAACGCCGGGTTGGTGTTCGCGTTCACCATGGCATCGATGATCGTCAGCGACCTGACCATCATCGGTCAGATCGGCACGACGATCGCCCTGGGTCTGCTGTTCGACACGCTGATCGTGCGCGCGTTCATGACGCCAGCCACCGCCGCGCTGCTGGGACGCTGGTTCTGGTGGCCTCAACGAGTACGCCCCCGCCCCGCCAGCGCACTGCTGCGTCCGGAAGGGTCGCGCCCGTTGGTGCGTGCCCTGCTGAGACAGCCGCGGTAAGTGGCGGACTACCCGGTTGAACCCATGAGCACCGAACGCCATCAGGTCCCGTTTCTAGCGCGGTCGATCCGCAGGCTTTCGATTCCCATCATCCTGTCCTGGGTCGGGCTGGTTCTCCTTGTGACCCTGGCGATTCCATCGCTCGAGCATGTCGGCGAGGAGCACTCGGTACCGCTGAGCCCTCAAGACGCGCCGTCGGTGCAGGCCATGAAGCGCATGGGCAAGGACTTCAAGGAATCCGATTCGGACAGCTTCGCGATGGTCGTGCTGGAGGGGCAAAAGCCGCTCGGTGAGGATGCGCACGCCTACTACGCCAAGTTGATTCGGGACCTACGGGCCGACACGAAGCATGTCGAGCACGTGCAGGACTTGTGGGGAGATCGGCTCACGGCGGCGGGTGCGCAGAGTGCGGATGCAAAGGCCGCCTACGCGCAGCTGAATCTCGCCGGCAACCAGGGCACAACCCTGGGACAGGAATCGGTGGCCGCGGTCCGCAACATCGTCGGGCGAACCGCTCCGCCGCCCGGTGTGGGGGTGTATGTGACGGGCCCTGGGGCGCTCGTCACGGACATGCAGCACAGCGGCAATAAATCCATTCTGAAAATCACCGCGATAACCATCGCGATGATCTTTGCGATGCTGTTCCTCGTCTACCGCTCGATCATCACGGTGGTCCTGTTGCTGGTGATGGTCGGGGTCGAACTTGGGGCGGCCCGGGGAATCGTCGCATTTCTGGGCCATTACGATTTTCTTTCGCTCTCGACGTTCGCGATCAACCTGCTGGTGTCCCTCGGGATTGCCGTCGGAACCGACTACGGCATCTTCTTTTTCGGCCGATATCACGAAGCACGGCAGGCCGGCGAGGATCCGGAGACGGCCTACTACACGACCTACCGCGGGGTCGCTCCCGTCGTGCTGGCCTCCGGTTTGACGATCGCCGGGGCGGTCCTGTGCCTGAGCTTTACCCGCATGCCCATCTTCCAGACCATCGGCGTCCCCTGCGCGGTGGGCATGGTCGTGGCGGTCGCGGTCGCGCTCACTCTCGTCCCGGCGGTTCTGACGGTCGGCAGCGGGTTCGGGCTGTTCGACCCCAAGCGCAGGATCGGGTTCGGTCGATGGCGCCGGGTCGGCACGGCGATCGTCCGATGGCCGGGCCCGATTCTCATCGCGACGCTCGCGGTCGCGCTGGTCGGTCTGGTGACCCTGCCGGGCTACAAGACGAGTTACAACGACCGGCTCTACATACCCAAGGACATTCCGGCGAATATTGGGTATGCGGCCGCGGACCGTCATTTTTCGCAGTCCCGGATGATGCCCGAAATTCTGATGGTCGAATCGAACCACGACATGCGCAACCCGGCGGATTTCCTGGTGTTGCACAAGCTCGCCAAGGCGATTTTCCATGTTCCGGGCATTTCTCGGGTGCAGGCCATCACCAGGCCCGAGGGAACACCGATCGAACACACCTCGATCCCGTTCCTGCTGAGCATGCAAAACGCGAGCCAGCTGCAAAACATGCATTACATGCAGTTGCGCACCGATGACATGCTCAAGCAGGCCGACCTGATAACGCAGCAAATCGCGACGATGAAGCACTTGTACGAGTTGCAGTCGCAGCTCACCGAGATCACGCACCACTCGATCGTCGAGACGAGAGAAATGACCCTGGTCGTGCACGAGCTGCGGGACCATGCGGCGGATTTCGAGGATTTCTGGAGACCGATCCGAAGCTACTTCTACTGGGAAAAGCACTGCTACGACATCCCGATCTGCTGGTCGCTGCGGTCGATATTCGACACGCTCGACGGTATCGACGAGATCAGCGACAAAACCGACGACCTCGTGAAGGACCTCGACCAGCTGGACGCGCTGCTGCCGCAGCTGCTGGAGCAGTTCCCGCCGCTCATCGCATTCGCGGAGGACGCGCGGAAGATGATCCTGACGATGCACAGCACCATGGCCGGCTCCCTCACCGGGTTGGACGAATCGAGCGACAACGCCACCGCCATGGGCCAGGCGTTCGACGCGTCGAAGAACGACGACACCTTCTATCTGCCTCCGGAGGTTTTCCAGAACGCGGACTTCCAGCGCGCGATGACGTCCTTCCTGTCTCCGGACGGGAAAGCGGCTCGCTTCATCATTTCGCACAAGGGCGATCCGGCCACGCCGGAGGGCATTGCGCGCATCGATCAGATCAGGACGGCCGCGCAGGAGGCGCTCAAGACCACTCCCCTGGAGGACTCCAAGATCTATATCGCCGGCACCGCATCGACCTTCAAGGACTTCCACGACGGTGCCAAATACGACCTCTATATCGCCGGGATCGGCGCGCTCTGCCTGATTTTCATCATCATGCTCATCATCACCCGAAGTTTTATCGCCGCACTGGTCATCGTGGGCACGGTCGCGGTTTCGCTGGGGGCATCGTTCGGGCTTTCGGTCCTGATCTGGCAGTACATCCTGGGCTTCAAATTGCACTGGATGGTGCTGCCGATGTCGGTGATCGTCCTGCTCGCGGTCGGGTCCGACTACAACCTGCTGCTGGTATCCCGCATGAAAGAGGAAATACTCGGCGGCATCAATACGGGCATCGTCCGCGCAATGGGCGGCACCGGCAAGGTCGTGACCAACGCCGGCCTGGTGTTCGCCTTCACCATGGCCTCGATGGCGGTCAGCGATCTACGGATCATCGGGCAGGTCGGTACGACCATCGGCCTGGGCTTGATGTTCGACACCCTGGTGGTGCGGTCGTTCATGACACCGTCGATCGCCGCGCTGCTCGGGCGGTGGTTCTGGTGGCCGCAGCGAGTGCGCCCGCGCCCGGCCAGCCAAATGCTTAGGTCTCTCCCGCCGCGCCCGGTGGTGCGGACACTGCTTGGGCCTGGGCCGAAGTTCCACGGCGACGACGCCGACACGACGCCGTTCCGCAGGCCGTCCTTCTAATCGGCCCCGCCGGGTCAGCCGGCGACGGGCTCCGGCTCACCGAACGGGGAACCGAACTCGGTCACCGGCCGGAAGCCGTTTCTGCGTGCCAGCGCGACGCCGCGCCGGATCAGATTCCCGAGCGTGGCCAGTCCGCTGTGGTCCAGCACCAGGAAAGGTGACAGCAGCCGGTTGTGCACGAAGGAGAACGCCACCCCGCTCTGCGGGTCGGCCCACCCCAGCGAGCCGCCCATCCCGACGTGGCCGAATCCGGGCATCACATTCCCGAACGGCACGCTGTGGTAGCCGAGGTGAAATGACAACGGCACCAGAATGTTTCGGTCGCGCCGCAGGCTCCGGCGGCCGGTCAGCCCGGCGACCAACTCGCGGGAGAGGAAGCGGGTGCCGTCGATCTCGCCGCCGTTGGCGATCGCACCGTACATCCGAGCCAGGCCGCGGGCCGTGGCCACCCCGTTGGCGGCCGGCATCTCGGCGTCCAGTAGCGGAATCTCGCCCTTCACGGCGGCCGTGAGGCCGTCGAAGTACATCGAGCGGAATCCCCCGGACAGCCGCGAGCCGAGCTTGACCACCGCGTAGTTGAGAGCCGGAATGCCGGGCATGTTCTGCGGCGTGATGATCTCGGCGACCCGCGTCGGCGCCTCGGCGGGCGGCCGGCCCAGGTGCAGGCCGTCGGTGTCCAATGGCTGGGCGAGTTCCTCGCGGATCAGCGCGCGCATGCCCTTCCCGGTCACCGCTCGCGCCAGCCCCGACATCAGCCATCCGTAGGTCAGCGCGTGGTATGCCGGTTTGCCAAGAAAGCGTCCCGGGGCCGCGGCCGCCAGCCGTTCCTCCATCACGAGGTGATCCAGCAAGTCTTCTCGGGTGGCCCCGCGCAACCCGGACAGCCCGGCCCGGTGCCTCATCACGTCGCGAACCGTCAGGAACGACTTGCCGTTGGCGCCGAACTCCGGCCAGTACTCGGCGACCGGGGCGTCGTAGTCGATCAGGCCGCGATCGACGAGCCGGTGGATGACGGTGGACGCCATGCCCTTGGTCGCGGAGAAGACCATCGGTGCGGTATCGGCCTGCCACGGCTGCCGGCCGCGCCGGTCCGACCAGCCTGTCCACACGTCGACGACGGGCTGGCCGTCGAGATAGACCGCCAGCGCCCCGCCGCCGAATCGGCGTCCGGGGAAGGTGCTCGCGAAGCCGCGTACGACGCAAGAAAAGTTTGGGTCCGCCGTGCCGGACACACGATGCCCTGCGCCGTGGGAATCGTGAGAAGGGACCGCACGGAGATCGACCCGGGACTGCACTGTCACAGTGTCAAATTTACTTGGATTTCATACTTTACGTACGGCATATCGCGACTTAGTTGCCTTTCCGTTAGCCGGACGCGACGTCAAGAATGCGTTGGGCGGCCATGGCCGGCGTCAACTCCCCCGCCTTGACCTGACGCTCGACCTCGGCGCGGACCTTGCGCACCGCGGGGTTGGACAGCACCCGGTCGAGCACCGTGTCGCGGACCATCTGCCAGGTCCAGTCGACTTGCTGGTCTCGGCGACGGGCTTCGAACTCACCGGCGTCGGCGAGCACCTGGCGATGACGCTCGACCGTGTCCCACATTTCCGTCAGGCCCGCGCCCTGCATCGCGCTCATGGTGAGAACCGGTGGACGCCACAGCGTTTCACGCGGATAGATGAGTCTGATGGCCGCGGCCAGCTCCCGGGCGGCGAGGCGCGCGTCGGCCAGGTGCTCGCCGTCGGCCTTGTTCACCACCACGAGGTCGGCCAGCTCGAGTACGCCCTTCTTGATGCCCTGCAGTTGATCGCCGGCGCGCGCCAGGGTCAGCAAGACAAACGTGTCGACCATGTTCGCGACCGCCACCTCAGACTGCCCAACGCCGACGGTTTCAATCAGGATCACGTCGAATCCGGCGGCTTCCAGCAGCACGACGGTCTCCCGGGTGGCCTTTGCCACCCCGCCCAGCGTGCCCGAGGTCGGCGACGGCCGGATGTAGGCGTCGGCGTGCTGAGCCAGCCGCGCCATCCGGGTCTTATCGCCCAGGATCGATCCCCCGGTGCGGGTCGACGAGGGGTCCACCGCCAGCACCGCCACCCGATGGCCCTGGTCGATCAGATGCATGCCCAGCGACTCGATGGTGGTGGACTTGCCCACCCCCGGTACCCCGGTGATGCCGACCCGGTGGGCGTTCCCGGAGTGCGGCAACAACGTCAGCAACAGTTGCTGCGCCTGGTCGCGGTGATCGGGACGGGTGGATTCCAGCAGGGTGATGGCCCGAGGCAACGCGGCGCGATCGCCACTACGGACGGCGGCCGCCAACCCCTCGACGGTGTCGTCGGCGTTGTTGTCCGGGTCGGGTGCCATCTAGGTGAGCGTGTACCCCAACCGCTCGGCGAGCTTGTTCAGCAAGCCGATCGCCGCCTCGGAGATCACCGTTCCCGGCGGGAAGATGGCGGCGGCTCCGGCGGCGTACAGCTCGTCGAAGTCACCCGGCGGAATGACGCCACCGACCACGATCATGATGTCGGGCCGGCCCACCTCGGCCAGCGCGTCGCGCAGCGCCGGCACCAACGTCGAATGGCCGGCGGCCAGGGACGACACCCCGATCACATGCACGTCGTTGTCGGCGGCCTGGCGGGCCACCTCTTCGGGGGTGGAGAACAGCGATCCGACGTCCACGTCGAACCCGATGTCAGCGAACGCCGTCGCGATCACCTTCTGGCCGCGGTCGTGGCCGTCCTGTCCCATCTTGGCCACCAGGATTCGGGGCCGGCGGCCGTCGGCCTCGGCGAACTTCTCGACGAGCTCGGTCGCCTTGGAAAGCGGGGTGATGCTGTCACCTCCTCCGGCTCCGCCGGCCTCGTCGCGGTAGACCCCGGCGATCGTACGGATCTCCGCCTGGTGGCGCCCGTAGACGCGCTCCAGCGCGTCGGAGATCTCGCCCACGGTGGCCTTGGCCCGGGCCGCGTCGATGGCCAGTGCCAGCAGATTATTGCCCAGGCCGTCGTCACCGGCGCGACCGTGGGCCGCGGCGGCGCGGGACAGCTCGGCCAAGGCAGCCTCGACCTCCTGCGCATCCCGGCTCGCCCGTAGGTCTTTCAGCTTGGCCAGCTGCTCGGCCCGAACCCGGCTGTTCTCGACCTTGAGGACCTCGATGTCCTGGTCCTCGTCGACCTGGTACTTGTTGACCCCGACCACCGGCTGAATGCCCGAGTCGATGCGGGCCTGGGTGCGCGCGGCGGCCTCCTCGATACGCAACTTGGGGATGCCGTCGCTGATCGCCTGGGCCATGCCGCCGTGCTCGGCCACCTCGGCGATGTGCGCGCGGGCCCGCTGCGCGAGCTGATGGGTCAGCCACTCCACGTAATAGGAGCCCCCCCACGGGTCGATCGGCCGTGTGGTGCCCGACTCCTGCTGCAACACCAGCTGGGTGTTGCGGGCGACGCGGGCCGAGAAGTCGGTGGGCAGCGCCAGGGCCTCGTCCAGGGCGTTGGTGTGCAGCGACTGGGTGTGGCCCTGGGTGGCGGCCATCGCCTCGATGCAGGTGCGGGCGACGTTGTTGAAGGCGTCCTGGGCGGTCAACGACCAGCCCGAGGTCTGCGAATGTGTGCGCAGCGACAGCGATTTCGGGTCGTTCGCGCCGAATCCGGCGACCAGCTCGCTCCACAGCAGCCGACCGGCGCGCAGCTTGGCGACCTCCATGAAGAAGTTCATCCCGATGCCCCAGAAGAAGGACAGCCGGGGGGCGAACTTGTCGATGTCGAGCCCGGCGTCCAGGCCCGCCTTGATGTAGTCCACGCCGTCGGCCAGGGTGTAGGCCAGCTCCAAATCCGCTGTGGCTCCGGCTTCTTGGATGTGATAGCCGGAGATCGAGATCGAGTTGAACTTCGGCATCTTGGCGCTGGTGTAGGCGAAGATGTCGGAGATGATGCGCATCGACGGCTTCGGCGGATAGATGTAGGTGTTGCGCACCATGAACTCTTTGAGGATGTCGTTCTGGATGGTGCCGGCCAGTTTCTCCGGCGGCACCCCCTGCTCCTCGGCGGCCACCACGTACAGCGCCAGGATCGGCAGCACCGCACCGTTCATCGTCATCGACACCGATACCGTCGACAGGTCGATGCCGTCGAACAGCTGCCGCATGTCGAGGATGGAATCGATTGCCACCCCGGCCATTCCGACGTCACCCTGGACGCGGGGGTGGTCGGAGTCGTAACCCCGGTGGGTGGCCAGGTCGAAGGCCACCGAGAGCCCCTTCTGGCCGGCGGCGAGGTTGCGGCGGTAGAACGCGTTGGAATCCGCGGCGGTGGAGAATCCGGCGTACTGGCGGATCGTCCAGGGCTGGTTCACGTACATCGTCGGATACGGGCCCCGCACGAAGGGTGGCTCGCCCGGGAAACTGTTCAGGGGGTAGCCCTCGGCGGCCGCCGCGGCCCGGTCGGCGGCGATGTAGACCGGTTTGACCTCAATGCCTTCCGGCGTATGCCAGTCCAGCTGGTCGGGTGTGCACCCCTGCGCCGACGCGGTCGCGGCGACGTGGGATTCCACCGCGTCCTCAGTGGGCGGCCGCACATCGCGGTCGCCGTGCAGCGGGATGTCGGAGAAGCTGCCGATCGCAGCGGTGCTCGTGGTCATTGCGGCTAGGCTCCCAATCGGGTGAGCAGATTCGAAAGGGCTTCGACCGCATCGATTTTCGCGGTCAGGAACTCATCGGGCCGGCGCCCGCTGTCGTCGAGGTCCGCCACTGCTTTCTCGGGTCCCGCGAGGTAAACCCGTGACACGCCGGCGTTTCGGGCCGCCTCGACGACCCCGGCCGCCTCTTCGCCGTAACGCTTGTCGGTGCCGCAGAGCACCGCCACGCTGGGCGACCCGGCGTCGGCAGCGGCGGCGGCGACACCGGCGGCGTCGACCGTGCCCGGGTTGACGGCCTCGATGCCACCCGAGGCCAACAGGTTTGACGCAAACGTGGCCCGGACGTTGTGCTCGGCCAGGGGCCCCAGCGGCAGCAACAACGCCCGCGGCCGCGCCCCGGTGCGGGCAAGATAGCTGTCCGAGCGGTCGCGCAGCGCCTCAAAAGCGGCGGCGTAGCGCTGAACGTTGCCGGCGGCGCGCAACGCGACCGACGAATCGCCTTGCGGCTCACCTTGTTTCAGAGGCGGTTCCGCGAGGTTGGGGAATTCGTTGACCCCGGTGATCGCGGTGCGGCGGTGCGCGATGTCGTCGGCGCGTCGCGCGGCGATCTCGGCGATCTGGTCGGCGACATAGCCGCGGGCCTTCATGTCTGGGCCGAATCCGCCGCGTGCCTCGATGGCCTGGAAGTGCTCCCAGGCCTGCCCGGCCAACTGCTCGGTGAGGTCTTCGACGAACCACGAGCCGCCGGCCGGGTCGAGCACCCGCCCGACGTGTGACTCCTCCAGGAGCAGCAGCTGGGTGTTGCGTGCGATCCGGCGCGAAAAGCTCGCCGCCGTACCGGGAAAGCCTCCCGGGATCGCCACGTCGAACGGGAAGACCAGCACCGTGTCGGCGCCGCCGACCCCCGCTCCGAAGGCGGCCAGCGTGCAGCGCAGCATGTTCACCCACGGGTCACGCTGCGTCATCATCGGCAGCGACGTCTCCGCGTGCACCACCGTCGCGCCGCCGTCGGGACTGCCGACGACCTCGGCGACCCGCGCCCACAGCTGGCGGAAGGCCCGCATCTTGGCGAGCGTCATGAACTGGTCGTCGTCGGCGGCCAGCCGGAAGCTGATCTGCCCCAGCGCCTCCTCGACCGGCATGCTGGATTCGGTGAGCACCCGAAGGTAGGCCACGCCTGCCGCGACGCTGCCGGCAAGCTCCCACGTCGCGTTGGCGCCGAGATTGTGGAACGCCGGCCCGTCGACGGTGATCGCGCGCACCCCCGGCTCGCGGGCCGCTCGCGAGGCGACGGCGACGACCTCCGCGATCGCGGGCGCGCGACGGTCACTCAGCTCCGCGGTCAGCGGGTCGGCCCCCAGGTCGATCGACAGGGTGGCCCGGTTCTCGGGTTCCAGGGCGGCGATCATGGCCAGGACGACGTCGCTGGCCGTCGAGAGGTCGGCCCCTGCGTCGAGAATCACCGGGGCCAGGTTCAGGTACACGCCCGCGAGCACGCCCTCGAGCTGGTTCGCCGCCACGCCCGACTCCCCCACCCGGATCAGCAGCGCGCTGACGCCGTCGTTGAGCGCGGCCAGCACCGCCGCGTTCGCCTCGCGGGCGGCGGTTCCGGCGGCGGGAAAGACCTCGGCGACCTTCCAGCCGGACGTGACGTCACGCAAGGCTTCCGCGCCACGCACGTAGGGCCACTCACCCGGCAGCGGCGGCTCGGGCAACTCGTCGAACGCGGTGTAGAGGGGCCGAATGGCAAACCCGTCGTAGGTCGCGGCATCCAGCAGGTGCTCGGGCTGGTCCCCCAACTCGGTCGGGTCGCGCCGGGTGCTCTTGGACAGCACACCGGCAACCGCGCCGCGCCAGCGCCCGCGAACCTGTTCCAGCTCCGCGAGCTCGGGTACATCAATGGACACCGACTGCTCCTGTTTTCGCAGCAATTGGCAACATTGCTTCGGTTTGCCTGAAGAAACGCCACTTACTAATGAGGCTAATTGATTGCCCCCGCCGCGAAAAAACGGTGCGGCGCGGCGATCCGGGCTTGCCGGGGGCGAAACGCCAGCCACGGGAAACGAGTTATTCACCTCGGCCCCGTAACCTTAGGACGCGTGACGGCCCCCGCCACCGGCAAAATCACCGATACGCTGCGAGATCTCGGCTGCGCGATCGGCGCCACCGCCCGCCAGCTCTCCCGGCCGCGTGTGGTGGCGACAGTGGTCGGTATCACAGCGCTGGCCGCCGCGGCAACCTGGCTTCCGCTGCCGTCGCCGGTGCAGATGCGTGATTGGGCGGAATCGGTGGGCCCGTGGTTCCCGTTGGCGTTCCTGCTCGCGCACATCGTGGCCACCGTCGTGCCGGTCCCCCGGACGGCCTTCACCCTGGCGGCCGGGCTGCTGTTCGGCCCGGTGCTGGGGGTGCTGATCGCGGTGGTCGCCAGCACCTGCAGCGCGGTGATCGCGCTGTATCTGGTGCGCGCGGCCGGCTGGCGGCTGAACCGCCTCGTGCGCCACCGTTCGATCGACACGGTGGACGAACGGCTGCGGCAGCGGGGCTGGCTGGCCGTCCTGTCGTTGCGGTTGATTCCGGCCGTGCCGTTTTCGGCAATCAACTACGCCGCAGGCGCGTCCGCCGTGCGGGCGCTGCCCTACACGCTGGCGACGCTGGGCGGCCTGCTGCCCGGTACCACCGCCGTGGTGATCCTCGGCGACGCGCTCGCCGGGCACCCGAGCTCGTTGCTGTACCTGGTTTCGGTATGCACGGGCGCTTTGGGGCTGACCGGGCTGGTCATCGAGATACGTCACTTTCGCCAACACCACCGCCGCGCTGCGCGGCGCGCACCGCACGACGAGCCCGCCGCCGAGCCGGCCGCGGTCAGCTGACCGGCCGGCGCTATTGAACGTGCCGCCCGTTGCCTGAAAGATCTACTGGATGGTGAGGGTTTGCGCGCGCGAGCTCGCGAGCCGGGGGGCCGTGGTGTCGTGACGGTCGCAGCCCTGCCCGTCCTACTCAACCGGATCAAGCCGCGGCGCCCCAGAATGCATACCTCGCTGCTGACGCTGGCCATCCTGTTCAGCTCCGCCGCGCTGGTGGCGGCCGTGTGCCTGCTGCCCAGGACCGACGACCCAGGACAAGCGCCCCCGTCGCCGGCCCTATCACCCATCGCCTTGCCCGCGGCCAGTGCGATCGGCCCCGGTGTGGGCATCTACGTCGAGTACGCCGACGGTTCGGGCGGAATGGGTTGCACCGCAGGGTTTTTGGTGCGCACCGGAGCAGGTCAGACCGGCGTTCTCACCGCCGGTCACTGCAACAGGCCCGGCCAACCCAGCAAGGTGGTGTTGAATCTCGCGGGCATCCTCCCCTACACGACGTTTGGCGTGTTCGCGCGGACGGTCAGCGAGGGAGTTCGCAGCGAAGAACACGACATCGGGCTGATCATGCTCGACGGCGACGTCGTGCCGCAGGCCTCGGCCATCGCCGGTTCGCTGCCCGTATCCGGCGTCGCGCGCGAACTGCAATTCGGCCAGCAGGTGTGCAAGTTCGGCATGAGCACCGCCGAAGCCATCTGTGGACAGGTCCTGGATGTCACCGACAGCAAGGTCACGTTTGCGGCGCCCGGCCAATGCGGCGATTCGGGCGGCCCCGTCTATCTCATGCAAAGCGACGGCACCGCCACCGCGGTGGGCATCGACATCCGCGGTTTCAATCCCGCCAAACCCGACGCCGGGTGCTCGGCCCCGGCCAAATTTTCCGTCGCCGAGCTGGTCCAGCCCTGGCTGGACAAGTGGAACCTCACCGCGGTGACAAAAGGAGCGAGATGACCGCCGAGAACTCGAATAACCCCCCGCCACGGCGGTTTTCCTCCGCGGCGGTAATCGGCGCCGGGCTGGTCGGATTGGTGATCGGTGCGATCGCCGACTTTGCGGTGACCGGCTTGGTCTGGACGGTCCGGGTGCAGCTGCCTCCGCCGCCCTATCCGCCGCCGCTGTCGTCGAGCGGGCCCGGTTGCGTGTATCCGGCTCCCTCGGTGTCGAGCACCGCGCCGGCGGTGGTCCCCGCGCCGCCCGTGCCGCCGCTCCCGCACGCGTAACGCCGCTATTCCGGCCGCGGCGATCCGACGAGGTCGCGAAACTCGTCGGGATCGACCGAGGGCCCGGAGCCCAGCAGCGGCTTGCCGGCCACCTCCGGGGTGAAGATCAGGGTGACGGCGCCGACGAGACCCGCGAACATGAGCATGTACGCGGGCATCATCGGGTTTCCGGTCCCCGTGACGAGCGTCTGGGCGAGCAGCGGGGTGGTGCCGCCGAAGGCAGACACCGCGATGTTGAATCCGATCGAAACCGCGCCGTAGCGCACATGGGTGGGAAACAACGCGGGCAGGATCGCCGGCTCGAGGCTGCTCAGGAACAGCATGGGCAGGCCGACGAGTGCGACGCCGGTGAACTTCGCCGGATAGTCCCCGCCGAACCGCATCAGCGTGAAGGCCGGCAACGAGACCGCGATGAGCAGGCCACATCCCGTCCACATCAGCGGTTTGACACCGATGCGGTCCGACAGCATCGCGACGAGCAGCACGCCGATCGTCAGGACGGCCAGCACCACCAGGACCATCACTAGGGCCGCGGTATCCCCGACGCCGGCGGTCTTCTTGAGGTAGGTCGGCACGTACCCGCTGACCATGTAGCTGGTGTCGGTGACCGCGAGCTCCACGCCAAGGCAGATCAGCAGCCCTTTCCACTGCCGCACGACGGTCAGCACGAATTGGGTGCGAACGGAGATGGGCAACGCGACCTTGTGCACCTTCTCGTATCCGGGCGACTCGTCGATCCGCGAGCGCAGGTATACCGCGATCAGGCCGAGCGGTGCCGCCAGGAGAAACGGTATGCGCCAGCCCCAGGCCAGCATGTCGGCGCTCGGCAGCGCGGTCTGCAGCCCGGTGACCAGCGTGGCGCCCACGACGAAGCCGGCGAGCGTGCCCACCGGCAGGAATCCGGCCAGCATCCCCCGTTTGTGATCCGGGGCGTGTTCGGCGATGAACGTCATGGCGCCCGCGTACTCCCCGCCCGACGACAGCCCCTGACCGATGCGAATAACCGTGAGCAGGATGGGTGCCCAGACCCCGATCGTGTGGAATCCGGGCAGTACACCGGTGGCGGCCCCGCACACGGCCATCAGCGAGATCGTCATCACCAGGACCGGCTTGCGCCCGATGCGATCGCCGAGCGGGCCGAAGATGAACCCGCCGAGGGGCCGAACGACGAATCCCGCCGTCATCGTCCCGAAGGTGGCGATCAAGTTGCCCGCGCCGGAGCTTTCCCCGGGATAGAACGTCTCGGCGAGGAGCGTGGCAACCAGGCTGAAGAGGGTGAAGTCGTACGCCTCCATGAAGTTGCCGATCGCCGTGCCCTGGATCGACCGATGCGTCGCGCGCCTATCGGCGACGCGAACGTCGTTCCGCGTCCAGGTCGGGCGGCGACCCGCTTTCCGGTTCATCGAGGGTGTCCATACCCGAAACTCGCGGCGCCTACGCCGTCGGCCCGGCGCTGGAAGGATGGAAACATGCCCGAAACGCACTCCCTATCCCTGTTCGCCCGCACCGGCGCCCGGCTGCTGCGATCGCGGCGGCTCGTGCGCGCGCCGGTCTGGATGTATCGGGCCCGCGCGGGCGGGTTGTTCGGCTCGCGCATCCTGATGCTCGAACACATCGGCCGCAAGTCCGGCGCGCCGCGCTACGCCGTGTTGGAGGTGGTCGATCACCCGTCCGCCGACGTCTACGTCGTCGCCTCCGGATTCGGCCGAAAAGCGCAGTGGTTCAGCAACATTCAGGCCAACCCGCGGGTCCGGGTATACGTCGGCAGCCATGCGCCGCGGCGCGCCACCGCGCGGGTCCTCGACCAAGCCGAGACCGACCGGGTGCTGGCCGCCTACCGCGGCAGGCATCCGCGTTCGTGGGAGCGATTCCGGCCCGTGCTCGAAGACACGCTCGGGGAACGGATCACCGACACCGACACGCCGCTGCCGATGGTCGAGTTGCGTCTGGATTAGGCCTTCGGCGAAGCCAAAGCGCCCGTCCGGCAATCCTATTGAGTCAACTCCGGCGGTGCCGTGCCCGGTTGGCCGTCCACCGGCTGGCGGGCTATCGCCTCGGCCTTGGCGACCGCCTGAGCGATCGCCGGGTCGGTGTCGGTCGAGAACCAGTCGGCGACGTCGGCGTCGTCGTCGGACGCATGCTTGGGCGTGTCGTCGACCGGCGACGGCTCGAACCGGAACACCCCGTCCTGACCCGGCGTGCCCAGCAGCCTGGTGAACCCCTGCAACGCCGCGCTGAAATCGCTGGGCACCACCCACACTTTGTTGGCCTCACCGCGCGCCATCTCCGGCAGCGTCTGCAGGTACTGATAGGCCAGCATCTCCGGGGTCGGCCTGCCGGCCTTGATCGCGGCGAACGTCTTCTCGATGGCCTTGGCCTGCCCCTGCGCCTGCAGGTACGCCGCGGCGCGCTCGCCCTGGGCGCGCAACATCCGGGACTGCCGTTCGGCCTCGGCGGCCAGAATCGCGGCCTGCTTGGCGCCCTCGGCCGCCAGGATCTGGGCCTGCTTGGCGCCCTCCGCTTCCTTGATCGACGACTCGCGCATGCCCTCGGCGGTCAGGATCATCGCCCGCTTCTCCCGGTCGGCCTTCATCTGCTTTTCCATCGAGGCCTGAATCGACGGCGGCGGGTCGATGCTGCGCAGTTCGACCCGGGCTACCCGCAGGCCCCAGCGGCCGGTCGCCTCGTCGAGTACGCCGCGCAGCTGGGCGTTGATCTGGTCACGGGAGGTCAGCGTCTGCTCCAGGGTCATGCCACCGACGACGTTGCGCAGCGTGGTCGTGGTGAGCTGTTCGACGCCGACGATGTAGTTGCTGATCTCGTAGACCGCCGCCTGCGGAACGGTGACCTGGAAGTAGACCACGGTGTCGATGTTCAACGTCAGGTTGTCCTCGGTGATCACCGGCTGCGGCGGGAACGACACCACCCGCTCGCGCAGGTCCACGCGCGCCCGGACGCGGTCGATGAACGGCACCAGCAACGTCAGCTGTCCGCTGACGGTGCGGCTGTACCGACCCAGCCGTTCGATCACCGCGGCTTCGGCCTGCGGTATCAACGCCACCGACTTGGCCACCACGATGATCGCGAAGATCACCAGGACGGCCAGCAACACCAAACCAGCTACCGCACCACCTTGCACCGGAGTTCCTTTCTCTCGCAGCGTTTCTCGCAGCGTCTATGTCGACTTGCTACACGTTCCGGAAAACCACAGCCGTAGCGCCGTCGATGTGCGTGACGGTCACCGACTCGCCCGGTTCGTACACATCGCCGTCGTTGAGCGGGCGAGCCGTCCAAACCTGGCCGTCAAGTTTCACCCGGCCCGCATCGCGGGCAATCCGATCGAGCACCAGCGCACTCTTGCCCTCCAGCGCCTTGATGCCCGTCGGCAGGGTCTCCGGGGGTGTCAGCCGCCGCCGCAGCGCCGGCCGCACCAGCGCCAGCAGCAGCACGGACACGATCAAGAACACGGCCCCGTCGACCCAGAGCGGCGCATCCGTCAGCCAGCTGGTTCCCGACGCGGCCAGCGCACCGCCGCCGAGCATCAGCAAGAACATATGGCCGCTGAGCGCCTCCGCGCCGGCCAGCACCAGCGCGAATATTAGCCAGATCACAGCGACCGCCATGCGGCCAGAATACGCGTGATCGGCCTTTGCCGGGCCAAACAACTACACTGCGAGATCATGTGGTGTCCGAGTGTTTCCCTGTCCGTGTGGGCCAACGCCTGGCTCGCGGGCAGGGCCGCGCCCGACGACGTTTTGGACGCGTTATCCCTATGGGCACCAAAGCAATCGGTTACCGCGTATGATGCCGTGGCCGCGGGCCACACCGGGCTGCCCTGGCCCGAGGTCCACGACGCCGGAACGGTCTCGTTGTTGCAGACGCTGCGCGCCGCGGTCGGCCGGCCGACAACGTCGGCGGCTGCCCCGCGCGGGTTGCGCGGAACGATCAACCTGGTTTTGCCGGTGCCCGGCGACGTGCGCGGGCTGGCCGCGGGCACGCAGTTCGAGCACGACGCCCTGACCGCGCGCGAGGCGGTGATCATCAGCAACCCCGACGACGCCGCCACGGCCGTGGGCCTGGTGCCCGAGTTCCGCTACGGCGATGCCGAGGACGACCCCGTCGACAGTGAGCCGGCCCTCCCCGAACTGTCCGCACTGTCCTGGACGGTGTACTCGCTGCCCGGCGCACCCGTATTCGACCACCACGAGCTGGGCGACGCCGAATACGGATTACGGTCGGCCGTGCGGTCGGCCGCCGATGCGCTGGGCACCATCGGCCTGGGATCCGCCGCGGCCGACGTCGACGATCCGCGCGGGCTTGTCGAGCAGCTCCTGGAATCCACCCGCCAACACCGGATTCCGGACCATGCGCCGTCACGCGCGTTGCGAGTACTGGAGAACGCCGCGCACGTCGACGCGATCATCGCCGTCAGTGCCGGGCTCAGCCGGTCGCCCGGGGCCGCCGGGCCGCAGTCGTCGTCCGAGGCCCGGATCGCAAGCGATGCGCTGCGGCCGCTGACCACGGTGGTGCGTTCCGCGCGGATTGCTGCGGTTACCGCGATCCTGCACTCGGCCTGGGACGACTAACCGTATTCGGCCGCAACGCAATGCGGCGGACGGCACGGCTCGCCGTTCACGCTGGCGAGGCACCCGGGCACCGGATCGGCCCCACTCACCCGGGCCGGCGCACGGTCGAACCGCAGTTCGTCGATCAAACCCGCGGCCAGCCGGGCGAATCGCCGATCGGCGTTCGGTGTCGTGGCGCGGGCGAACGCCATCCCCGTCGCCTCGGCTTGTGATCGCAACTCCCGGTCGAGATCCCACACCACCTCGATGTGATCGGAGACGAACCCGATCGGGCAGACGACGACGGCCCCGGCACCCGCGGTGGCCAGCATCGTGAGATGGTCGGCGACATCGGGTTCCAGCCACGGCACCTCGGGCGGGCCCGATCGGGACTGCCACGCCAGGTCGTACTCGCTGTATCCGGCGGCCGCCGCGACCAGCCTTGCGGCGTAAGCGACTTGGCGGCTGTAGAGCTGCGGGCCGCAGCGCTGGTCGGCGGCCACCGGGACCGAATGTGCGGTGAACACCAGCCGCGCGTCGTCGCGTAGCCCGGCGGGCAGGGTGTCGGCGGCGGCCGCGATGGCGTCGGCGAACATCTCGACGAAAAGGGGATGGTCGAAGTACGGCCGCAGCTTCACCAACTCGGGCGCCTCCGGGCCGGTGACCCGCCGCGCCCGCGCAATGTCCTCCACATACTGCGTGCAACTGGAGTAACCGCTCCACGCCGACGTCGTGAACACCGCCGCACGACGAATACCGTTGTCCCGCATCGTTGCAACGGACTCTTCGACATAGGGTTCCCAATTGCGGTTGCCGAAATAGACCGGCAGGTCCTGTTCGGCCTGAAGCTGCGCGATCAGCGCCCGGTTGATGCCGTTGATCGGCGATACCCCACCGAAATGCAGGTAATGCTCTGCGACGTCGTCCAGCCGCTCGGGCGGCACATTCCGGCCCCGGGTGACATTCTCCAGGAATGGCCGGACCTGCTCCGGCCCCTCCGGTCCGCCGAACGACAGCAGCAGGACCGCGTCGAATTCCATTGCCGTCTAGAGCAATTGGGTGCTGGCGCCGCCGTCGGCGTAGATGACGGTTCCGGTGGTCGCCGGCAGCCAATCGGACAGCAGCGCGCAGACCGTCTTGGCGACGGGCGTCGGATCCTTCATGTTCCAGCCGATCGGGGCGCGCTGGTCCCAGCCCTCTTCCAGCAGCTGCATCTGGGCGCCGGCCTCCTCGCCCAGCGCTCCGCCCACGATCGCGCTCATCGCGAGCGTCCGGATCGGGCCCGCGGCAACGAGATTGGACCGCACACCGAACTTGCCGGCCTCACGCGCCACGAACCTGTTGACCGATTCCAGCGCGCTCTTGGCGACCGTCATCCAGTTATAGGCCGGCATCGCCCGGGTCGGGTCGAAGTCCATACCGACAATGGAGCCGCCGGGGTTCATGATCGGCAGCAGCGCCTTGGCCAGCGACGCGTACGAGTACGCGGAGATGTGGATGCCCTTGGAGACATCCTCGTAGGGTGCGTCGAAGAACGGGTTGATGCCCATGCCGGTCTGCGGCATGAACCCGATCGAATGCACGACACCGTCGAGCTTGTTGCCCTCGCCGATTTCCGCCGTCACCCGTTCGGCCAGGCTGTCCAGGTGCTCCTGGTTCTGCACGTCGAGTTCGATCAGCGGGGCCTTCTCCGGAAGCCGGTCGGCGATGCGCTGGATCAGCCGCAACCGGTCGAATCCGGTCAGCACCAGCTGCGCCCCCGCCTCTTGTGCCGCCTTTGCGATGTGGAACGCGATCGACGAGTCGGTGATGATCCCGGAGACGAGAACCCGTTTGCCTTCGAGCAGTCCTGTCATGTCCGTCCTTATATCCGGGGCCTCAGTGGCCCATGCCCATGCCGCCGTCGACCGGGATGACCGCACCGGCGATGTAGCTCGCGTCCTCGGACGCGAGGAAGCTGACCACCCCGGCCACCTCGGCGGCGGTGCCGACGCGCTTCGCGGGGATGAACTCGAGCGCGCCCGCCTGGATCCGCTCGTCCAGCGCGCGGGTCATCTCGGTGTCGATGTAGCCCGGGGCAACCACATTCGCGGTCACCCCGGCCTTGGACAGCTCCCGGGAGATCGAGCGGGCCATGCCGATCAGCCCGGCCTTGGCGGCCGCGTAGTTGGACTGGTTGCCGATGCCCCAGCTGCCGGACACCGAGCCGATGTAGATGATCCGGCCGAACCGCTTTTTCTGCATGCTGCGCGCCGCGCGCTGGGTCACCCGGAACGCCCCGGTGAGGTTGGTGTTGATGACCTCTTCGAACCGCTCCTCGGTCATCCGGATGAGGAACGCGTCCTTGGAGATGCCGGCGTTGGACACCAGCACCTCGATCGCGCCCTGGTGCTCCTCGACCTCTTTGAAGGCGCGATCGACGGCGTCGTTGTCGGTGACGTCGCACTCGACGCCGAACAGTCCCTCGGGCGCCCCGGATCCGCGGTGCGTGACGGCCACCTTGTGGCCGTCGGCGGCCAGCCGCTGTGCGATGGCAAGACCGATCCCCCGGTTTCCGCCCGTCACCAGGACGGAACGGGATACGAATGCGGGTTTGCCGCCCTCGGCGGCGATCTCGGTGGCCTTCCCAGTGGCTGTGTCAGTCACCCGGCCAACTTAGCGTCTCACCGCGGCACGCCCGAAATCGGCTGGCCGGGCTGCCGAACGTGAAGCTACGGCGAAATCCGGCCCGAATTTTCGCCGTGGCTTCACGCTCGGCGAAATCGAGGCGACACACGGCGCGGCAAAGTCAGGTGGGCAGCCGGCGGTTGATCAGCAGCGCCGCCAGCGCGGCCAATGCCAGCACCAGCGCACCCAGCCGCACCCAGCCCACGCTCGCGTCGCCCTTGATCGTCTCGTAGCCGATCTGCTGCTGCAGCGTCGCGTACACGGACTTCAGTTCCTCCAAGCTGCCCGCGTTGTACCAACTTCCGCCGGATAGCTCGGCGACCTTTTTCATCGTGGAGTCGTCGACGGGCACCGGCTGGCGCTGGTCGTTGATCTCGACGAAGCCGTACGGGGTGCCGAAGGAGATCGTCGAGATCGGCACGCCCTGATCCTTGGCGGTGCGCGCGGCGGTGAAGGCGCCCTTCGGATTGTCCGGGTTGGTCGGCATCGTCTCCTTGCCGTCGGAGAACAGCACGATGCGCGCCGGCGGCGGTTTGTCCCCGCCCCCGATCACCGCGCCGACCGTCGCGATGGCCTGCAGCGCGGTGAAGATGCCCTCTCCCGTGGCGGTGCGGTCGGCGAACTGCAGCTTGTCCAGCCCGATCTTGGTCGCCTCCCGGTTGGTCGTCGGTTGCACCAACACCGTCGCGGTCCCGGCATATTCGATCAGCCCCAGGTTGATCCCCGGCGTCAGCTCGTCGGCGAATTGCTTAGCCGCCTCCTGCGCGGCCGCCATCCGGTTGGGCTGCACGTCGGTGGCCCGCATGGACTGCGACACGTCGATCACCAGCATCACCACCGCGCGGTTGCGCGGGATCCGGACGTCGTTCGTCGGCCCCGCCATCGCGATGGTGAACAGCACCAGCGACGCCACCAGCAGGATCGCCGGCACGTGCCGCCACTTGGCGGGCCGCTTCGGGGCGACGCTTTCCAGCAGCTCCATGTTGGCGAACCGCAGCATGCGGCGCTGCCGCGCCAACTGCATCAGGACATACAGCGCGGCCAGGCCGAAGACCACGAAAAAGAACAGGAAAAACCACGCGTGTTCGAAGCCGGACAACGACATCGGGCCGAACAGCGGCAGCGTCACTGGCGGCCCGCCATCGCCCCGCGCCGGCGGGACTCGACGAAGCGAACGATGTCGGCGATCCAGTCCCGGTCGGTGCGAAGCGTCAAAACCGGTGCGCCGCAACCACGAATCGTGCGAGACACCTCGGTGCGATGCGCCTCGGCCGCCTTGGCGAAGTCGTCGCGCAGCTGGGCGTCGATCGTGAATTCGCGGGTGACCCCGGTTTCGGCGTCCTGCAGCACGACATCACCGACGTCGGGCAGTTCGACATCGCGGGGATCGAGCACCTCGATCGCGAGCACCTCGTGGCGGGCCGCGATCGCCCGCAGCGGGCGCATCCAATTGATCGGGCCGAGGAAGTCGCTGATGATCACCGCCATTCCACGACGGCGTTCCGGCCGGCGCAGCGCGTCGATCGCGGTCGCCAGATCCCCCCGGACCCCGACGGGCGCCTTGGGCGTCGTCGCGATCGTCCGCAACAGCGTCTGCTCGTGCTGGCGTCCCGAGCGGGCCGGCACCCGGGTGATGGTCGCGCCGGTGGCGACGATCGCACCGATCCGGTTGCCGCCGCCGCTGTTGAGGAACGTGATGGCCGCCGCGGCCGCCACCGCCAGGTCGCGTTTTTCGCAGACCGTGGTGCCGAAGTCCAGGCTGGCCGACATGTCGATCACCAACCAGGTCTCCAGTTCGCGGTCGGCGATCATCTGGCGGACGTGCGGGTGCGTGGTGCGGGCCGTGACGGCCCAGTCCATCCGCCGGACGTCGTCGCCGGGCTGGTACTCCCGCGACTCCCCCGGCTCCGACCCCGGTCCCGGAATCAGGCCGAGATGGTCGCCGTGCAGGACACCGTCGAGCTTGCGCTTGACGGTCAGCTCGAGGTTGCGCAGCGCCGCCGCCAGCTTCGGGTCGTCTATCTGCCCGCGCTCGAATGACGGCGGGTGGACGACCGCGCGCGTCGGTTTGGGATCGGTCACCGACCGCTAGCCGCCACGGTCTGCATCACCGGAGGCACCGAATGACCTTGCTGGGGAACGGCATTCACCTGCGGCAGGGCGACGGTCTGCAGGACGCGGTTGATCACGATCTCCGGCGAGATCTCGTCGGCGAGCGCATCGTAGGTCAGCACCAACCGGTGCCGCAGCACGTCGGGAATGACCTCGACGACGTCCTGCGGGATCACGTAGTCGCGGCCGCGCACCAGCGCCAGCGAGCGCGCGCCGGCGATGATGCCCAGCGACGCACGCGGGGACGCCCCGAAAGCGACCCAGGTCTTCACGTCGTTCATCCCCAGCTGCTCGGGGTAACGGGTGGCCATCACGACGCGCACCACATAGTCGACCAGCGCGTGATGGACGAAGACATTAGCCGCGATCTCCTGCAGCCGCACCAGGTCGCCCGTATTCAGAATCTGTTTGGGCTGCGGCGGGCTCACCCCCATCCGGTAGATGATCTCCCGCTCCTCTTCGGCCGACGGGTAGCCGACGTTGATCTTGAACAGGAAGCGGTCCCGCTGGGCCTCGGGCAGCGGGTAGACGCCCTCGTGCTCGATCGGGTTCTGCGTGGCCATCACCAGGAACGGGTTGGGCAGCGGGAAGGTCTTGCCGCCGATCGACACGTGGCGCTCCTGCATGACCTCCAACAGCGCCGACTGCACCTTCGCCGGCGCGCGGTTGATCTCGTCGGCGAGCAGGAAGTTGACCACCACCGGACCGAGCTCGGTGTCGAACTCCTCCTTGCCCTGCCGGTAGATGCGGGTACCGATGATGTCGGTGGGCACCAGGTCGGGCGTGAACTGGATGCGGGCGAACGTCCCGCCGACCACGCGCGCGAACGTCTCCACGGCCAGCGTCTTGGCCACGCCGGGAACACCCTCGAGCAGCACATGCCCCTTGGACAGCAGGCCGACCAGCATTCGCTCCACCAGCTGGTCCTGGCCGACGATGATCCGCTTGACCTCGAAGATGGCGCGTTCGAGCGTGTGTACCTCGGCGGCCAGTCCGTCGGCGCCGCCGCTCGAGGGCGCCTGATGGGCCGGTGAGCCGGATTGCCCGCCCTGGCCCGAGTAACCGCTGGCGCCCGGGGGCGGCCCACCTGCTGATGTCATCAAGAACCCTCCACGTTCAATCGGACACGACTGCCGGGCAGCGACGTGCCCTCGTCCAACTATTCCAGGCCTGCCGGTTCCCGTCGACGCTCGCCCAGCCGATGGCTCGCTGGCCCCGCGATCAGTACTCGATGATCCTAGTCAGGAACGGCGTCATCCCGGGGGTACGAACCGGGCTGACCGTCACTTTGCCGGCGAGGCTGGAAGCCTCGAGCATCTGGCCGTTGCCCAGGTACATGGTGACGTGCTGGCCGCCGCCGGGGCCGTAGAAGATCAGGTCGCCGCGCCTGGCCTCGCTGGGCGGAATGTGGCGCCCGGCGTTGTACTGGTCACCCGAGAACCGTGGGATCAGCACGCCGACCCCGGCGAAGCCGTAACGCATCAGGCCCGAGCAGTCGAAGCCGTTGATGTTGGCGCCGTCGCCCACGCCCTTGCTGGGGCCGTCCAGCGAGCCGCCGCCCCACGAGTAGGGCACGCCCATCTGTGAGCCCATGCGCTTGATCACGTATTCGATGGCCTGCCGGCCGTAGACCCGCGGGATCTTGCCGCCGGGGTTGGTGGGGGGCGCGGCGGACGGAGCGGGATCGCCGCCAAGGTTGATCCCCAGCGTGCCGAGAAATTGCTTGCCCAGATCCAGCGTGGTCTGGGTGGCCTGGGCCGTGGCCGCCAGCGACTGGTTGGCGACGGCGAGCGGATCTCCCGGCGCGCCGGCACTGATGGTGGCGGGCAGGGTGGGGTCCCACTGGCCGGGATCGGCGCTAGCCAAGGGAGCGGGCGCGGCGACAGACAACATCAGCCCGGTCACCACCGCGGGGAGCACCCCCAGCATGGAAGCCAAGTTGATTGCGCGAAAACGCTTATGCCGCATAGCTCCTCGTCACCAATCGATGTAGCGGACCACGTAGGGCGTCATGCCGCTGGTGCGCACGGGCGCGACGCGCACCTTCAGGCCGATGTCGGGCGCCTCGAGCATCTGGCCGTCGCCGAGATAGATCGTCACGTGCTGGCTGCCGCCGGGGCCGTAGAAGATGACGTCGCCGCGGCGCATCTGTGACGACGGGATTTTGCGGCCCAGGTTGTACTGCGAACCCGAGTAGTGCGGCAGCTTGATGCCGACGCCGGCGAACGAATACAAGACCAAACCCGAACAGTCGAAGCCGGTGATCCCGGCGCCGGAGTCGATTCCCTTGCTGGGCCCGGCGGCGTTGCCACCACCCCAGGAATAGGGCACGCCGATCTGCGACATGCCGCGGCGGATCACGTACTCGGTGGCCTGCCGCCCGTACACCCGCGGGATGCGGCTGGTGCCGTTCGGGGTGGCGTTGGTGATGCCGGTGTCGTCGGGCTTGAGGATGCCCAGCTGCTGCAGGAAGCTGCGCCCCATGCCGGCGGTGACCTGCGTCGAGGTCGCCGAGATGCCGAGAACCTGGTTGATGACCGCGATCGGGTCGCCGGGGACGTTGGCGCTGGGGATCATCGGCAGCGTCGGATCCCAGCCGTCCCACTGCCGTCCGCCGACGGGCGGCGCACCGCCCGGTGCACCGGGGTCCCATCGGTCGCCGGACGCCGGGACTCCGGGCCCGCCCGCCCCTGCCGACCAATGAGCGGCCTCGAGCCTGGCCTGCTGGAGTTTGGCCTGCGCCTCATCGCGCTCGGCCGCCAGTCGACTGGCCTCCGCGCGCTGTTCGTCGAACTTGCGCTTCGAGTCGGTGAGCGCGGCCACCGCGGCGTCCTGGCTGGCCTTCGCATCGGCCGCGGCCTTGTCCGCCTTCTGTTTGGCCAGCCGCGCCGCCGACTCCTTGTTGACCTGATCGGTCCTGGTCCGCTGCAGGTTGTCCATCACCGCTTGCGAACTCGCGGTCAGGGTCCTCGCCGCCGTTTCGGTGGAGATGATGTCTTCGGGGCTGGTCGCGGTCAGGTAGGCGCCCGACGGCCCATTCATATAGGTGGCCGCCGCAAAGGTATTGAAGCGGTGCTGCGCCGCGGCGATCGCCGCATTGGCGTCTTTGACCCCCTGCTGACTGGCGTCGAGGTCGTGTTGGGCGGCGGTCTCGTTGTCCCGCGCCGTCTCCACGTCGACCAGAGCCTTGTTGACGCTTTCCTGCGCGGTCTGGATTTCGGCGCTGAGGTCTTGCATGCGCTGGTTGGCCTTGGCGACGTTCGCGATCAGCGCGGCCAATTTGTCGGCGTTGGGATCGCCGTTTGCCAGACCCGGGGTGCAGACCAACAGCGCGACACAGACGACCGACGGGACGACCGGCCGGAGCAGCCTGGCGAGTGGTCGCACGGAGAAGCCACGGGGGGTGCGTGTCATTCGACTCGGTCTCCTATGGCTTAGCGCGGACAGGCGACGCAAATCACAGACTTCTCGGAAAGCGCCAAAGACAACAAGAGCATCATTTGCACCGTACGTCACACCGCACGCTATGGAAACGCAAGCAACAAACTGCACTCGGGAAGTGCGTTTACTGTGACCGAACAGTGACCTGCCGTGTTTGCCGCGTAGACGCGCAGGCCGCGCTCATGAATTCCGGGCCGAGCCGGAAACGCGGGTTAAGCGCCCTGACTGGGCTCTTCCGGGTGAGGATCGTCCGCTTGGGGCGACGTTGCTGAGCGCTTCGCGCGCCGCTGCAGCAGCCTGGTGCCGACGGCCGCGGCCAGCACCCCGATCAGCAAGGCGATCGTCAAGCCGGTCCAGGGGAATTCGGGGCCGTGCAGCTCATTCAAAAAATGTTGCGCCGAGACCGTGGGATTGCCGGTCTTGGCGATATCCTCGCCGGCCTCCAGCGTCACCCGGGGGAAGTGCGTGCTGTAGCTGCCGACGTAGCTCGGGCTGAGCGTGAGGACCGTGACGTCGTGGTAGTCGGCGCCGACCACGGTGGAGATGTCGCGCAGGGGCGTGTCGTTGGGAGGGTTGTGGTCGAGCAGGACGATCTTGAGGTTGATGCCCTCGGCGTGCGCCTGGTTGACGATGCCGAGCAGTGCCGGTACCGCATCCGGTGGCGCGCTGACCCCCGTCGCCGCGACCTGAGCCTTGACCGCCGCCATGTCGACGTCCTGCGGGATATAAAGCGGCAGTACCGGCTGCAAGAAAAAAGTCATCGCGTCCCTCCTGCCGCTGCTAGCCCCGTGCTACAGGCACCGTACGCGACTTGGCCTCAGGGGGTTTAAACGCGCGCCGCTCGCGACAAGACTGGAAATACGGGGCCCGCTCTAATACAGGACAAGCGTACTGTTAAAGTGGCACCGCACCGCCGACACGGCCCGTCGGCGGAAGAACTAAATCTTGGGAGTTGAAGTGACTGATTCTGTGAACTCATTCGATGCCCGCGACACCCTCAAGGTCGGCGACAAGAGTTACCAGATCTATCGCCTGGACGCCGTCCCCAACACGGAGAAACTCCCCTACAGCCTCAAAGTCCTCGCCGAGAACCTGCTGCGCAACGAGGACGGCAGCAACATCACCAAGGACCACATCGAGGCCATCGCGAACTGGGATCCCAAGGCGGAGCCCAGCATTGAGATCCAGTACACGCCGGCGCGCGTGGTGATGCAGGACTTCACCGGTGTGCCCTGCATCGTCGACCTGGCAACCATGCGCGAGGCGATCGGCGACCTCGGCGGCGATGCGGACAAGGTCAACCCGCTGGCGCCGGCCGATCTCGTGATCGACCACTCGGTGATCGCCGACCTGTTCGGCCGGGCCGACGCATTCGAGCGCAACGTCGAGATCGAGTACGAGCGCAACGGCGAGCGCTACCAGTTCCTGCGCTGGGGCCAGGGCGCGTTCGACGACTTCAAGGTCGTGCCGCCGGGCACCGGCATCGTGCACCAGGTCAATATCGAATACCTGGCGAGTGTGGTGATGGAACGCGACGGGGTGGCCTACCCCGACACCGTCGTGGGCACCGACTCGCACACCACGATGGTCAACGGCCTCGGCGTCCTGGGCTGGGGCGTGGGTGGCATCGAGGCCGAGGCCGCGATGCTCGGTCAGCCGGTGTCGATGCTGATCCCCCGCGTCGTCGGCTTCAAGCTGACCGGTGAGATTCAGGCCGGCGTCACGGCCACCGACGTGGTGCTGACCGTCACCGAGATGCTGCGCAACCACGGCGTGGTCGGCAAGTTCGTCGAGTTCTACGGCGAGGGCGTGGCCGAGGTGCCGCTGGCCAACCGCGCCACCCTGGGCAACATGAGCCCCGAATTCGGTTCCACCGCAGCGATATTCCCGATCGACCAGGAAACCATCGACTACCTGAAGTTCACCGGCCGCAAGCCCGAGCAGCTGGCGCTGGTCGAGGCGTACGCCAAAGAGCAGGGCATGTGGCACGACCCCAAGCACGAGCCCGAGTTCTCGGAATACCTGGAGCTCAACCTGGGTGACGTGGTGCCGTCGATCGCCGGGCCCAAGCGCCCCCAGGACCGAATCGCGTTGTCCGACGCCAAATCCACGTTCCGCGAGCAGATTTGCGACTACGTCGGCGACGACCCCGACAAGAAGGACTACTCGAAGCTGGACGAAATGGTCGACGAGACGTTCCCGGCCAGCGACCCGGGCGCCCTGAACAACGGCCACGCCGACGACCACAAGCCGGTGGAGTCGGCCGCCAAGCACGCCAAGGGACGGGTGAGCACCCCGGTGACGGTGCGCTCCGAGGAACTCGGCGAGTTCGTGATCGACCACGGCGCGGTGGTGATCGCCGCGGTCACGTCGTGCACCAACACCTCCAACCCCGAGGTGATGCTGGGCGCGGCGCTGCTGGCCCGCAACGCCGTCGAGAAGGGACTGGCCGCCAAGCCGTGGGTGAAGACCTCGATGGCGCCGGGCTCGCAGGTGGTCAGCGACTACTACGAAAAGGCCGGCCTGTGGCCGTATTTGGAGAAGCTCGGCTTCTATCTGGTCGGGTACGGCTGCACCACCTGCATCGGCAACTCGGGTCCGCTGCCCGACGAGATCTCGAAGGCGATCAACGACAACGACCTCTCGGTGGCGGCCGTGCTCTCGGGCAACCGCAACTTCGAGGGGCGCATCAACCCCGACGTGAAGATGAACTACCTCGCGTCGCCGCCGCTGGTGGTCGCCTACGCACTGGCCGGGACCATGGACTTCGATTTCGAATCCGAGCCCCTGGGCCAGGACAAGGACGGCAACGACGTCTTCCTCAAGGACATCTGGCCGTCGCAGAAGGACGTGTCGGACACCATCGCCTCCGCGATCAACTCCGAGATGTTCACCAAGAACTACGCCGACGTGTTCAAGGGCGACGAGCGGTGGCGCAACCTGCCCACGCCGAGCGGCAATACCTTTGAGTGGGACCAGGATTCGACCTACGTGCGCAAGCCCCCCTATTTCGAGGGCATGTCGGCCGACCCCGAGCCGGTCAAGGACATCAGCGGCGCGCGGGTGCTGGCGCTGCTGGGTGACTCGGTGACCACCGACCACATCTCCCCCGCCGGCAGCATCAAGCCGGGCACCCCGGCCGCGCAGTACCTCGACGAGCACGGCGTGGACCGCAAGGACTACAACTCCTTCGGCTCGCGGCGCGGCAACCACGAGGTGATGATCCGCGGCACGTTCGCCAACATCCGGCTGCGCAATCAACTGCTCGACGACGTGGCCGGCGGCTACACCCGCGACTTCACCCAGGACGGCGCCCCCCAGGCGTTCATCTACGACGCGGCGCAAAACTATGCGGCACAAGATATTCCGCTGGTGGTGCTGGGCGGCAAGGAGTACGGCTCCGGCTCGTCGCGGGACTGGGCGGCCAAGGGCACGCTGCTGCTGGGAGTGCGGGCGGTGATCGCCGAGTCGTTCGAGCGCATCCACCGCTCCAACCTGATCGGCATGGGAGTCATCCCGCTGCAGTTCCCCGAGGGCAAGTCGGCGGAGGACTTGGGGCTGGACGGCACCGAGGTCTTCGACATCACCGGCATCGAGGCGCTCAACGACGGCAAGACGCCCAAGACGGTGCACGTCAAGGCCAGCAAGGACGGCGGCGACCCAATCGAGTTCGACGCGGTGGTGCGCATCGACACGCCCGGCGAGGCCGACTACTACCGCAACGGCGGCATCCTGCAATTCGTGCTGCGCAACATGCTCAAGTCCGGCTGAGCCCGGACCGGCCCGTGCCAAAAGTCAGCGAGGACCATCTGGCGGCTCGCCGCCGTCAGATCCTCGACGGCGCTCGCCGTTGCTTTGCCGAACACGGCTACGACCGCGCCACCGTGCGGCGGCTGGAACAGGCGATCGGGATGTCGCGCGGCGCGATCTTCCACCACTTCCGGGACAAGGACGCCCTGTTTTTCGCGCTGGCGCACGAGGACGCCGAGCGGATGGCCGACGTCGCTTCCCGCGAGGGTCTGATCCAGGTGATGCGCGACATGCTTGCCGCGCCCGACCAGTACGACTGGCTGGCCACCCGGCTGGAGATCGCGCGCAAGCTGCGCAACGACCCGGCGTTCAGCCGCGGCTGGGCGGAGCGCTCCGCGGAACTGGCGGCGGCGACGACCGATCGGCTGCGCCGGCAGAAGGAAGCGCACCGGGTGCGCGACGACGTGCCCGGCGACGTGTTGCAGTGCTACCTGGAACTGGTTCTCGACGGACTGGTCGCGCGGTTGGCGTCCGGGGAGGATCCCCGGCGGCTGGCCGCGGTCCTCGACCTGGTCGAGAATTCGGTGCGCCGCAACGATTCTGGGCCGCGAGCGTAACGGCACTGCGACTGAGGGGAGGGAAATATCGCAGTGACGTTACGTCGCTTCGCCCCGCTCAGCGGGTCTATCGGGAACGCGAGGTGTGGTTGGGCCCGCCCCGGCTGCGCATCGTGGTGCCCGACTCCAGCAGCATGCTGTGAATCGAGCCGTACGACCTGCCGGTAGTGGCAACCAGATTTCGGATACTCGCGCCGCCTTCATAGGCGTTGCGTAGCTCGTGCAGCATCTGGTCGCGCGTCTTTTTCGACTTTCTCACTTGGGGCCCCTCCAGGCTTGAAACACGATCCCAAGCACACAGGGTAAGAACCCACCGTCGGCCGCGTGGGCGGTTTCGCCGAATCCGCAGCGGCCACATCAAGATCAAGCCAGTTCGATCAGATCCCGATACTCGTCCGACCAGTAGTCCTCGGTGCCGTCGGGCAACAACACGACGCGTTGCGGATCGAGCGCCTCGGCCGCCCCGGGGTCGTGCGTCACCAGCACCACCGCGCCGCGATAGCTGCGCAGCGCGTCGAGCACCTGCTCGCGCGACGCGGGGTCGAGATTGTTGGTGGGCTCGTCGAGCAACAGCACGTTCGCCGTGGACGCCACCAGCCCGGCCAGCGCGAGGCGGGTCTTCTCCCCGCCGGACAGGGTGCCGGCGGCTTGCTCGAGCTGCGCACCGCTGAACATGAAAGCCCCCAGCAGGCCGCGCAGGTCCTGTTCACCGGAATCCGGTGCGGCATGCCGGATGTTCTCCCACACCGTCGCGTCGTCGTCGAGGGTGTCGTGCTCCTGCGCGAAATATCCGATCCGCAAACCGTGTCCCGGCTCGAGCCCGCCGGTGTCGGGATCCTCGACGCCTGCCAGCAACCGCAGCAGCGTGGTCTTGCCGGCGCCGTTGAGCCCCAGCACGACAACCCGCGAGCCGCGGTCGATCGCCAGATCGACACCGGTGAACACTTCCAGCGACCCGTAGGACTTGCCCAACCCGGTGGCCACCAGCGGCGTGCGGCCACAGGCGGCCGGGGTGGGAAATTTGATGCGGGCCACCTTCTCGGCGACCCGCTCCTCGTCGAGTGCGGCCATCATCCGGTCGGCGCGGCGCAACATGTTTTGCGCCGCAACGGCTTTGGTGGCCTTGGCGCCCAGTTTGGCGGCCTGCGTGCGCAGCGCGGCGGCCTTGCGTTCGGCGTTGGCGCGTTCGCGGCGGCGACGCTGTTCGTCGGTGGCGCGGGCGTCGAGGTATTTCTGCCAGCCCATGTTGTAGACGTCGATCTCGCCGCGCACGGCATCCAGAAACCACACCCGGTTGACGACGTCGGCGATCAATTCGACGTTGTGGCTGATGACCACCAGCCCGCCGGTGTGTGCGCGCAGGAAATCCCGCAGCCAGCCAAGCGAATCCGCGTCGAGGTGGTTGGTCGGCTCGTCCAGCAGCAGGGTAGTGGACGAGCCCGCGCCGCTGTCCGACGCGGCGAACAGGATGCGCGCCAGTTCGACGCGCCGGCGCTGCCCGCCGGACAGCGTGCGCAGTTGCTGCGTCAGCACCCGTTCCGGCAGGCCGAGACTCGCGCAGATGCGCCCGGCTTCGCTTTCGGCCCCGTAGCCGCCCAGCGCCACGAACCGCTCCTCGAGCTGACCGTAGCGGCGGATCGCACGGTCGCGCGCGTCGTCGTCGGCGACCTCGGCCATCAACGCTTGCTGCTTTTCCAGGTCGGTGAGCAATACGTCCAAACCGCGAGCCGACAGCACCCGGTCGCGGGCCAGCACGTCGAGATCGCCCTCTTTGGGATCCTGTGGCAGGTAACCGATTTCGCCGATCCGGCTGACCGATCCGGCGTACGGTTCGCTCTCGCCCGCCAGAATGCGGAGGGTGGTCGTCTTGCCCGCGCCGTTGCGTCCGACCAGCCCGATGCGGTCGCCGGGCTGCACCCGCAGGTCCGGGCCGTCGGGTGAGAGCAAGATGCGCGCGCCGGCGCGGACCTCGAGGTCCGTGGCCGTGATCACGATCGCTCTCCTGACATGAAAGATTATTTGTCGTCGGTGAAGACCGGCGGGCGGCGTTCTGCGCGTGCGGCAACCGCTTCTTCGAAGTTGGCGGTGAGCAGACGGACGAAAAGCTGTCCCAAGCCCTCGGCTTGCATGTGCCCTTCCAGGCTACCGGCGTCCAGTCCACTCCAGAGTGTGCGCTTGGTCAACTCGGTTCCGGGCCGCGAGAACGCCGCGATTCGGGCCGCGATCGCATAGCAAGTATCCAGCAACTGGTCTTCCGGCACCTGGCACGACACCAGCCCGATGCGCTCTGCTTCCTCGGCCGAGACGTCGCGGCCGGTCAGCATGATCTCGAACGCGCGCGACGATCCGATGGCCCTGGGCAAGAGGTAGCTCAGCCCGAGTTCGCTGGCGGTCAGCCCGTTGTTGATGCCGGCGGCGCGGAAGTAGGCGTTGGTCGACGCCACCCGGATGTCGGCGGCCAGCGCCAGGCACAGGCCACCGCCGATCGCCGGCCCGTTGACCGCCGCGATCACGGGTTGGTGTAACCGCCGCAGCGACAGAATGACGTCGTCGAGCACTTCCATGGAGCGCAGCGCGTAGGTCGGGCGGGTCAAGCCGTCGACGTTCGGCACGGTGCCGGCGGATTTGTGATCGGCGCCCGAGGAAAACCCACGGCCCGCCCCGGTCAGCACGACCACGCGCACGGAATTGTCGTAGGTGACCTTGTCCAGGGCCTCTTTGAGCGGCACCATGACGTCGAAGGCCATGGAATTCATGCGCTCGGGGCGGTTGAGGGTGATCAAGGCCACGCCGGGGCGCGGCTGTTCAACGAGTACCAAACTCACCCGTGAACGGTAGCGCGCACCCGGAAAAACCGGGGTATCAGCCTTGCTCGGCTTCGGCCGCGTCGACGTCGAAGGCCTTGATCTGCTGCACCAGGTCCTCCAGGGCCGCGGGCGGCAAGGCCCCCGCCTGGTTGAAGAGCAGCTTGCCCTTCTTAAACGCCATCAGCGTCGGGATGGAGCGGATCTGGGCGGCCGCGGCCAGCTGCTGCTCGGCTTCGGTGTCCACCTTGGCGTGCACGATGTCGGGGTGTTTCTCCGACGATGCCTGGAACGTCGGCCCGAACTGGCGACATGGTCCGCACCACGAAGCCCAGAAGTCGACGAGGACGATGTCGTTGCCCTCGATGGTCTCGTTGAACACCTCGGCGGTGAGATCGCGTGTTGTCACAAACCGCCTAACGCCCGGAGCGGCCCCTATGTTCCCGCACCGTTCCCGCGCCGCAAGGTTACGGTTGCGTACGTTTTCCCACGTCGGACACACTTACGGCGGACCATCCGCCTGCTATCCGACCAGCGAGGGAATTGCCTTGGGCCACTACATCGCTAACGTGCGCGACCTGGAGTTCAACCTGTTCGAGGTCCTTGACGTCGGCGCCGTACTCGGCACCGGCAGCTATGCCGACCTCGACGCCGACACGGTCCGCACGATATTGGCCGAGGCGGCTCGCCTCGCCGAGGGCCCGGTCGCCGAATCCTTCGCCTTTGCCGACCGCAACCCGCCGGAATTCGATCCCAAGGGCCACACCATCAGCGTGGCGCCCGAGTTAGCCAAGACGGTGCAAGCCATCAAGGAGGCGGGCTGGTGGCGCCTGGGTCTGGCCGAGGAGATCGGTGGCATGCCCGCGCCCGCGCCCCTGGCGTGGGCCGTCAACGAGATGATCATCTGCGCCAATCCCTCCGCGAACTTCTACAACCTGGGTCCCGTGCTGGCTCAGGCGCTCTACATCGAGGGCGACGAGCAGCAGCGGCGCTGGGCGGCGGCCGGCGTCGAGCGCGGCTGGCAATCCACCATGGTGCTCACCGAACCCGACGCGGGCTCCGATGTCGGGGCCGGCCGCACCAAGGCCGTCGAACAACCGGACGGCACCTGGCACATCGAGGGCGTCAAACGGTTCATCTCGGGCGGCGACGTCGGTAACACCGCCGAGAACATCTTCCACCTCGTGCTGGCCAGGCCCGAGGGTGCCGGCCCGGGCACCAAGGGGTTGAGCCTGTTCTACGTGCCCAACTACCTTTTCGATCCCGACACGTTCGAACTCGGTCCCCGCAACGGCGTTTTCGCCACCGGGCTGGAGCACAAGATGGGCATCAAGTCCTCTCCGACGTGCGAAATGACTTTCGGCGCAACCGATGTCCCCGCCGTCGGCTATCTGGTGGGCGGCGTGCACAACGGGATCGCGCAGATGTTCACCGTCATCGAGCACGCCCGCATGACGATCGGCGTCAAGGCCGCCGGCACCTTGTCGACGGGCTACCTCAACGCGCTGGCCTTCGCGAAGGAACGGGTGCAGGGCGCGGATCTCACCCAGATGGCCGACAAGACCGCGCCGCGGGTCACGATCATGCACCACCCCGATGTGCGCCGCAGCCTGATGACCCAGAAGGCGTACGCCGAGGGGCTGCGGGCGCTGTACCTGTACGCGGCCGCGCATCAGGATGATGCTGTCGCGCAACGGGTTTCGGGCGCGGATCACGACATGGCGCACCGCGTGGACGACCTGCTGCTGCCGATCGTCAAGGGGGTGAGCTCCGAACGGGCTTACGAGCTCCTGACGGAGTCGCTGCAAACGCTGGGCGGCTCGGGCTTCCTGGTCGACTATCCGCTGGAGCAATACATCCGCGATTCCAAAATCGATTCGCTCTACGAGGGCACCACCGCCATCCAGGCGCTGGATCTGTTCTTCCGCAAGATAGTCCGTGACCGCGGCGAGGCCCTGCAGTTCGTGACGGCTCAGATCAGCCGAACCATCGATACCTGCGACGAGGCGCTGAAACCACTGGCCGAGTTGCTCCAAACCGCGCTGGACGATGCCACGGCGATGACGGGGGCCCTCACCGGATATTTGATGTCCGCCGCGGAGAACCCCACCGACATCTACAAGGTCGGGCTGGGATCGGTGCGATACCTGCTCGCCATCGGCGACCTGCTCATCGGCTGGCGCCTGCTGGCTCAGGCCGGCATCGCCCACACCGCGCTGGCCAACGGGCGGGCGAAGGAGGACGAGGCGTTCTATCAGGGCAAGGTCGCGACCGCGGCGTTCTTCGCCAGGAACATGCTTCCGCGGCTGACCTCGCTGCGCCACGTCATCGAGACGATCGACGACGAGATCATGCGCCTGCCAGAGGACGCGTTCTAGCGGCGCAACACGCACAGGTCGGGCACAGCTTGAACGGGTACACCTTTTCGTGGTCCAACCACGAGGGGAGAAACCTTGATGCCTGTCCCGCTTACCCGGTTCGCCATCCTCGCCGCCACGGGCGCCGCCGCGCTGTCCGTCGCGGCGTGCGGCTCGTCGAACAACTCGACTCCGGCGTCGACGTCCACCTCGACGTCGACTGTGACGTCGACGAGCACCTCGCCGGCACCCGCCCAGGGCGAGGCCTCGGTCAACGGCCTGATCGCCTCGGTGGCCGGTAACTCGATCCAGGTCACCAAGGACGACAACACCAAGGCCGCCGTCAACTTCACCTCGACGACCAAGGTCACCGAGGTCGCCCCGGCCACACTGAGCGACGTCACCTCGGGCAGCTGCATCAGCGTGCGGCCCGCCCAGGAGATCCAGGGCAACCAGCCCGTGACCGCGGCGTCCGTCCGAGTGAGCCCGTCGGTCAACGGCACCTGCCCGCCCGGCAAGGAGTCGCCGCAGGGTTCCACCACCACCACGCCGCCGCCCGGTGCGCCGGCCCCCGCCAAGCCCAAGCCGCTGCGCGGCTCGGTCGCCTCGGTGACCGGTAACAGCATCACCGTTGCGGGCGCCGACGCCAGCGGGAACACCACCCAGACGACCGTCACCGTCGACGACAACACCAAATACTCCAAGCTGACCACCGCCACACCCGACGCGATTGCCCAGGGCAAATGCGTCAGCGCGCGCGGCACCCTGGACAGCGGCGGTACGCTGCAGGCGACCTCGATCAAGCTGCGAGGCGCCAACGACGGCAAATGCCCGAGCAAGGGCACACCCCCGCACGGCGGGTGATTGCCCTCACATCGGTCGCGGGCATAGCTGAAAGCGGGCTCCGGCGGGTATCCGAGTGCCCAGGCTAAACGGGCGATCGGAGAAAACGTCGATGCCTACCATCTCGAGCAAACCCCGGCTGGCGCAATTCGGAGTCGTCGCGGTCCTCGTCGCCATCGTGGTGGGCGTCGCCATGTGCGGCCCCTCGAACACGTCGAACACGAGCAGTCCCGGAAAGCCGACCGTCACCGCGCTCCCGCCGAGCTCGGCTCCGAGCGCCGCACCCGCCCCGGCACCGGCACCGGCACCGCCCCCGGCGGCCAAGGACTACGTCGAAGGCCTGGTCGAGTCGGTGTCGGGCGGCACGATCGGCCTGAGGACCCGCACCGGGTCGGCGACGGTGGACTTCACCCCATCGACCCGGGTCGTCGACGTCACCCCGGCCAAGCTGACCGACGTGACCCCTGGTAGTTGTGTCAACGTGCGCGCCACCCCGCAAAGCGCGCCCGCGCCGGGCGCGATCACCGCGCAGTCGGTGATCATCACCGCCGCCGTCGACGGCAAGTGCCCACCGCCCGCCGGGTTTTACGGCACGGTCAGTTCGGTCTCGGGTAACACCATCGCCGTCAGCGGCTTGGGTCCCCAACCGACGCCCACCAACGTGACGGTGACCGACTCGACGTCATACAAGAGGCAGACGCCGTCCGACACTCAGGCGATAACGAACGGAAAGTGCTTGGGCGCGCAGGGAACCCAGGACGGCGGCGTGCTGCATGCCATCATGATCAGCCTCGAGGCATGTCCCCCGATGGGGCGTCCGCACCATCACTTGCACCTTCCCCACCTGCCGTTGCACTTCTAGCGGCGGGCCGGGCTTCAGACGGTGAAGCCGAGGGCGCGCAGCTGTTCGCGGCCGTCGTCGGTGATCTTGTCCGGGCCCCACGGCGGGTTCCACACCCAGTTGATCCGCAGGTCGTCGACCAGGCCGGCGCCGACCAGGGCGCTGCGTGACTGATCCTCGATGACGTCGGTCAGCGGACAGGCCGCCGACGTCAACGTCATGTCGATCAGCGCGACGGTTCCTTGGTCGCCCTCCTCGACGTTCAGGCCGTACACCAGCCCCAGATCGACGACGTTGATCCCCAGTTCGGGATCGACGACATCGCGCATCGCCTCCTCGACGTCGGCGAGCAGTTCGTCATCCTGCGCGGTGGTTTCGCTCATCCCTACCCTCCTTGGGGTCTGTAACAGCTTGCGCCAGTGCGTCTTTGAAAGCCATCCAGCCCAACAGCGCGCATTTCACCCGCGCCGGGTATTTGGCCACTCCGGCGAACGCGACGCCGTCACCCAGGACGTCCTCGTCACCCTCGACGGTTCCCCGCGAGGAGACCATTTCGGTGAACGCGGTGACGGTCTTGAGTGCCTCGCCGACGCTCTGGCCGATCACCTGCTGGGTGAGCACCGAGGTGGCCGCCTGGCTGATCGAACAACCCTGCCCGTCGTAGGAGACGTCCGCGACGGTCTCACCGTCGTCGGACAGCGTCACCCGCAGGGTGACCTCGTCGCCGCAGACCGGGTTGACGTGAAAGACCTGCGCGCCGAACGGCTCCCGCAGTCCGCGGTGTTGCGGGTGCTTGTAGTGATCGAGGATCACGTCCTGATAGATCTGCTCGAGACGCACGGTCAGTCTCTCCCGAAGAAGTCCACGGCCCGGCGCACCCCGGCCACCAATCGGTCGACCTCGTCGGCGGTGTTGTACAGCGCGAACGACGCCCGCGCGGTGGCGGCCAGGCCGAACCTGCGGTGCAGCGGCAACGCGCAGTGATGTCCGACCCGCACCGCGACGCCCGCGTCGTCGAGCACCTGGCCGACGTCGTGCGCGTGCACGCCGTCGACGACGAAAGACACCGGCGAGCCGCGGTTTTCCATCGACGCCGGTCCGAGGATGCGCACGGCGCCGATCCCCGAGAGACCCTCGATGGTCGCGGCGACCAGCTCGCGCTCGTGGGCTTCGACGGCCTCCATGCCGACGTCGCCGAGATAGCGGGCGGCGGCAGCCAGCCCGACCACCTGGGACGTCATCGGGGTGCCGGCCTCGAAGCGCTGCGGCGGCGCGTCGTAGGTGGAGGCTTCCATCGCCACCGTCTCGATCATCGAACCGCCGGTGAGGAATGGCGGCATCGCCTCCAGCAACTCGCGGCGAGCGTACAGCACGCCGATCCCGTTGGGGCCCAGCATTTTATGCCCCGAGAACGCGCCGAAGTCGACGCCGAGCGCGTGGAAGTCGACCGGCTCGTGCGGCACCGACTGGCACGCGTCCAGCACGGTGAGCGCGCCCACTTTCTTGGCGCGGGCGACCAGCTCGGCCACCGGGCCCAATGCGCCGGTGACGTTGGAATGGTGGCTGAACGCAACGACTTTGACCCGCTCGTCGAGGTGCAGCGAGTCCAGGTCGATGCGCCCGTCGTCCGTCACGCCGTACCAGCGCAGCGTGGCCCCGGTGCGCCGTGCCAGCTCCTGCCACGGGACCAGGTTGGCGTGGTGCTCGAGCTCGGTGGTGACGATGACGTCGCCCTCGGCCACCGCGTGCTCGAACCGATTGTCGCCCAGCACATAGGACACCAGGTTGAGCGCCTCGGTGGCGTTCTTGGTGAAGACCAGCTCGTCGGTGTCGGCGCCGACGAACGCCGCGATGTCGGCACGCCCCTGTTCGTAGGCGTCGGTGGCCTCTTCCATCAGCTGGTGCGCACCGCGATGCACGGCGCCGTTGGAGGTGACCAGAAATTCGCGCTCGGCGTCGAGCACCTGCAGCGGGCGTTGCGACGTGGCGCCGGAATCCAGGTACGCCAACTGATTTCCGCCGCGCATGATGCGCTTGAGGATCGGAAAGTCCGCACGGATCGCCGCGACGTCCAGCGGGGTCACCGATGCCGACATGGTTACGCTCCCCCTAGACCTTCTCAGCCGCCGCTTGCTGGAAGCGCACGTAGCCGTTTTGCTCGAGTTCGTCCGCCAGCTCCGAGCCGCCGGATTCGGCGATGCGCCCGCCGACGAAGACGTGCACGTATTCCGGATGGATGTAGCGCAGGATGCGGGTGTAGTGCGTGATCAACAGGATGCCGCCGTGCTCGGTCTCGGCGTAGCGGTTCACGCCGTCGCTGACCACCCGCAGCGCGTCGACGTCCAGCCCCGAGTCGGTCTCGTCCAGGATGGCGATCTTCGGCTTCAGCAACTCGAGCTGCAAGATTTCGTGCCGCTTCTTCTCGCCACCGGAGAAGCCCTCGTTGACGCTGCGCTCGGCGAAGGCGGGGTCGATTTCCAGCGACGTCATCGCCCCCTTGACCTCCTTGACCCAGTGCCGCAGCTTGGGGGCCTCGCCGCGCACGGCGGTGGCCGCCGAGCGCAGGAAGTTCGACACCGAGACGCCGGGCACCTCGACCGGATATTGCATGGCCAGAAATATCCCGGCCCGCGCCCGCTCGTCGACGCTCATCGCCAGCACGTCCGCGCCGTCGAGCGTGATCGATCCGGAGGTGACCCGGTACTTCGGGTGACCGGCGATGGCATAGGACAGCGTCGACTTGCCGGAGCCGTTCGGGCCCATCAACGCGTGCGTCTCACCGGATTTCACGGTCAGGTTGACGCCGTTGAGGATTCCGATCTCCCGTTCGCCGTCGGCGGCGTTCGGGTTCTCGACGCTGACGTGCAGGTCTTTGATTTCCAGGGTCGTCATGAAGCTGTTGCCTTCGATTCGGTAAGGGCCAGTTCGTGTTCGATGGCCGCGGTCAGGCGTTCCCGTACGTCGGGAACGGCGATCTTGGAGATGATCTCGGCGAAGAAGCCGCGGATCACCAGCCGGCGGGCTTGGTCCTCCGGGATGCCCCGGGAGCGTAGGTAGAAGAGCTGCTCGTCGTCGAAACGCCCCGTGGCGCTGGCGTGTCCGGCGCCGACGATCTCCCCGGTCTCGATCTCCAGGTTGGGCACCGAGTCCGCGCGCGCCGCGTCGGTGAGCACCAGATTGCGGTTGACTTCGAAGGTGTCGGTGCCGGTGGCTTCGGCGCGGATCAACACGTCGCCCACCCAGACGGTGTGGGCGTCGGGCAGCGCCGAGTCCGGATCCCCTTGCAGCGCACCCTTGTACAGCACATTCGACTTGCAGTCGGGATGGGCGTGGTCGACCAGCAGCCGCGACTCGAGGTGCTGACCGTCGTCGGCGAAGTACAACCCGAGCAGCTCCGCGTCCCCGCCGGGCCCCGTGTAGCGCACGTTGGCCGACATCCGCACCACCTCGCCGCCCAGCGTGACGGTGACGTGGCGCAGTACCGCGTCCTTGCCCAGCCGCGCGTGGTGTGCGCTCACGTGCACCATGTCGTCGGCCCAGTCGGCGATCCACACGACGGTGAGCCGAGCGGCGTCGTCGACGACGAACTCGACGTTGTCGGCATAGGTCCCAGCGCCGCGGTGGTCGATCACCACGACCGCCTCGCCGAGCTCCTCGACCCTGATCTGCAGATGCCCGTAGGCCACGGCACCTTCGCCGGGCCCGGTGACGGTGATGTTCACCGGGTCAGCGATCTGCGTGTCCCGCCCGACGGTGACCAGCGTCGCCGAGTTGAACGACGAAAAAGCCTGGGCCGCAACGCGGTCGGCGGGAACGCCGCCCTGGCCGAGCCGCTCGTCGCCCCGGCGCACCGTCTCGACGTGCACGCCCGGGTGTTCGCCGATACTGACCTGCGCCTTGCCGGAGGCGCGCGCCGAGCCGTCGTGCAGGCCGCGCAGGCGTCGCAGCGGGGTGAACCGCCAGAGTTCGTCGCGGCCGTGCGGAACCTCGAACGCGTCAACGTCAAAGGAGGCAAACAGCTCTCCTTTATTCAGAGCGGCGGTCATCCGACCGCGCCCTCCATCTGCAGCTCGATCAGCCGGTTGAGCTCCAGCGCGTACTCCATCGGAAGCTCCTTGGCGATCGGCTCCACGAAGCCGCGCACCACCATGGCCATCGCCTCGTCCTCGGTCAGCCCGCGGCTCATCAGGTAGAACAGCTGGTTCTCGCTGACCTTCGACACGGTGGCCTCGTGACCCATCGTGACGTCGTCCTCGCGGATGTCGACGTACGGGTAGGTGTCGCTGCGGCTGATCGTATCGACCAGCAGCGCATCACATTTCACGCTCGAGCGTGATCCGTGCGCACCCTTGTTCACCTGCACCAGGCCGCGGTACGAGGTGCGGCCCCCGCCGCGCGCCACCGACTTGGACACGATGTTGCTCGACGTGTTCGGCGCCAGGTGCAGCATCTTGGCGCCGGTGTCCTGGTGCTGGTCCTCGCCGGCGAACGCCACCGACAGCACCTCGCCCTTCGCGTGCTCGCCGGTCATCCAGACCGCCGGGTACTTCATGGTCACCTTCGAGCCGATGTTGCCGTCGATCCACTCCATGGTGGCGCCGGCCTCGGCGCGGGCCCGCTTGGTGACCAGGTTGTAGACGTTGCCGGACCAGTTCTGGATCGTCGTGTAGCGAACGCGCGCATGCGGTTTCACGACGATCTCGACCACGGCCGAGTGCAGCGAATCCGACTTGTAGATCGGCGCGGTGCAGCCCTCGACGTAGTGCACGTACGAACCCTCGTCGGCGATGATCAGCGTCCGCTCGAACTGGCCCATGTTCTCGGTGTTGATCCGGAAGTAGGCCTGCAGCGGGATGTCGACGTGCACGCCCGGCGGCACGTAGATGAACGATCCACCGCTCCACACCGCGGTGTTCAGCGCGGAGAACTTGTTGTCCCCCGCCGGGATCACGGTGCCGAAGTACTCCTGGAAGATCTCGGGGTGTTCCCGCAGACCCGTGTCGGTGTCGAGGAAGATAACGCCTTGAGTCTCAAGGTCTTCCCGGATCTGGTGGTAGACCACCTCGGACTCGTACTGGGCCGCGACGCCGGCGACCAGGCGCTGCTTCTCGGCCTCGGGGATGCCCAGCCGGTCGTAGGTGTTGCGGATGTCCTCGGGCAGGTCGTCCCACGTGGCGGCCTGCTTCTCGGTGGAGCGCACGAAGTACTTGATGTTGTCGAAGTCGATGCCGCCCAGGTTCGAACCCCAGTTCGGCATCGGCTTGCGCTCGAAGATGCGCAGCGCCTTCAGCCGCGATTGCAGCATCCACTCCGGCTCGTTCTTCTTCGCCGAGATGTCGCGAACGACCGCCTCGGAGAGCCCGCGCTGGGCGCTGGCACCCGCGGTGTCGGAGTCCACCCAGCCGTAGCCGTACCGGCTCAGCGACGCGATGGCCTCCGCCTGGGTCAGCGGCTGGGTGGGGGCCTTGCTGGCCTCCGGGGTGAGTGTCATGCGGACGCTCCTTTGATGCTCGTGGTGTCGCGGCGCGGGCTGGGCGCCTTAGAGAGAGGAACAGTAAGAGGTACGTGCGTGGTGCAGGCGCAGTCGCCGTTGACGATGGTCGCCAACCGCTGCACGTGGGTTCCCAGCACCTCGGCCATCGCCTGCTGCTCGGCCTCGCACAGCTCCGGGAATTCCTCGGCGACGTGCGATACCGGGCAGTGATGCTGGCAGATCTGCACGCCGTGGATCGGCCCACCGACCCGCGTCGTGGTGGCGACATAGCCGGCGTTGGTCAGCGCACCGGCGACTCGCTCGGCGGCCGCCTCGACGTCGTCGTCCGCGGCGCTCTCGGCGCCCGGCACGCCGGCCAGGATCGCGTCGATCCGCTGGCGGGCGAACGTCTGCACCGCGTCCTCCCCGCCGATCTCGCGTAGCTGCCGCATCGCCGCGGCCGCCAGGTCGTCGTAGGAGTGCTCGAGCTTGGCCCGGCCCGCGGCGGTCAGCCGAAACCGCTTCGCCGGCCTGCCACGCCCGGCCTGCTGCCACGGTGCGGCGGGCACGGACTCGGCATCGCCCGCGTCGATCAGCGCGTCGAGGTGACGCCGCACACCGGCGGCGGCCAGGCCCAGCCGGTCGCCGATCTCGCCGGCGGTGATCGATCCGGATTCCAGCAGTAAGCGCACGATGGCCCGGCGGGTCTGCGTCTGGCCATCCGGCGCCGCCGCCCCCGCTGCGGGCACAGCGGCGTCCGGGTAGCTGGTGCGGATTTTCACAACACCAGTGTGACGCAATTCCGGAAATCGGTCCAGCAAGGGTGCCCTGCGTGGACGGTTGCGCTGGTCACACCGGCTACGCTGCTCTGATGGCAGCCCGCCACCACACGCTGAGCTCCTCGATCGCCAGTTTGCACGGCGATGAGCAGGCCGTGGGCACGCCGCTGAACGATACCGAGCTCACCGCTCTGCAGCGCACCCGCCTGTTCGGGGCCACCGGCACCGTCCTGATGGCGATCGGTGCATTAGGCGCCGGGGCCCGGCCCGTCGTCCAGGACCCCACGTTCGGGGTCCGGCTGCTCAACCTGCCGTCGCGGATCCAGACGGTGTCGCTGACGATGACGACGACCGGCGCGGTGATGATGGCCCTGGCCTGGCTGATGCTCGGCCGGTTCGCGCTGGGCAGCCGGCGGATGTCGCGGGGCGACCTGGACCGCACCCTGCTGCTGTGGACCCTGCCGCTGCTGATCGCGCCGCCGATGTACAGCAAGGACGTCTACTCCTACCTCGCCCAGAGCCAGATCTCGCTGGACGGACTCGATCCCTACCGGGTGGGCCCGGCGTCCGGCCTGGGCCTGTCCCACGTGTTCACCCTGTCCGTGCCCAGCCTGTGGCGCGAGACGCCGGCGCCCTACGGCCCGCTGTTCCTATGGATCGGGCGCGGAATCTCGGCTCTGACCGGCGAAAACATCGTCGCCGCGGTGCTCTGTCACCGGCTGGTGGTGCTGCTCGGGGTGGGCCTGATCGTATGGGCGACACCGCGGCTGGCGCGGCGTTGCGGCGTCGCCGAGGTCAGCGCGCTGTGGCTGGGTGCCGCGAATCCGCTGCTGATCATGCATCTGGTCGCCGGCATCCACAACGAGGCGCTGATGCTCGGCCTGATGCTGGCCGGCGCCGAATTCGCGCTGCGCGGTATCGACTCCCCGAGGCTATTGCCCCGCTCGTGGCGGTTCGGCCCGGACTGGGAACCGTTGGGCATGCTGCTGGCCGGCGCTGTCCTGATCACGCTGTCGTCGCAGGTGAAGCTGCCGTCGCTGCTGGCGCTCGGATTCGTGACGATGGCGTTGGCGTATCGCTGCGGGGGCAACCTGCGCGCGCTGCTGCTCACGGGCGGCGGAATGGCGGCGCTGTCGCTGTCGGTGATGGCGCTGGTCGGCTGGGCCAGCGGGCTCGGATTCGGCTGGATCTACACGCTGGGCACCGCCAACGTGGTGCGCAGCTGGATGTCGCCGCCGACGCTGCTGGCGCTCGGCACCGGGCAGGTGGGCATCCTGCTCGGCCTCGGCGATCACACCACCGCCGTGCTGGCGCTGACCCGTGGCATCGGTGTGCTGATCATCATGGTGATGGTGCTGTGGCTGTTGGTCGCCGTTTTCCGCGGACGACTGCACCCGATCGGCGGCCTGGGCGTCGCCCTGGGCATCACGGTGCTGCTCTTTCCCGTCGTGCAGCCCTGGTATCTGTTGTGGGCCATCATTCCGCTGGCCGCGTGGGCCACCCGCACCGGCTTTCGGGTGGCCGTCATCGTCATCACCCTCGTCGTCGGCATCTTCGGGCCGACGGCCAACGGCGACCGCTTCGCGCTATTTCAGATCGTGGACGCCACCGTGGCCAGCACCGTCATCGTGGCGATCCTCATCGCGCTGACGTACACCCGCTTGCCGTGGCGACCGCTGCAGCCGAAGAGCCCAGAAGCCAACGGCGAGAAGGCCATTGAGCTGTCCGCGCCCCCGACGTCGAAGACCCCGAGCGCCTCCCCCAACTCCGAGGCGGCGCCCGACGCCTACGCTGATTCCACGTGAGCTCGGCCCCACAAGCCCCCGTCGTCCGACTGCGCGGGGTATGCAAGCACTACGGCTCGACCAAGGCCGTGCGCGACCTCGATCTGGACGTGCACGCCGCGGAGGTGCTGGCGCTACTCGGGCCCAACGGCGCGGGCAAGACGACGACCGTGGAGATGTGCGAAGGCTTCGTGCGCCCGGACGCCGGCACCATCGAAGTGCTCGGGCTCGACCCGATCGCCGACAACGCCCGCCTGCGCGCCCGCATCGGGGTGATGCTGCAGGGCGGGGGTGGCTACCCCGCGGCGCGGGCCGGGGAAATGCTCAACCTGGTCGCCTCCTACGCCGCCGACCCGCTGGACCCGGCGTGGCTGCTGGACACCCTCGGGCTGACCGACGCGGCACGGACCACCTATCGACGGCTGTCCGGCGGGCAGCAGCAGCGGCTCGCGCTGGCCTGCGCGCTGGTCGGGCGTCCGGAACTGGTGTTCCTCGACGAACCCACCGCGGGCATGGACGCCCACGCCCGCCTGCTGGTCTGGGAACTCATCGACGCGCTGCGCCGCGACGGGGTGACGGTGCTGCTGACCACCCACCAGCTCAAGGAGGCCGAGGAGCTCGCCGATCGGCTGGTGATCATCGACCACGGCGCGACGGTGGCGTCGGGGACTCCGACCGAGCTGATGCGCGCCGGGGCCAAGGACCAGTTGCGTTTCACCGCGCCGCCGCGGCTGAATCTGTCCCTGTTGGCCGCGGCTCTGCCCGAGGACTACAAGGCCAGCGAGGTGACGCCGGGCGAGTACCTCGTCGAGGGGCCGGTCGACCCGCAGGTGCTGGCCACCGTCACGGCGTGGTGCGCGCAGATCGACGTGCTGGCCACCGACATGCGCGTCGAGCAGCGCAGCCTCGAGGACGTGTTCCTCGACCTCACCGGCAGGAAGCTACGGCAGTGACTCAATCGGACGTCTTCCCCGCGGGCACGTTTACCCCCGACCCCCGGCCCAACGCCGTGCCGCGGATGCTCGCCGCGCAGTTCGGCCTGGAGTTAAAGCTGTTGCTGCGCAACGGCGAACAGTTGCTGCTGACCATGTTCATCCCGATCACGCTGCTGGTCGGGCTCACGCTGCTGCCGCTCGGTTCGTTCGGCCACAACCGCGCCGCGACGTTCGTCCCGGTCATCATGGCCCTGGCGGTGATCTCGACCGCGTTCACCGGGCAGGCGATCGCGGTCGCGTTCGACCGCCGCTATGGCGCGCTCAAACGGCTGGGTGCCACTCCGCTGCCGGTCTGGGGCATCATCGCCGGCAAGTCGCTGGCCGTGGTCACGGTGGTGTTCCTACAGGCAATCCTGTTGGGGGCCATCGGTTTTGGGCTCGGCTGGCGGCCGGCCCCGGCGGCGTTGCTGGTGGGTGCGGCGGTGATCGCGCTCGGCACCGCCTGTTTTGCGGCCCTGGGGCTGTTGCTGGGCGGGACGCTGCGCGCCGAGATCGTGCTGGCGGTGGCCAACCTGATGTGGTTCGTCTTCGCCGGCCTCGGCGCGCTGACCGTGGAGACCAACCTGATCCCGGCCGGGTTCAAGTGGGCCGCCCGGCTGACCCCGTCCGGCGCGCTCACCGAGGCGCTGTCACGGGCCATGATGTTGTCCGCGGACTGGTTCGGCGTCGTCGTCCTGGCGGTATGGGGCGCGGCGGCGGCGCTGGCCGCGCTGCGCTGGTTCCGCTTCACCTGAGGCGTCGGCGCGGGTGGCCCGTACTACAGGCCGTAGTTTTTGTTGCCTTACGATCGGGCGGTGCTGAGACGGGCGTTGTTGCGGTTGGTGGACCTGCTCCCCTACCCCAGTCTGCGTGTCCAGCGGGTCATCGCCGCTACGGTGATCCTCACCCAGGGCGGCATCGCCGTCACGGGCGCGATCGTCCGTGTCACCGCGTCGGGGCTGGGCTGTCCGACCTGGCCGCGGTGTTTCCCGGGCAGCTTCGTCCCGGTCACGGTGACCGAGGTGCCGCGGGTGCACCAGGCCATTGAATTCGGCAATCGGCTGTTCAGCATCGGGGTGGTGATCACCGCGGCGCTGGCCGTGCTGGCCGTGACCCGGGCGCGGCGGCGTGCCGAGGTGCTGACCTACGCGTGGCTGATGCCGGTGTCGACGGTGGTGCAGGCGGTAATCGGCGGCATCACCGTGCGCACCGGGCTGCTCTGGTGGACGGTCGCGATCCATCTCCTCGTCTCGATGACCATGGTCTGGCTGTCTGTGCTGCTCTACGTCAAGGTCGGCGAGCCCGACGACGGGGTGGTCTCCGAGCGGGTGGCCAGGCCGCTGCGCGTGCTCACGGCGCTGACCGCGGTGAATCTGGCCGCCGTGCTGGTGACGGGCACCCTGGTGACCGCCGCGGGGCCGCACGCCGGTGACCGCAGTCCCAGCCGGACCGTGCCGCGGCTCAAGGTCGAGATCACCACCCTGGTGCACGCGCATTCCTCGCTGCTGATCGCCTACCTCGCGCTGTTGGCCGGGCTCGGCTTCGGGCTGCTGGCGGTCGGCGCCGCCCGGGCCGTCGTGCTGCGGCTCGGCGTGCTGCTCGCACTGGTATGCGCGCAAGCCGCCGTCGGTACCACTCAGTACTTCACCGGGGTGCCCGCCGCCCTGGTCGCCGTCCACGTGGCGGGTGCCGCGGCATGCACGGCGGCGACGGCGGCGCTATGGGCCTCGATGCGGGAACGCGCCGAACCCGAGGCTGCCATACCCTGATCCGCATAGCGGATCTCACGGCGACACGCATCGGGGGACCCTCCGAACCTCCCATCGGGGGACACGGATTGTCTCCAAGCGGCGGATAGACGCCAACCGACCCGGTGGCCAAGATGGGTGCATCAGCTACCAATATCTAGCCCGAAGGTCAGGAAAATCGGTGAGCCACAATCCTTTAGACGGCGAAAATTGCACGGTGCCCGGCCTATACCAAGACGGGGAGCAGCAAAGCCGCCAGCCCAGCCCCACTCAGGTTCCGCCAGGCCGGCGAGCGGCTTTCGGCGCGGCCTCGCGTGCCACATCCCGGCACCATGTCGAGCAGAGCTGGACCGATATCCGGTCCAAATTCCGGCGGGCGGTGACCGCATGACGCTCGAGGCGCTACCACCGACGCGGGCGCACTCGACGCCTTCACCGCAAAAGGGGCGGGTGAGGACCAGATCACCGCGACGCACCCCGTCGGCGGCCGCTGACCGACCCGCGGTGATCCCGTTGTCGTACGCCCAAAACCGGCTCTGGCTGCTCGACCAGCTCCAGGGACCCGGCCCGGTCTACAACATTGCCCGCGCCCTGCGACTGGAAGGCCCCCTGGATCCCGACGCCCTGGGTGCGGCACTAGCCGATGTGGTGGCCCGCCACGAACCGTTGCGCACGCTATTTCGGGCGAACAACGGAATCCCCCAACAGCGGATCCTGCCCGCCGAGCACGCCCGGCTGGACTGGCAGATCCTCGACGCGACTAGCTGGCCGGCCGCGCGGCTGCAGCAGGCCATCGACACCCAGGCGGGCCATAGTTTTGATCTAGCCGCCGAAATCCCTTTTCGGGCACAGCTTTTCAAGGTTGACGAGCACCACCACGTGCTGGTGATCGTGGTTCACCACATCGCCGCGGACGGTTTGTCCTGGGCCCCATTGCTCAACGATCTCGCCGTGGCCTATGCCAGCCGGCGCGCCGGAGAAGCCCCCGACTGGACCCCGTTAGCGCTGCCGTACGTCGACTACACCCTGTGGCAGCGTGAGCAGTTGGGTGATCTGGCCGACCCGGGCAGCGCCATCGCCTCGCAGCTGGCCTATTGGGAACAAACCCTGGCCGGCATGCCCGAACGCTTGCAGCTGCCGACCGACCGGCCCTACCCCCCGGTGGCCGATCACCGCGGCGCCAGCCTGAGTGTGGACTGGCCAGCGCAGTTGCACCGGCAGGTGACCCGCCTGGCCCACGCGCACCACGCGAGCAGTTTCATGGTGATTCAGGCCGCCCTCGCCGCGCTGCTGTCGGCGCTGAGCGGTAGCCACGAGGTGGCGATCGGGGTCCCCGTGACCGGGCGCGATCACCCCGCCGTCGACGAGCTGGTTGGCATGTTCGTCAACACCGTGGTCCTGCGCATCGACCTGACCGGCGATCCCAGCTTCACCGAGCTGCTCGCCCAGGTGCGCGACCGCACCCTGGAGGCCCTCGAGCATCCCGACGTGCCTTTCGAGGTCCTCGTCGAACGGCTCAACCCCACCCGATCGCTGACCCATCACCCCCTGATCCAGGTGATGCTCGCCCCGCAACACACCATCCGGCCCGTGCTGGCCGATCTCGACATCACCACCGTGCCGGCACACACGCATAGCGCCCGCATGGACTTCGCGTTCTCCCTCACCGAACGCTTCACCCCCACCGGAGAGCCCGCCGGTATCGACGGCGACGTGGAATACCGCACCGACGTCTTCGATGCCGCCACCATCGGCACCCTGGTCCACCGACTACAGAAACTGTTGGCAGAGTTGACCGTTCATCCGCAGCGGCGGCCGTCAACGGTGGATCTGCTGACCGCGACCGAACACTCCCGGCTGGATGCGTGGGGCAACCGCGCCGCGCTGACCGCGCCGCGGGCCGCGGTCTCGGTTCCGGAATTGTTTGCCACACAGGTGACCCGCACCCCCGAGGCGGTGGCACTCATCGACGCGGGTGCCTCATGGACCTACCGCGAGCTCGATGCCGCCGCCAATCAACTGGCCCATGTGCTGGTCGAGCGGGGGGTGGGCACCGGCGACGTGGTCGCGCTGGTGTTCGAGCGCTCAGCGCGGGCCATCGTCGCGATGCTGGCGGTGTTGAAGACGGGGGCGGCCTACCTGCCTATCGACCCCGCACACCCCGATGCCCGCATCGCCTTCATGCTCGAGGACGCCACACCGGCGGCGATATTGAGCACGAGCGAGCTGACGGGCCGGCTCGCCGGCCATGGGCCGCCGGTCATCGATGTGAACGACGAGACGCTGGCCGGCCGGCCGGGCACCACGTTGCCGACACCCGCGGCTGACGATATCGCGTACCTGCTCTACACCTCGGGCACCACCGGGACCCCCAAAGGCGTTGCCATCACCCACCACAGCATCACCCAGCTGATCAGCTCGCCCACCCCGTTTCCCGCTGCGGCGCAGCGGGTCTGGACGCAGTGCCATTCCTATAGCTTCGACTTCTCGGCCTTCGAGATCTGGGGCGCGTTGTTGGACGGCGGGCGACTGATCGTGGTGCCGGAATCGGCCACCCGTTGCCCCGACGACTTTCACGCCCTGCTGGTAGCGGAACGGGTCACGGTGCTCACCCAAACCCCTTCCGCGGCAGCGGTATTGCCCAGCCACGGCCTGGAGTCGACCGCGCTGATGGTCGGCGGTGAGGCTTGTCCGGACGAGTTGGTGGATCGCTGGGCGCCGGGGCGGGTGATGGTCAACGCCTACGGCCCCACCGAAACCACCATGTACACATCGATGAGTGCGCCGCTGACGCCGGGTTCTGGGCCGGCGGCGATCGGAGTACCGGCGGCGGGCGCGGCGTTTTTCGTTCTGGATCCGTGGCTGCGGGCGGTCCCGCCCGGAGTGGCTGGAGAGCTGTACGTCGCCGGCGAGGGCGTGGGATGCGGGTATTGGCACCGCGCAGCCCTGACCGCGTCCCGGTTCGTCGCCTGCCCCTTCGGCGGCGCGGGGGCGCGGATGTATCGCACCGGGGATCTGGTGCGCTGGGGCGCCGATGGCCAACTACAGTACGTGGGCCGCGCGGACCAACAGGTCAAGATCCGCGGGCATCGCGTCGAACCCGCCGAAATCGCCAGCGCCCTAACCGAACTCGACGGAATCGACCACGCCGTCGTGATCGCGCGCGAGGACCGCCCCGGCGACAAGCGCCTCGTCGCGTACTGCACTGGCACCCTGGACCCCACCGCCGCACGCGCCGCACTCGCGCACCGGTTACCCCCGCATATGCTGCCCGCCGCGGTGGTGGTCCTGCCCCAACTGCCACGCACCGTCAACGGCAAACTCGACACCAGCGCCCTGCCCGCACCCCACTACGGCCAGGCTGACGGCTACCGCGCGCCCGGCACCGAGCTGGAAGAAATCCTCGCCGCCATCTACGCCGAGGTGCTGGGGATCGAGCGCGTCGGCATCGATGAATCGTTTTTCGACCTGGGCGGCGACAGCATTCTCGCCATCCAGGTTGCCGCACGGGCCCGCGCCGCGGGAGCCCTCTGCTCGCCTCGCGACCTTTTCACCGAGCACACCGTCGCCGGGCTGGCCCGGGTCGCGCGCATGATCGGGGAGGGTGACGACGGCCCCGCCGGGGAGGTGGCCGATGACGGTCTCGGCGACGTCACCCCGACTCCGATCATTCGGTGGCTGCACAGCGTGGACACGCTGGCCGGGCGGTTCCATCAGACCGCGTTGTTGCAGGCCCCCAGCGGCGTCGGCGGGGAAGACGCGGTGCTGTTGGTGCAGGCATTGCTGGATCGCCACCCGATGTTGCGGTTGCGGCTGCACACCGACGCGGCCGCCGGGGGGCAGTGGTCACTGGTGGCGGGCCCGCCGGGCTGCGTGGATGCACGCGACTGTGTGCAACAGGTGGCCGTGCTGTCGGAAGCGGCGCTGCGCGCGGCATGGTCTCGGTTAGACCCCGCGGCCGGGGTGATGCTCAGTGCCGTTTGGGTGGCTTCCACCACCCAGTTGGTGTTGGCCGTTCATCATCTCAGCGTCGACGGGGTGTCCTGGCGCATCCTGCTCGACGACATCAACACCGGGTGGGACCAGCACCGCGACGGCCGGCAAGTGATGCTCGCCGGCGGGGGCACCTCGTTTCGCCGTTGGTCCGAAGTGCTGGCCGAGTACGCCTCCCGCCCGGCCGTGACCGATCAGCTGGCGGCATGGCGCCGGATCGCGGCGATCCCACCCGCGCTGCCCGCGCCCGACACCGTCACCAGCCGGCATCACTCGGCATGGCTGGACGCAGCGACCACGCGCCTGCTGCTCGGTGCGGCGCCCGCGGCCTTCCACACCGGAGTGCACGAGATCCTGCTGATCGCTTTCGCGTTTGCCTGGGCACAGTTCCTGGACCGCGGGGACGATCCGATCAGCATCGACGTCGAGGGCCACGGCCGCGACGAGGGCGTGGCCCCCGGAATTGACCTGTCCCGCACGGTGGGCTGGTTCACGACCAAATATCCGGTGGGCTTGACCGTCGACCGGGTGCCGTGGCCCCAGGTGCTCGCCGGGGCGACGGCGGTGGGAGCGGCGGTCAAGCACCTCAAAGAGCAGCTTCGCGCGACACCGGACGGCCTGACCTTCGGCCTGCTGCGGTACCTCAACGCCGACGCCGAGCTGATCGGTGCCGACCCCACAATCGGTTTCAACTACCTAGGGCGCCTTGGTGTTTCGTCAGCGGCGCAGACCGATGAAGCCCTCTGGCACATCACCGATTCGGACCTGCTGTCCACCGATGCCGCGCGCGCGGGTTCGCCCCTGGCGCACACGGTAGAACTCAACGCGGTCACCGTCGACACCGACACCGGCCCCCAACTGCAGGCCAGCTGGACCTGGGCATCCTCGGAATTCGACGACACCCAGATCACCCGGCTGGGCCGGCTGTGGTTTGAGGCGCTGACCGGCATCTGCGCTCACGTCACCAAGGGCGGAGGCGGGTACACGCCGTCCGATCTGGTTCCCCTCCGGTTGACCCAACACCAAATCGAGCGCCTGGAGCAGACCCACCGGGTCCGAGATCTCCTGCCGCTGACGCCATTACAGCAGGGATTGCTTTTTCACAGCGTCGACCAGCAGGACGCCACGCAGGCCTACCTGGTGCAAGTTGAGATCGGCCTCAAGGGCCAACTCGAAGGCCACCGCCTTCACGACGCCGTGCAAACCGTCGTAACCCGCCACCCCAACCTGGCCGCCCGATTCGCCTACCAGCATCTCGACCAGCCGGTGCAGGTCATCGTCGATGATCCCGCGGTGCCGTGGCGCTATGTCGATCTCACCGAGAGCCCGAAGCCCGACATCGAGCCCGTGCGCGCCGCCGAACGAGCCGCCATCGGAGATATCAGCCACTGCAGTCCATTCCGGGCCGCCCTGATCCGCACCGCATCCGACGAACACACCCTGGTGCTCACCAACCACCACATCGTGTGCGACGGCTGGTCACTGGCGATCCTGCTCAGCGAGATCTTCGCCAGCTACGACCACCGGCCGCTGCCCGCGCCCACCCCCTACCGCAACTTTGTCACATGGCTGGCCGGCCAAGATCACAGCGACGCCCAAACAGCTTGGCGCACCCTGTTTTCCGGCTTCCAAACGCCCACCTTGCTCGGCCCCACACGACGGCTCGCCGAACGCGCGGTGAAATCGTGCCAACTGCCCACCGAAACCACCGAAGCGCTGACGCGATTGGCCCGTTCCCACCACACCACCGTCAACATCGTGCTGCAGGCCGCCTGGGCGCAACTGCTAGCCGGATTGACCGGTGCCACCGACGTCGCGTTCGGCACCACGGTCTCGGGACGGCCCGCCGATCTGGCCGGCGCGCAATCGATGGTGGGCCTGTTGATCAACACCATTCCCGTGCGCGCCAACATCACCGCGGACACCAACACGTCACAACTGATCAACCAACTCCGCCATGTACACAACGACACCCTCGAACACCAGCACCTCGCGCTCACCGACATCCACCGGCTGACCGGTCACGAAGCACTGTTCGACAGCCTTTTCATCTACGAAAACTACCCAGTCAGCGCGCAAGACCGAGTCGCGCACCAACTGACGGTCACCGACGTCACGAGCCGCGAATTCACCCACTACGCGCTGACATTGATCGTCGAACCGGGAACCCAGCTGGGATTTCGCTTCGAGTACGCCACCGATGTCTTCGACGCGGACGGCGTCGAGGCACTGACGCGGCGCTTGCACCGGCTGCTGCGGGTGATGACGACCCAGCCCGAGCGGCCGCTGTCGTCGGTGGACCTGTTCGACGGGACCGACCACACCCGGTTGGACGCGTGGGGCAACCGCGCCGCACTGACGCGGCCGGTGTCGGCGGTGTCGGTTCCGGAATTGTTCAGCGCCCAGGCCGCCCGCGTACCCGAAGCGGTCGCGCTGGTCTGCGGCGACAACTCCTGGACGTATCGCGAACTCGACACCGCCACCAACAAACTCGCCCATGCGCTGGTTGGTCGCGGGGTGGGCCCCGGCGATGTGGTCGCGCTCGCGTTTGAGCGTTCCGCGCAAGCCGTGATCGCGATGCTGGCTGTGCTCAAGACCGGAGCGGCCTATCTGCCGATCGACCCCGCCCACCCGTCAGCGCGGATCACCTTCATGCTCGAGGACACCGCACCGGTCGCCGCCCTCGCCACCGACGAGCTGGCCGGCCTACTCGACCAGTACCCCGTGCCGGTCATCGACATCAACGACCCGACGCACGCCGGGCAGCCGGCCACCCCGCTGCCCGCCCCCGCACCCGCGGACATCGCCTACTTCCTCTACACCTCGGGCACCACCGGGACGCCTAAAGGCGTTGCCATCACCCACCACAACATCACCCAACTCCTCACCACACTCGACCCGTTCACCCGCACCGCCGGCCACACCGTCACTCACTGCCATTCCTACGGCTTTGACTTCTCGGTCTACGAAATCTTCGGCGCGCTACTGCACGGCGCCACACTGCTCGTCGTCCCGGAGCAAATCACCCGCTCCCCCAACGACTTTCACGCCCTGCTGGTCGACCATCAGGTCAGCATGCTCACCCAAACCCCGTCCGCGGCGGCGGTCTTGTCGCCGGAAGGCTTGGACTCGACCACGCTGATACTGCTCGGCGAGGCCTGCACCGACGAACTCGTCCAGCGCTGGGCGCCCGGACGAACCATGATCAACGCCTACGGCCCCACCGAAACCACGGTCTGGGTCTCCACCAGCGCGCCGCTGACCCCCGACACGCGGCCCGCCCCCATCGGAACACCCGTGGCCGGCGCGGCCTTGTTCGTCCTCGATCCATGGCTGCGCCCGGTGCCGGCCGGGGTGATCGGGGAACTGTATGTCGCCGGCCCCCAGGTCGGCACCGGCTACTGGCGGCGCCCGGGCCTGACCGCGGCCCGCTTTGTCGCCTGCCCCTTCGGCACCACCGCGACACGGATGTATCGCACCGGAGACCTGGCGCGCTGGGACGCCGACGGCCAACTCCACTGCCTCGGACGCGCCGACGAACAACTCAAAATCCGCGGACACCGCGTCGAACCCGCCGAAATCGCCACCGCCCTAACCGAACTCGACGGCGTCGACCACGCCGCGGTCATCGCCCGCGAAGACCGCCCCGGCGACAAACGCCTCGTGGCCTACTACGCCGGCGCCCTCGACCCCGCCGCCGCACGCACCGCGTTGGCTGACCGCCTGCCCCACTACATGCTGCCCGCCGCGTTCGTGGTCCTGCCCCAGCTGCCGCGCAACGTCAACGGCAAACTCGACACCCGGGCCTTGCCCGCCCCGCACTACGGCGACATCGACAACTATCGCGCCCCCAGCACCGACGTCGAACGGATCCTCGCGGACATCTACGCCCGCGTGCTGGGCGTCGAACGCGTCGGCATCGACGACTCCTTCTTCGAGCTGGGTGGCAACTCCCTGCTGGCCATGCGGGCCGTCGCCGCCCTCAACCCTGCCCTGGAAGCACAGGTCACGGTGCGCACGCTATTTGACGCGCCCACCATCGCCGCCTTGAGCCAGCGGCTGCACGCACCGGACAGTTCGATCGAGGTCGTCCCGGTGGAGGTGCTCGCCGAGGGCGACGGCATTCCGCTCTTCTGTCTGCACCCCGGCGCGGGAATCAGCTGGGTCTACCGAAGCCTGCTGGCCTACCTGGACTGCCCGATCATCGGCATTCAACAGCCCCCGCACGACGGGCAATCCGGCCCCGGATCACTGCGCGACCTGGCCAAGAACTACGCCGATACCATCCAGGCGCTTCACCCGAACGGCCCATATCACCTACTCGGCTGGTCTTTCGGCGGCATCGTCGCGCATGAGATCGCCGTGGAGCTGCGCCGGCGAGGATGCGCCGTCCCACGCCTGCTCGCCCTCGACTCACTCCTCATGTCAGATGTTCACGACGTACCTTCGGTGACCGAAAGCGATGTCCTGCAGTCCCTTTTGATAGCCGCGGGCGTCGATATTCCCGAGCAGTCCCAACCGCTCACCCATGGGCAGGTGGAGGCATGCATCCAGCAGCGCGAGTCGCTGGAATTCGCACTCCCATCGAGGCAACTCGTCGAGACCATGGCCAAGAACGCGAACACCAATTTGCTTCTGCGCGCACAACATTCGCCGGCCATATTCGACGGCGACATGACCATCTTCTCGGCACGACCGACGGGCGGCCGCTCGGCGCTCCGGCAAAGCTGGCGCCCCTACGTCGCCGGCCGAATCACCGAGCACCCCGTCGACTGCGAGCACGAGGAGATGCTGAGCGCCCGATCGCTGAAACTGTTCGGCGATCAGCTCGCTGCGGCACTGGCCTAGGCAGGGGCTATGGCCGTCGATGCGACAGCGGGCCGAGCCCGAGCCGCTCGCACGCTGACTCCACGGCCAGCGCGAACCGGCGCTGGGCCCGGTCGCGGGTGCCGACATCAAGATGCGTCCAACCGAGCGAGGGCGCGATGACGTCCAGCCCCACCAGCCGGTCTCCAGCCACGTCGACGCGCGCGTAGAGCAGCTCGCCGACGCCGATCCCGGCGCGCTCGGCGGCCGACGCGAGGGCCGCGTGACCCACATCCCAGACCTCGAACTCCGGCTCGCCCGGCCAGGCGTGCGACTGCTTCCCGCCGAGAAAGATCAACGCCGACCGTGCCGTCCCGCCCGACATCGTGGGCACCCCGTCGCTCTCCAGGTCACGCAGGTATCGCTCGCCGAGGTTCCAGGCGACGGCGTCGGGCGGGTTGAGCAGGTAGCGCACGCGGCGGGTCCAGGCGAGGAATTCGTCGCGCCGGAGTGCGTCGGGGGCGGTACGCAGAATCACCACGTCAGCGCGCAGCGTCTCCGGGTCGTCCCAGGGCAGCCAACGAGCGTGCAGGCCGCGCGCCCGCAGCACCCGCACCAGCCCGGCGTCGTCGGCGTGGCGCGGGCCGCCCGCGAGCACGATCCGCGGATGGAACACGTCCGGCCGGGCCAGCTTCATGCCCGGGCATGATATCCGCATGCACGCAATCGAAATCAGCGAAACCGGTGGTCCCGAAGTCCTGCGCTACGTGGAGACGGCGCAGCCCACGCCCGGCCCCGGCCAGGTATTGATCAAGGCCGAGGCGATCGGCGTCAACTTCATCGACACCTACTTCCGCTCGGGCCATTACCCGCGTGAGCTGCCCTTCATCCTCGGCCAGGAGACCTGCGGCACGGTCGTCGCCACGGGCGACGGGGTCGACGGGCTCGACGTCGGGGACCGGGTGGCGTCCGCGGCGGCCTCCGGTGCCTACGCCGAATTCGCCACCGCCCCAGCGTTTTTGACGGCAAAGGTGCCCGACGGTGTGGGCTCCGATGTGGCGGCGTCGGTGCTGCTGAAGGGCCTGACGGCGCACTACCTGCTCAAGTCGGTGTATCCAGTGCAAAGCGGCGACGCGGTGCTGGTGCACGCCGGCGCCGGCGGCGTCGGGCTGATCCTCACCCAATGGGCGCATCTGCTCGGCGCCCGGGTGATCACCACGGTCTCGACACCGGAAAAGGCGCGGATCTCGAAGGACGCCGGAGCCGACGAGGTGCTCTCCTACCCCGACGACCCCGCGCAGTTCGGCGAGCGGATTCGCGCGCTCACCGACGGCGCCGGCGTGGCGGCCGTGTACGACGGCGTCGGCGCCAGCACCTTCGACGCCAGCCTGGCCAGCCTGGCCGTCAGAGGGACGCTGGCGCTGTTCGGCGGCGCCAGCGGGCCCGTTCCGCCGTTCGATCCGCAGCGCCTCAATGCCGCCGGGTCGGTGTTTCTGACCCGGCCCTCGCTGGTGCATTTCATGCGCACCGCCCAGGAATTCAGCTGGCGCGCGGAGGAATTGTTCGACGCGGTCGCCGGCGGGGCCATCCGGATCGAGGTGGGCGGGCGCTACCCCCTGGCCGAAGCGGCCCGCGCGCACGAAGACCTGCAGGGCCGCAAGACGACCGGCTCGGTGGTGCTGCTGCCGTAACCCGTTAGAGCAGCGTCGGCAGCGCGATCACCGAGTCGAGCGCCAGCGCGCAGAACACCACGGCGAGGTAGTTGTTCGACTGCAGGAACAGCCGCAGCGGCTTGATCGGCTCGCCGGCGCGGACTCCGGCGTAAAGCTGGTGGGCCATCGCCAGGAACCACACCCCGGCCAGCAGCGCGACCGCCGCGTAGAGCCAGCCGGTGGCCAGCGCCAGCGCCAGCGTCGCGGCCACCGTCAACCAGGTGTAGATCAGGATCTGCTTGGTGACCTGACGCTCGGTCGCCACGGCCGGCAGCATCGGGACGCCCGCCGCTCGGTAGTCGTCCTTGTACCGCATCGCCAGCGCCCAGGTGTGCGGCGGCGTCCAGAAGAAGATGATCGCGAACATCACCAGCGCCGGCCAGCCGATGGTGCCGGTGACGGCCGACCATCCGATCATCACCGGCATGCACCCGGCCGCGCCGCCCCACACGACGTTCTGCGACGTGCGGCGCTTGAGCAGCAGCGTGTAGACGAACACATAGAACGCGATGGTGGCGATGGCCAGCAGCCCCGAGAGCAGGTTCGTCGTCCACCACAGCCAGAAGAACGATCCGATGCTGAGCACCAGCCCGAGCACCAGCGCGTTGCGCGTCGGCACCGCGGCGCGCGCCAGCGGCCGGCGGGCGGTCCGCTGCATCATCTTGTCGATGTCGGCGTCGGCCACGCAGTTGAGCGTGTTGGCGCCCCCGGCGGCCAGCATTCCGCCGATCAACGTGTCGAGGATCAGCAGCGGGTTCACGTGGCCGCGTTCGGCAAGCAGCATCGCCGGGATCGCGGTGACCAAGAGCAGCTCGATGACCCGCGGCTTGGTCAGCGCCAGGTACGCCAGCACGGTGGGGCGTATTCGGCTCGGCGCGACGCGCCCGCGAACGCTCACGCAATAACTCCTCGGGGTCGCAGCGGCGCGCAGCATCTACTACGCACGATGGTAGACCGCGTGCCTGCGGCGTCCCGCCCGCAGGGTCTGTTCACTCCGAGATTTTCCCGTTTGCGGGACTGAATGCAAAGCGTGATCGGCCTGCGCGTAATTTCACACCGGCCGGCCCGCTTACCCCAAATCCTGCACTGCAAACGCCGGGGCTCCCGCACTAGGGTGAGATTGATCAGCTTGATGACCCAAGGATTGAGTCTGTGACCACACTCGAAGAGATCTCCACGCTGACCCAACAGCACCTTCCCGACGACTGGGCCGACATCGACTCGGCGGCGGTCGACACCATCCGGGTGCTGGCCGCCGACGCCGTCCAAAAGGTCGGCAACGGGCACCCCGGGACGGCGATGAGCCTGGCCCCGCTCGCGTACACGCTGTTTCAGCGCACGATGCGGCACGATCCCAGCGATCCGCACTGGTTGGGCCGCGACCGGTTCGTGCTGTCGGCCGGGCACAGCAGCCTGACGCTGTACCTGCAGCTCTACCTTGGCGGCTTCGGCCTGGAGCTGTCCGACATCGAGTCGCTGCGCACCTGGGGATCCAAGACTCCGGGGCATCCGGAGTTCCGGCACACCAAGGGCGTCGAGATCACCACCGGCCCGCTCGGCCAAGGCCTGGCGTCGGCGGTCGGGATGGCGATGGCGTCGCGCTACGAGCGTGGCTTGTTCGACCCGGACGCCGCGCCCGGGGAAAGCCCGTTCGACCACCACATCTACGTGATCGCCTCCGACGGCGACATCGAGGAGGGCGTGACCTCGGAGGCGTCGTCGCTGGCGGCCGTGCAGCAGCTGGGCAACCTGATCGTGTTCTACGACCACAACCAGATCTCCATCGAGGACGACACCAACATCGCGCTGTGCGAGGACACCGCCGCCCGCTACCGCGCGTACGGCTGGCACGTACAGGAGGTGGAGGGCGGCGAAAACGTCGTCGCGATCGAGGAGGCCATCGCCAACGCGCGGTCCGTCACGGACCGGCCGTCGTTCATCTCGCTGCGCACCATCATCGGCTACCCCGCGCCCAACCTGATGAACACCGGCAAGGCGCACGGGGCGGCGCTGGGCGACGACGAGGTCGCGGCCGTCAAGAAGATCCTCGGCTTCGATCCCGACAAGAAGTTCGAGGTCCGCGACGACGTCATCGCCCACACCCGCAAGCTGGTCGACCGGGGCAAAGAGGCGCACGAGAAATGGCAACCCGAGTTCGAGGCGTGGGCACAGCGCGAACCCGAGCGCAAGGCGCTGCTGGACCGGCTGACGGCGGAGAAGTTGCCCGACGGCTGGGACGCGGACATCCCGACTTGGACACCGGAGGACAAGCCGCTGGCCACCCGTGCGGCGTCCGGCAAGGTGCTGAACGCGGTCGGCCCGAAACTGCCGGAGCTGTGGGGCGGCTCGGCCGACCTGGCGGGCAGTAACAACACCACCATGGACAACGTTAAATCGTTTGGGCCCCCGTCTATTTCGACGAAGGACTACACCGCCGACTGGTACGGTCGCACGCTGCACTTCGGCGTTCGCGAACACGCGATGGGCGCCATCCTGTCCGGCATCGTGCTGCACGGGCCGACCCGGGCCTACGGCGGCACCTTCCTGCAGTTCTCCGACTACATGCGCCCGGCGGTGCGGCTCGCGTCGCTGATGAACATCGACACCATCTACGTGTGGACGCACGACTCGATCGGGCTCGGCGAGGACGGCCCCACCCACCAACCGATCGAACACCTGTCGGCGCTCCGTGCGATCCCCCATCTGTCGGTGGTGCGACCCGCCGACGCCAACGAGACCGCGTACGCGTGGCGCACGATCCTGGCCCGCGGCAACGGCAGCGGCCCGGTCGGCCTGATCCTGACGCGGCAGGGCGTGCCCGTGCTGGAGGGCACCAACTTCGAGGGCGTCGGACGGGGCGGCTACATCCTCGGTGACGACGGCGGTGACGAGCCCGACGTCGTCCTGATCGGCACCGGCTCGGAGGTGCAGCTCGCGGTCGAGGCCCAGAAACTGTTGGCGGACCGCGACATTGTGGCGCGAGTGGTCTCGATGCCGTGCGTGGAGTGGTTCGAGTCGCAGCCCGAGGAATACCGCGACAGCGTGCTGCCGCCGTCGGTGTCGGCCCGGGTGGCCGTCGAGGCGGGCGTCGCGCAGTCCTGGCACAAGCTGGTCGGCGATACCGGCAAGATCGTCTCGATCGAGCACTACGGGGAATCCGCCGACTACAAGACTTTGTTCCGTGAATATGGCTTCACCGCCGAAGCCGTCGCTGCCGCCGCGGAACAGGTAGTTGACAACTGAGAGAGGGAGATTCAGATGACCGGTCAGAATCCCAACCTGGCCGCGCTGAGCGCCGCGGGGGTGTCCGTTTGGCTGGATGACTTGTCGCGGGACCGGCTGCAATCCGGCAACCTGCAGGAGCTGATCGACACCAAGAGTGTCGTCGGCGTGACCACCAATCCGTCCATCTTCCAAAAAGCGTTCGCCGAAGGCCACGCCTACGACAAACAGATCGCCGAGCTGGCCGAGCGCGGCGCCGATGTCGATGCCACCATCCGCACCGTCACCACCGACGACGTGCGCAGCGCCTGCGACGTGCTGACGCGCGAGTGGGAGGCCTCCGACGGTGTCGACGGCCGGGTTTCCATCGAGGTCGACCCGCGGCTGGCCAGCGAAACGGACAAGACCATCGCGCAGGCTGTCGAGCTGTGGAAGATCGTCGACCGGCCGAACCTGTTCATCAAGATCCCGGCCACCAAGGCCGGCCTGCCGGCCATCACCGCCGTTCTCGCGGAAGGGATTTCGGTCAACGTCACCCTCATCTTCTCCGTCGAGCGGCACCGCGAGGTGATGGACGCCTACCTGACCGGGATGGAGAAGGCACGCGAAGCCGGGCACGACCTGTCCAAAATCCATTCGGTGGCATCGTTTTTCGTGTCCCGGGTGGACACCGAGGTGGACAAGCGGCTGGAGAAGCTCGCCACCCCGGACGCGCTCGCGCTGCGCGGCCAGGCCGGTGTCGCCAACGCGCGGCTGGCCTACGCCGCCTATCAGGAGGTCTTCGAGAATGGCGAACGCTACCAGGCGCTCAAGGCCGACGGCGCGCGGGTTCAGCGTCCGCTGTGGGCCTCGACCGGGGTCAAGAATCCGGACTACTCCGACACCCTCTACGTGACCGAGCTGGTCGCGCCGCACACGGTGAACACCATGCCGGAGAAGACGATTGACGCGGTCGCCGACCATGGCGTCATCAACGGCGACACCGTCACGGGCACCGCGCAGGCAGCTCAGGCGGTATTCGACAAGCTGGCGGCGGTCGGGGTCGACGTGACCGACGTGTTCGTGGTCCTGGAGAACGAGGGCGTGGAGAAGTTCGTGGATTCCTGGACCGAGCTGCTGGAGGAAACGCAGAAGCAACTGGGTTCCACCGCTCAATGAGCCGGGCCGCGGCTGCCACGCAGTGGCGTAATCCGCTGCGGGACAAAGAAGACAAGCGCCTGCCCAGGATCGCCGGCCCGTGTGCCATGGTGCTCTTCGGCGTCACCGGCGATCTGGCCCACAAGAAAGTGGTGCCGGCCATCTATGACCTGGCCAACCGCGGTCTGCTGCCGCCCACCTTCTCGCTGGTGGGCTTCGGCCGCCGCGACTGGGATCACGACGCCTTTGCCCAGGTGATCCTCGACGACGTCAAGCAGCACTGCCGTACCCCGTTCCGCCAGGCGATCTGGGAGCGGCTGGCGGACGGATTGCGGTTCGTGCGCGGCGAGTTCGACGACGAGGCCGCGTTCGGGCGGCTGGCCGAGACGCTGGAGAAACTCGACGCCGAGCGCGGCATCGGCGGCAATCACGCCTTCTACCTGGCGATCCCGCCCAAATCGTTTCCGGTGGTGTGCGAACAGCTGCACTCCTCCGGACTGGCACGACCGCAGGACGACCGGTGGAGCCGGGTCGTCATCGAGAAACCGTTCGGCCACGACCTGCAGAGCGCGCGCGAACTCAACCACGTGGTCAACTCGGTGTTCCCGGAGGAGTCGGTGTTCCGCATCGACCACTACCTGGGCAAGGAGACGGTGCAGAACATCCTGGCGTTGCGCTTCGCCAATCAACTATGGGACCCGATCTGGAACGCGCACTACGTCGACCACGTGCAGATCACCATGGCCGAAGACATCGGGCTGGGTGGCCGGGCCGGCTACTACGACGGCATCGGCGCCGCCCGCGACGTCATCCAGAACCACCTGATGCAGCTGCTGGCCCTGACCGCGATGGAAGAGCCGGTCAGCTTCAATCCGCATGCCTTGCAGGCGGAGAAGATCAAGGTGCTCTCGGCCACTCAGCTCGCGCAGCCGCTCGACGAGACCAGCAGCCGGGGCCAATACGCCGCCGGCTGGCAGGGCGGCGAGAAAGTGGTCGGCCTGCTCGACGAGGAGGGCTTCGCGCAGGACTCCACCACCGAGACCTTCGCCGCCATCACGCTCGAGGTCGACACCCGCCGCTGGGCCGGTGTCCCGTTCTACCTGCGAACCGGAAAGCGGTTGGGCCGCAGGGTGACCGAGATCGCCCTGGTGTTCAAACGCGCGCCACATCTGCCGTTCGACGCCACCATGACCGACGAGCTCGGCACCAACGCCATCGTCATCCGGGTGCAGCCCGACGAGGGCATCACCTTGCGGTTCGGTTCCAAGGTCCCGGGCAGCACGATGGAAGTCCGCGACGTCAACATGGATTTCTCCTACGGCTCGGCATTCGTGGAGGATTCCCCCGAGGCGTACGAACGGCTGATCCTGGACGTGCTGCTCGGCGAGCCGTCGCTGTTCCCGGTGAACGAGGAGGTCGAATTGGCTTGGGAGATACTCGATCCCGTCCTCGACTATTGGGCGACACACGGCAAGCCCGACTCCTATGAGTCGGGCACCTGGGGGCCCGCGTCGGCGTTCGAGATGTTGCGCCGCACCGGGCGGGAATGGCGGCGCCCATGATTATCGATCTGCTGGACACCAGCACCACCGCGGTCAACAAGAAGCTCGACGAGCTACGCGAACAGGCCGGCGTCGTCACGATGGGCCGCGTGGGGACGCTGATCATCAAGTCCGACAACGACACGATGGTCGAGGAATCGATCGAGGCCGCCAACGCCGCCAGCCACGAGCACCCGAGCCGGGTCCTGGTGGTGACCGCCGGCAACGCCGACGCCACCGAGGCGCGGTTGGACGCCCAGGTTCGCGTCGGGGGTGACGCCGGCGCCGGGGAGGTCGTGGTGCTGAGGCTGTCGGGACCGCTGGCCGATCACGCCGAGAGCGTCGTCATTCCGTTCCTGCTGCCCGACATCCCGGTGGTGGCGTGGTGGCCCGACGTCGCCCCGGCGGTGCCCGCCCAAGACCCGTTGGGCCAGTTGGCGATTCGGCGCATCACCGACGCGACCAACAGTGACGATCCGCTGTCTTCGATCCGGGGCCGGCTGCAGGGTTATACAGCCGGCGACACGGATTTAGCCTGGGCGCGCATCACCTACTGGCGGGCGCTGCTCACCTCCGCGGTGGACCAGAAGCCGCACGAGGAGATCGAGTCGGCGCTGGTGTCCGGTTTGCGAACCGAGCCCGCGCTCGACGTGCTGGCGGGCTGGCTGGCCAGCCGGATCGACGGGCCGGTGCGCCGGGTGGTCGGCGACCTCAAAGTCGAGCTGGAGCGCAAGTCCGAAACCATCACGCTGAGCCGGCCCCAGGAGGGCACGACGGCCACCCTGAGCCGGACGGGCCGCCCCGATGCCCTGGTTCCATTGGCGCGCAGGGAAACCCGAGAGTGCCTGGCCGAAGACATGCGGCGGCTGGACCCCGACGAGATCTACTTCGCCGCGCTGGAGGGCATCGACAAGGTGCAGTACGCATGAGCCGCGTGATCGACATCGTCCCCGACGGCGACGCCCTGGTCCGGGCCGCCGGCTCCCGGCTGGTCGCTACCATCGAGGCCGCCGTGGCGGCCCGGGGGCGCGCCCTGATCGTGCTGACCGGCGGCGGCAACGGCATCGGGCTGCTGAAGTATCTCCGCACGCAGCGGGTGGACTGGTCGAAGGTGCATTTGTTCTGGGGTGACGAGCGCTACGTTCCCGAGGACGACGACGAGCGCAACGAGAAGCAGGCGCGCGAGGCGTTGCTCGATCACGTCGACATTCCGTCCAGCCAGGTGCATCCGATGGCCGCCAGTGACGGCGAATTCGGCAACGATCTGGCCGCGGCGGCCCTCGCCTACGAACAGCTGCTGGCCGCCAACGCCGCTCCCGGTGAGCCGGCGCCGACCTTCGACGTCCACCTGCTGGGCATGGGTCCCGAGGGCCACATCAACTCCCTGTTCCCCGACACCCCCGCCGTCCTCGAGACCACCCGCATGGTCGTCGCGGTCGACGACTCCCCCAAACCGCCGCCGCAACGAATCACCTTGACACTGCCCGCGATTCAGCGTTCCCGCGAGGTCTGGCTGATGGTGTCGGGCGCCGGGAAGGCCGACGCGGCCGCCGCCGCCATCGGTGGCGCGCAACCGGTCACGGTGCCGGCCGCCGGGGCCATCGGCCTGGAGACCACGCTCTGGCTGCTCGACGAGGAGGCCGCGGCCCAGCTTCCCAGCTGACGCTGGGCGCATAATGACGTTCATGGCAGACAAAACCGTGCGCAACGGGCCCGAGCGAAGCCGGATCAAGACCCTCACCCAGGCGGCGCTCAACGCCGACAAGACCGTCGAACAGGTCGAAGACGTCCTCGACGGCCTCGGCAGGACGATGGTCGAGCTGAACAGCTCGCTATCGGCCCTCAACGCGACGGTGGAACGCCTGGAGGGCGGCCTGGATCATCTGGAGGGCGTGCTGCACAGCCTGGACAATCTCGCCCAGCGGCTCATCGCGCTCGTCGAGCCGGTGGAGGCGATCGTCCAGCGCATCGACTACATGGTCGGGGTGGGCGAAACGGTGATGTCCCCCTTGTCGGTCACCGAGCACGCGGTGCGCGGCGTGCTGGACCGGCTGCGCAACCGTACGGTGCACTAGGTTCCGCGGTCGACCGCGTCGAAAACGTCCAGCGCGTGTCCGAACGGCTCCGACGTGATCGCGTGGTCGGTCTCGGAGCGATGGTCGAGCGAGTAGTCGATGCACAGCAGCAGGCCCAGGAGGACGGCGACCGCGCTGGACAGGAGTGCCTGGCCGAGGGTGCTGCCCAGGCGCAGGAATCCGGTAAGGCCTACCAGGACAACCCCGCCGAAGATCAGTCCCAACCACAGCAGCGCCGGTATCCGCGGCTTGGTCGCGATCATGCGCTGGGTGCGATCGGACGACAGCACGCTCAACTCGCTGAGGAACTGGGAATTGATGGCGCTCAACGCGGCACCCGGGGACTGACTGCCGGCGATGCGGTACATCTGCGTGATCGCGGCGCGTGCGCTGTCGCGGGCGCCGTCGCCGGCCGGCTTGGTCGAATCGGAACCCGCCACCGCCGTCGTGTACTGGCGCAGCAGTTGCTGAAGCTGGGGCCGCTCCGGTTCCGGCATGGCGACGGTCTGCCGGTACAGCGTCGTCAGTGCCGACGCCTCGTTGGCGACGATGACCTGGGTGGCGGAAAACTGTTGCCAGGTGACGACCACGGTGAACCCAAGCAGGGCGCCGTAGACAAGCCCGACGATGGCGACGAACGGCGACATGGCCGAATCGTGCAGTTTTCCTTCGCCGGCCAGGACACGATTGCCGAACCATACGCTGACCACCGCGAGCACGATCGCGGTGGCGACCACGCTGACAAGAATCAACCAAAGAGACGGCGCACCCATCGCCCGAGACCATACTGCGCGTCGGCGGCGGTGACGGCCATCGGCGCGCGGATGTCGGCCATTTACCCGCTGTTGCGCAGCGCGCTGGAGAGGCCGTTCATGGTCAGTAGGATGCCGCGCTGCACCAATTCGTGGTCGTCGCCCGAGCGGTAGCGGCGCAGCAGTTCCACCTGAAGGTGGTTCAGTGGCTCCAGGTACGGGAACCGATTGAACACCGAACGCGCGAGCGCCGGGTTGTCGGCGAGAAGGTCGTCGTGACCGGTGATGAGCTTGTGCATGGCGATGGTGCGCCGATGTTCGTCGACGATCTTGTCGAATACCCTGCGCCGCAACGATTCGTCGGGCACCAGCTCGGCGTAGCGGGCCGCCAGGCCCAGGTCGCTCTTGGCCAGCACCTGCGCCATGTTCGACAGCACGCTGGCGAAGAACGGCCACCGCTCGTACAGCTCGTGCAGCGTCGCAACCCGGTCGGCTTCGCTGTCCGGACCCGCCGCGATCCACTGTTCGAACGCCGATCCGGTTCCGTACCAGCCGGGCAGCATGACCCGCGACTGGCTCCACGCCAGCACCCACGGGATGGCGCGCAGGTCCGCGATCGACTCGGTGGGCTTGCGCGAGGCGGGCCGGCTGCCGATGTTCAGCGATCCGATCTCGCTGACCGGTGTCGATGCCTTGAAGTATTCGACGAAACCCGGTGTGTCGTGCACCAACTCGGCGTAGGCGCGCCGCGCCAGGGTCGCCACCTCGTCGAGCACCGCGTACGCCGGTTCGGCTGCCTCGCCGAGACCCTCGACGTCCAGCAGCGTGGACTCCAACGTCGCCGCCACCAGGCTCTCCAAATTGCGGCGCGCCAACTGGGGTTCGGCGTACTTGGCGGCGATCACCTCACCCTGCTCGGTGAGGCGCAGCGATCCGTTCACCGCTCCCGGCGGTTGCGCCAGGATCGCCTGGTAGCTCGGCCCGCCGCCGCGCCCGACGGTGCCGCCGCGACCGTGGAAGAGCCGCAACCGAATTCCGGTCTTGCGGGCCACCTCGACCAGGGACAGCTCCGCCCGGTACACCGCCCAGCTGGAGGCGAGGTAACCGCCGTCCTTGTTGGAGTCGGAGTAGCCCAGCATCACCTCTTGCGAGTCGCCGCGCGCGGAGACGAGCGCCCGATAGACGGGCAGTTCCAGCATCGCGTGCAGAATCGCCGCGCCGTTGTGCAGATCGTCGATCGTCTCGAACAACGGCGAAATGCCCACCGGGCAGTAGGGTTCCGGCCCCGAGGCGTCCAGCAGGCCGGCCTCTTTCAGCAGGATCGCGGCCTCCAGCACGTCCGACACCGACTGGCACATCGAGATCACGTAGTTGGGCACCGCGGCGGGCCCGTAGCGCCGGACGGCGTGGGCGGCGGCGGCCATCACACCCAGCTCGCCGCGCGCCAGGTCGGACAATTCCGCGCGCTCGCCGAGCAGCGGTCGGCGGGTGCTCAGTTCGGCGGCCAGCAGCTCGACCCGCTCGTCTTCCGCCAGCGAGCCGTAGTCCGGGTGCACACCCGCCCACGCCAGCAGCTCGCCGACCACCTCTTGGTGTACGTCGGAGTTTTGCCGCATGTCGAGGCCACACAGGTGAAACCCGAAGACGCCCACGCCTTCTCGCAACAACGCCAGCCGGTCGTCGGCCAGTAGCGCGCTGCCGTGGGCGCGCAGCGAAGCGTCGACGGTGTCGAGGTCGGTGCGCAATTCGGCGGGCGTGACATACCGGGTCAGGCCCAGGTCGAGCTCGTGCTGCGGTCGCCGGTCCAGGATCTCGGCGGCGGTCGCGGTGAGCCGGCCGCGGATCACCCGCACGGCACGCCGGTACGGCTCGTCGGCCCGGGCGTTCTCCGGGCACGCGTCGGACAGCTCGGCCAGTTCGGGGGTGACGCCGACCAGTCGCGCCGACAGCGACAGTTCCTGCTCGAGGTCGGTGAGCTCGGCCAGGTAGTGCGCCACCGCGGTGAACGCGGCGCTGCCGGTGGCCCGCCGCACCACCTCTCCGGTGACGTTCGGGTTTCCGTCGCGGTCACCGCCGATCCAGGAGCCCGGCTGCAGGATCGGGTTGGCGAGCAGCTCGGCGTCCGGCCACCGAGCGCGCAGCGCGTCGCGAACCTCGCTGTTCACTTGCGGGATCACCTCGAACAATGCGGCCGGGTAATAGCGCAGCCCGACGTCGATCTCGTCGGTGATCTGCAGCCTCGAGAGCCGGATCAGTGCGGTCTGCCACAGTGTGAGGACCTGGCGGCGCAGCTCGAGTTCGATGTCGCGGCCGTCGTCGGTCTGGGTGTGGCCCTCGGCGTGTAGTCGCATCAGCCCGGTGATCCGGTGCTGGGTGACGAAGACGGTGCGCCGGCGGGTCTCGGTGGGATGGGCGGTGATGACCGGGGAGACCAGGGCGCCCTTCAGTGCATCGGCCACCGTGGCCGAATTCAGTTCCGCGAGATCGAGTTTCGCGTAGGTGGCGGCGAGGCTGCTGTCTTGGGGCGGCTCGCCCGCGTCGATGTGAACGGCGCGGCGGCGTTCGCGGTGGATGTCTTCGGCGACGTTGGCCAGCAGTGCAAAATGGCTGAACGCCCGGATGATCGGGATCGCGAGGTGGATGTCGATCCCCTCGAACATGCGCGCCAGGTCGGCCCGGTCGATTTCGGAGCGCCGAACCCGGAACGATTCCACCCGGGCGCGCTCCACGAGGTCGAACACCTCGTCACCGTTCTGCTCACGCACGGTGTCGCCGAGGATCGCACCGAGCAGCCTGATGTCGGCGCGCATCGGCTCGGTCGCCTCGCGCCCGGTCGCGGTCCGCTGGACCGCGCCGATCGGTTCGAGCGCGGCGTCGGGAGCCTCAACCATGCGTCCCAGTATCGGCGCGGATGGCGCGCTCCGCCCGGCGAGGGCTCAGGCGGCCGCGGCCGAAAGTGAACTTCACGACGCATTGCCGGCGTGTCCCGTCGTGAAATTCACACTCGCCGCGGTGAGCTAAGGCAACACGAAAAGACGGGAACCGAAATGCCCTCACCTCGCTGGCTGGCCGCGCTGGCCATTCCGATGATTGCCGGCGCTGCCCTGCTGGGTAGCGCGGCGACCGCGACCGCCACTCCCGCCGATGACGCGTACCTCGCGCAGCTGCGCGCCGTCGGCCTCACCTGGCCACCCCAGACCGAAGAAGCGCTCATCGGGGAGGCGCACCTCATCTGCTACGACCTCACGTGGGGTTGGACGCCACAACAGATCGCCGACGACATCCACGCTCACTTGGACAAGAGGGGCGTGACGTTGTTGGACATCGGGACCATGGTCAACGCCGCGCACTCGACCTATTGCCCGGGCAACGTGTGCGACGCCCCCAGCCTGTGCACCTGACCGCGTCAGCGGTACTTGATCTGCAGGGCCATGCCGATGATGCACACCAGCCAGATGCCGGTGATGAACAGCGTCAACCGGTCCAGGTTCTTCTCGACCACGGTCGACCCGGACAGGCTCGACTGCACGCCCCCGCCGAACAGCGTCGACAGGCCGCCGCCCTTGGCGCGGTGCAGCAGCACCAGCAACACCACCAGGATGCTGGTGACCACCAGGGTGATCTGCAGGGCCAATTGCATGACGTGCAGCCTACCGGCTTCGCGGCGGCATCACGGCAGCGGCCCGCCGGCGGCGATGGCCGCCAGCGTCGCGAACTGCTCGCCGTCCAGCGACGCGCCCCCGACGAGGCCGCCGTCGACGTCGTTCTGGGCGACGATTTCGCCGATGTTCTTCGCGTTCACCGAGCCGCCGTAGAGGACCCGGACGCCCTCGGCGATCTGCGACGAGGCGAGGGACGCCAACTCTTTGCGGATCGCCGCGCACACCTCCTGGGCGTCGCCCGCGCTGGCCACCCGGCCGGTGCCGATCGCCCAGACCGGCTCGTAGGCGATGACGACCCGGCCGATCTGCTCGGCCGAAAGGCCGGCCAGCGAGCCGCGCAGCTGCTTCTCGCAGTGGCCGACGTGCTCGCCGGCCTCCCGGACCTCCAGGTGCTCGCCGATGCAGACGATCGGCGTCAGTTCGTTCTTCAGGGCGGCGGCCGCCTTGGCGGCCACCAGGTCGTCGTCCTCGTTGTGGTAGGTGCGCCGCTCGGAGTGCCCGACGACGACGAACGAGCAGCCCAGCTTCGACAGGAAGGCGCCGCTGATGTCTCCGGTGTAGGCGCCCGAGTCGTGCTGGGACAGGTCCTGGGCGCCGTAGGTCAGCCGCAGCTTGTCGCCGTCGACGAGGGTCTGCACGCTGCGCAGGTCGGTGAACGGCGGGAGCACGGTGACGTCGACCTTGTCGTAGTACTTGTCCGGCAGCGCGAAGGCGATCTTCTGCACCAGCGCGATCGCCTCGAAGTGATTGAGGTTCATCTTCCAGTTGCCGGCGATCAGCGGCTTGCGGCTCACGAGGCTCCTCCACTTGGCTGCGGCCGGCCCAGTACCTCGATGCCGGGCAGCGTCTTGCCCTCCAGGTATTCCAGCGATGCGCCACCGCCGGTGGATATGTGCGAGAACTCACCCTCGTGGATGCCGAGCGCGCGCACGGCGGCCGCGGAGTCGCCGCCGCCGACCACGCTGAACGCACCCTTGCCCGTCGCGGCGACGATCGCCTCGGCCACGCCCTTGGTGCCCGCCGCGAACGCGGGCAACTCGAACACGCCCATCGGGCCGTTCCAGAAGACGGTCTCGGCGTTGGATAACAGCGCGGCGAACCGCCGCACCGACTCGGGTCCGACGTCCAGGCCCATCTTGTCGTCCGGAATCCGGTCCGCGGCCACGGTCTCCGGCGGCGAGTCGGCGGCGAAGCGCTCCGCCACCACGATGTCCACCGGAAGGCGCAGCACGTCGTGGTAGGTCTCACTCAGCCTGCGGCACGTGTCGACCATGTCGGTCTCGAGCAGGGATGTCCCAACCGAAAGGCCCTGCGCGGCAAGGAAAGTGAAGCACATGCCGCCGCCGATCACGATGCTGTCGGCCTTGGTCGCCAGCGACTCGATGACGCCGAGCTTGTCGGACACCTTCGACCCGCCGAGCACCACCGCGTACGGGCGCTTGGTCGAGGCCGTCAGCTGCTCGAGCACCCGGATTTCCTCGGCGACCAGCGTGCCGGCGTAGTGCGGTAGCAGGGTGGCGACGTCGTACACGGAGGCTTGCTTGCGGTGCACCACCCCGAAGCCGTCGGAGACGAAAGCGCCCCCCGGGGAGACCAGTTCGGCCAGCAGCTTGGCCAGGGCGAGTCGCTCGCCGTCGTCCTTGCTGGTCTCCCGCGGGTCGAACCGGACGTTCTCCAGCAACAGGACGTCGCCGTCGGTCAACCCCTCGGCGCGGGCCAGCGCGTCGCCGCCCACCACGTCGCCGGCCAATTGCACGTGCCGGCCCAGCTGTTCGCCGAGCGCGGCGGCCACCGGCGCCAGCGACAGCGCGGGGTCGGGTCCGCCCTTGGGGCGACCCAGGTGCGCGGCGATCACCACCTTGGCGCCGGCCTCGGCCAGCGCCCGCAACGTCGGGACGGACGCGGTGATGCGGCCCGGGTCGGTGATGACCCCCGCATCGAGCGGCACGTTGAGGTCGGAGCGCACCAGCACGGCGCGACCTGAAACACCTTCCGCCAGAAGGTCTTCGAGGCTGGGAACGGACACGGTCTACAGCGACTTGCCAACCAGTGCGACCAGGTCGACCAGGCGGTTGGAGTAACCCCACTCGTTGTCGTACCACGACACCACCTTGGCCTGGTTGGCGATCACCTTGGTCAGGCCGGAGTCGAAGATCGAGCTGTGCGGGTCGGTGACGATGTCGCTGGAGACGATCGGCGCGTCGTAGTACTTCAGGATGCCCTTGAGCCGGCCCTCGGCGGCGGCCTTGAACGCCGCGTTGATCTCCTCGACGCTCGCGGACTTGGACAGGTCGGCGGTCAGGTCGGTCACCGAGCCGGTCGGAATCGGCACGCGCAGCGCATACCCGTCGAGCTTGCCTTTCAGGTTGGGCATCACCAGGCCGATGGCCTTGGCCGCGCCGGTGGAGGTGGGCACGATGTTCAGCGCGGCGGCGCGGGCGCGACGCAGGTCCTTGTGCGGGCCGTCCTGCAGGTTCTGATCCTGCGTGTAGGCGTGGATGGTGGTCATCAGGCCCCGGTCGATGCCGAATTCGTCGTCGAGCACTTTGGCAAGCGGCGCAAGGCAGTTCGTGGTGCACGACGCGTTGGAGATGATGTTCTGGCTGCCGTCGTACTTGTCGTCGTTGACCCCGAGAACGATGGTGATGTCCTCGTCGGTCGCGGGCGCGGAGATGATCACTTTCTTCGCGCCGGCGTCCAGGTGGCCCTTGGCCTTGGCCGCGTTGGTGAACAGCCCGGTGGATTCCACGACGACGTCGACGCCGAGGTCGCCCCACGGCAGCGCCGCCGGGCCCTCCCGGACCTCGAGCGCCTTGATTTTCGCGGGGCCCACGACGATGGTGTCGTCGCCTTCGAGGCTGACGTCGTGGGGCAGCCGGCCGAGGATCGAGTCGAATTTGAGCAGGTGCGCCAGCGTGCTGTTGTCCGTGATGTCGTTGACGGCGATCACCTCCACGTCGGCGATGCCCTGCTCCTGTTGGGCCAGTAGGGCCCGGTAGAAGTTGCGTCCGATTCGACCGAAGCCGTTGATGCCTACTCGGACCGTCACTTGTCTCTCCCTGTCTGATCGCTGATGAAACCGCTCGCCGTCAGCCTAGATCAGTAGCGACGACGGTTGCTGGGCGTCCCCCTCGGAGGTGACCTGCGTTACCCGCGCAGCCGCCGCAGCGCGGCGGTGGCGGCGTGATAGCCGCACAGTCCGTGGATGCCGGCGCCCGGCGGCGCGGACTGCGAGCACAGGTAGACGCCGGGAACACCGGTCGCGTACGGGTTGACGGCGATGCGCGGGCGCAGGACAACCTGCAGGCCGTCGTTGGCGCCGCCGATGATGTCGCCGCCGATGAAGTTCGGGTTGTAGGCCTGCAGGTCGGCGGCGCTCTTGCTGACGGACGCCAGGATGCGGTCGCGGAATCCCGGAGCGAACCGCTCGATCTGGTCGACGAC